>JALOOZ010000126.1 GCA_025454155.1 Thermodesulfobacteriota bacterium
ATACTGGAGAGGAAGGTGTTCGATCATATCGTAGAGAGATCCACTCTTGTCGAAGTGGAAAGCATGGAGGAGAAAACCGCATGACCCTGGTTCCCATCGTTGTGGAACAGACCAGCAGAGGTGAACGATCCTATGATATCTACTCTAGGCTGCTCAAGGACCGGATCGTCATGTTGGGGACCGAGATCAACGACGATATCGCCAACCTGCTGGTGGCCCAGTTTCTGTTTCTGGAATCCGAAGATCCGGACAAGGATATCTTCTTCTATATCAACTCACCGGGTGGTTCAGTGACGGCCGGCATGGCGGTATACGACACTATACAATATATCAAGTCCAAGGTCAGCACCATATGCATAGGGCAGGCGGCTTCCATGGCAGCCGTTCTCCTGGCGTCAGGTGAAGCGGGGATGAGGTATTCCCTGCCGCATGCGCGCATACTGATCCATCAGCCCCTGGGCGGTGTGCAGGGCCAGGTTACCGACGTAAACATCCAGGTGAATGAGATGCTTCGGCTGAAAGAGGCCCTCACGAAGATCTTGTCAAAGCACACAAACCAGCCTATTGATAAAGTAGGTGTCGATACAGAGCGTGATTATTTCATGGATGCCACAGAGGCACAGAAGTATGGTATAATCGACCATGTGATCTTTAAGAGACTCACCAAGGAGAAAGACGGGGAGAAGGCGGATGCCAAAAATTAACGATCACTACAGGCCCGGTCTGAGGTGCTCCTTCTGCGGGAAATCCCAGGAAGAAGTGCGCAAGCTCATCGCCGGACCTGATGTGTATATCTGCGATGAATGTATCGCCCTTTGCAACGAGATTCTTGCCGAAGAGGAAGGCGAGTATCGGCATTTCAGCACCTCGTCCAATATCCCCAAACCCTCTGAGATAAAGGAAGTCCTCGACGAATATGTCATCGGCCAGGAGATGACCAAGCGCGTCCTGTCCGTGGCTGTTCACAACCATTATAAACGTATCGAGTCCAACACCAGTATCGGCGGGGTGGAGATCAGCAAGAGCAACATCATGCTCATCGGACCGACAGGATCCGGCAAGACGCTTCTTGCGCAGACCCTGGCGAAAATACTGGACGTACCCTTCACCATCGCGGATGCCACCACCTTGACCGAGGCGGGATATGTGGGAGAGGACGTCGAGAACATCATCGTAAACCTCCTCCAGAACGCGGACTACGATGTGGAGAGAACCCAGAAAGGGATCGTCTACATCGATGAGATCGACAAGATCGCATCCAAAGGCGACAACCCGTCCATCACCAGGGATGTCTCAGGGGAGGGCGTTCAGCAGGCCCTGCTCAAGATGATCGAAGGCACCATGGCATCCATACCACCCAAGGGAGGACGCAAGCATCCCCAGCAGGAGTTCATCCAGATCGACACCACCAATATCCTTTTCATATGCGGTGGAGCTTTTGTGGGGCTCGACAAGATCATCTCCCAGCGACTCGACAAGAAGACCATCGGTTTTGTCGCCGAGATTACGGGCAAGAAGGAAAAAGACATCGGCGAGATCTTGAAGAACATCCAGCCTGAAGACCTCATCAAGTTCGGTCTTATCCCAGAATTTGTAGGCCGCATGCCTGTCGTATCGACGCTTCATGAACTGGACGAGGACGCCTTGATCGCCATCCTCACCGAGCCGAAGAACGCCCTGGTCAAACAGTACCAGGCGCTCCTGAAACTCGAGGGGGTTGACCTCACCTTCACCAAGGATGCGCTGAAGGCCATTTCAGCCGAGGCCATGAAGCGCAAGTCAGGTGCGAGAGGGCTGCGCTCCATCATGGAAGGCATCATGCTCGATATCATGTACGAGATCCCTGACATGGAAGGCGTCAAGGAGTGCATCATAAGCCAGGATGTGGTGTTCAAGGGGAAACCGCCCATCATCGTGTATGAGAGGAAATCCTCTCAGGCATAATACTCTCTCACAATGAAAATCGAAGCTTCAGAGCATGTCTTCCCCCTCCTGTCTCTGAGGGATGTCGTAGTGTTTCCGCATACCATCATTCCACTGTTCATAGAGAACGACAAGACCGTCAAGGTGGTGAGCGCTGCCTTTGAGGCAAAAGAAGATGTCCTTGTATGCTGCATGAAACGGCCGGATGAGGGTGAGTCCATGCAGGAAACCATCCATGCCGTAGGGGTATCTTCTTCCATCCTCCAGCTGCTGAGGCTTCCCAATGGATCCATAAAGGTCTTCATAGAGGGAAAGAACAGGCAGAACATCAAGGATGTTCACTACCTGAAAGATCATCTCTTCGCAGCCACCGAACCGTTCATCGACTTCATAGCAGACGAGCACGAGGCCGAGGCATTACGCAGGCTCGTACTGGAGTGCTTTAAGGAGTACGTGGTCCTCAATTCAATAGACATCGCATCTGATGTCCTGGAGAAGATGGAGGCCCAGGAAGACCCTGGCATGGTCTCTGACATCGTGGTTTCCTATACCACCCTCAAGACCGAGAAGAAGCAGGAGATCCTCGAAAACAATCATATAGAATCCCGGCTGGCGCGGATATACGACTTTCTTCAATCCGAGGTGGAAATTGCCAGGATCCAGGCCGGGTTGAAAGAGCAGGTGAGGCAGAAATCCTCAACCTCCAAGAAGGCCACAGCCCATGAACAGATGCAGCCCCAGCGGGTTCCCATGGAAGGCGCTGAAGATGAGGTCTCTGCACTCGAGAAACAGCTGAAGATCAAGAACATGCCGACCCATGCAAGAGAAAAGGCACTTCTTGAGCTCAGGCGGCTCCGCATGATGCCTCCCATGAGCGCTGAGGCAACGGTGATCAGGAATTATATCGACTGGTTCCTTGTGCTGCCCTGGAACGAGATCACCGACGACAAGAAAGATATAACATTTGCCCAGCAGGTTCTGGATGAAGACCATTACGGTCTGGACAAGGTTAAGGAAAGGATACTGGAATACCTGGCGGTCCAGCAGATGGTCGGATCCACCAGGGGACCCATCCTGTGCCTTGTCGGTCCTCCGGGTGTCGGCAAGACATCGCTTGGTCGGTCCATCGCACGGGCTGTGGGAAGGAAGTTCGTGCGGGTATCGCTGGGTGGTGTGAGGGATGAAGCCGAGATCAAGGGCCACCGCCGCACCTATATTGGAGCCATGCCAGGCAAGATCATCCTGGGCATCAGGCGCTCGGGTACCTCCAATCCCGTCTTCCTGCTGGACGAGGTGGACAAGATGAGTGTGGATTTTCGTGGTGATCCCTCGGCCGCACTGCTGGAGGCCCTCGACCCCGAACAGAACAATGCCTTCAATGACCATTACCTGGATGTCGATTACGACGTGTCAAAGGTCATGTTCATCACGACCGCCAACACCACGAATGCCATACCGGCTCCCCTCCTCGACCGGATGGAATTGATCCACCTGGAAGGCTATACATCTTATGACAAGCTCAAGATTGCTGCCGGCCACATAATACCGAAACAGATAAAGCTTCACGGGCTGGATGGCCGGGGCATAGAATTTTCAAGGAAGGCCATCAGCACCATCATCCATGAGTATACCCGGGAGGCAGGGGTAAGGAATATGGAGAAGGAGATATCCTCCATCTGCCGCAAGCTTGTCAAGGGGATAGTCTCGGGGGATGCCAGGAAGAAACCGGTCATCTCCGGGAAGACCGTACACGACCTGCTGGGCGTTCCGCGCTTCCGGATCCCCAAACGCGAGAGAAAGGACTATGTGGGGGTTGTGAACGGACTCGCCTGGACTGAAGCCGGCGGTGTCCTGCTCAGGGTGGAGACCACTGTCGTTCCGGGAAAGGGGAAGCTGCTCCTGACAGGAAAGATGGGCGATGTCATGCAGGAATCAGCCCAGGCCGGCATGAGCTATGTAAGATCCCGTGCCGGGGAACTCGGGCTTGAAAAGGATTTCTATGACAACCTCGATATCCACATCCATATCCCCGAAGGAGCGGTCCCCAAGGACGGACCTTCGGCAGGCATCACCATGGCAACTGCGCTCGTATCGGCCCTGACTGGCAGAAGCGTGAAGAATGAACTGGCCATGACAGGCGAACTGACGCTGGGCGGCAGGATACTGCCTGTGGGGGGGCTCAAGGAGAAACTTCTGGCAGCGAAGGAGGCCGGTATGGATACGGTCCTCATTCCTGTTGAAAACGAGAAGGATTTGGATGAGACACCCAAGGATATTCTCCGGGGAATTCGGGTTCATCTTGTGGAACATATGGACGAAATAATCGCATGGGCCCTCAACTGAGCTATTGACAGCCATTCTAAATATTGTTACCGTTCGAAGGCACTTGGGCATGGGAAAAAACAATATCTTTTTATAGGAGGTATGCTTTGACGAAGACAGAATTGATATCCGTTGTGGCGAATAAGGCGGGCATCCCCAAGGCAGCTGCGGAGAAGGCCATCAATGCCACCACCGAGGCCATTCAGCAGGCGCTGAAAAAGGGAGACAAGGTCACGTTGGTCGGTTTCGGAACTTTTGATGTTGCTCAGAGGGCAGCACGGCAGGGCGTCAACCCCAGGACCAGAGAGACCATCAAGATCAGGGCATCCAAGGCCCCCCGATTCAGGGCAGGAAAAGCCTTCAAGGAAGTCGTCAACAAGTAGTTCTGATCGAAACAATCAGGGCGGGTAGCTCAGTTGGGAGAGCGTCGGCCTTACAAGCCGAAGGTCACAGGTTCAATCCCTGTTCCGCCTACCATGCTGATGAGGAAGTAAGGGGGCGTAGTTAAGATCGGTTATAACGCCGGCCTGTCACGCCGGAGGTCGCGAGTTCAAGTCTCGTCGCTCCCGCCATGCGAAGTCTATACCTCATGTGTGTGAGGTATAGACTTTATTTTCTTGTCTTGATGGAGTGCATTCGAAAAACCCTGCTATTCTTCATGTTTTTTCCCGGAATAGATCGCTTGGCTGTTTTTCTCATCCATAGAGAAAGGGAATGAACAATGAATGACAAAACCCCGAGGCGCTGTCTTGCCCTCTACTCCGGTGGACTGGACAGTCTTCTGGCAATAAGGTTGATGGAGGATCAGGGGATAGAGGTGATCCCCCTGTTTTTCTGTTCACCCTTCTTTGGCTTCGGGGCGCTGAGGGACCCCGATACATTTACGGCCGTGCATCGCGAGCGATATGGATTGAATAGCCTCATTGTGGATTACACGGAAGACATGATCAGCATCATAAAGGCCCCCCGCCATGGATTCGGCAAGCACCTGAACCCATGCATAGACTGCAAGATCGGGATGCTCAGGCGTGCCAACGCTCTCCTTGAAACATTGCAAGCATCCTTTGTGATAACCGGCGAGGTCCTTGGTCAGAGACCCATGTCGCAAAGAGGGCACGTCATGCGTGCCATAGAAAAGGAATCCGGACTCGAGGACATCCTGTTGAGGCCCTTGTGTGCCCGGAACATGGTAGAGACACTTCCTGAGCGACTTGGTATCGTCGACAGGGGTGCGCTCTGGGATATCAGGGGCAGGGGGAGGAAGATCCAGATAGAGAAGGCCCTTGCCTATGGTATCACCGAAGACCTCATCCCCACTCCTGCGGGGGGATGTCTTCTTACTCAGGAGCAGATCTCCAAGAAGGTCAGAAGGACCTATGAACGCTTTTCTCCCGGACTGCCTCTCAAGGAAGATCTCGTGCTCGATGTAGTGGGAAGGAAATTCATTCTTGACGAGGTCACTGTCCTTGTCGTGGGCCGCGACGATGAAGAGAACAAGGTCCTTTCCTCCTTTATCGCTTCGGGCAATACCTTCATGAAGATTGCAGATGTGCCTGGACCGCTGTGCGTTCTCAGGGGTGATGCGAAAGAGGCAAATCTGATGATTGCAGCGGGTATCTGCCTCAGATACGGGAAAGCCAGAGGGATCAATGGCCAGACCGCTCTCTATGGGTCAGATCCGGAGTGCATGGACAAGACCGTCCAGGCTCATTTATTGAATGAGGAATACTGCAAATCGATGCAGGATTGACGTACGCATGCCAACTTGGTTATAAGACCACACCTATGGACTACTTCTTGAGTGTATTGGGCTTGGTGTTCATTGTTGAGGCTGTTCCGTACATGCTCTTCCCTGGCAAGGTCAAGTCCTTTGCTCAGTACATCCAGAAAGTGCGCAACGGTAGACTTCAGGCGGTCGGAATCATCGCCGCTTTTTCCGGCCTTCTCATCATCTATGTGAGCAGGCGCATGGCAGGGATGTAACTCTGGTGGAGACTGCACGGTTCTCATATCACCTGCCCAGGGAACTCATCGCGAGATATCCCCTGCCGAGGGGGAAGGCACGGATGCTTGTGGTCGATCGCGCGGGCCGGAGGATCCTTCACCGGCGGTTTGAAGACCTCGGCACCTTTCTTGGCCCGGGTGATGTGATGGTGCTCAACGACACAAAGGTCATCCCCGCACGTCTTATGGGCATAAAGGAGACGGGGGGTGGCG
Source organism: Thermodesulfobacteriota bacterium (assembly GCA_025454155.1). Taxonomy (GTDB): domain Bacteria; phylum Desulfobacterota; class Desulfomonilia; order UBA1062; family UBA1062; genus MWEI01. Next base: position 6,463 of record JALOOZ010000126.1, read on the forward strand.
CCGAAGTACTTCTTCTCAAGGAGTTGGAGCCTGCCAGGTGGCGCTGTCTCATCAAGGCATCGAAGAAACCGCGGCAGGGTGCGAGGATATTTTTCAAGGAGGGCCTGTCGGGATATATCGATGAGCGGGTGGGGGATGAATACATAGTGTCCTTCTCTGACCCGGGATGTATTCTCACGCAGGGGACAATGCCCCTCCCACCCTATCTCGAACGTGAGGCCGAGGCATCGGACCGTGAGACCTACCAGACCGTCTATGCCCTCCATGACGGGTCTGTGGCCTCTCCCACGGCGGGGCTCCATTTTACCCCTGAGATACTAGAGAACCTTGCCTCTGAGGGGGTCGTCGTGGTCTTTCTCACCCTACATGTGGGTCCTGGAACCTTCAAGCCCGTCCGAGCACGAAAGGTGGAAGAACATGTCATGCACAAAGAGGAGTATTCCGTTTCCGCTCAGGCTGCCCGGATCATTCAGGGGGCCATGAATGAGGGAAGAAGGATCGTGGCTGTAGGAACCACTACAACGAGGGTGCTGGAGCATGTCATGCATACATGCGGCAATATCATGCAGGGTAAGGGTTCAACGGATATTTTCATCTACAACGGGTTCTCTTTTCAGGCGGTAGATGTCCTTCTCACCAATTTTCATCTTCCATGCTCGACACTGCTCATGCTGGTGAGTG
>JALOOZ010000014.1 GCA_025454155.1 Thermodesulfobacteriota bacterium
CTGTCGGAGGCAAATGCAGTGCCGCTCGTCTATGAGACGTTGAGTGGTAACACGAACCCTTTCGATCCTTCCGGTCACATAACGGCGGACGCGAATATCAACGCTACAATGGCCATTGCGTGTTATGCGCACACCTTCACTCTGCTCGGTCGCCCTGCCATGGGTGTAATACTCCTGCCCATGGGGCGGATTTCGGCCGAGGCCACCGTGGCCGGCAATACCGTACCCCAATCGGCCAGGGGGTACGGCGACCCGATGCTCGAGTTCGACATCAATGTCCTCGGCCCGCTGGCGCAGGAAAACATCCCTGATCTCCTGCGCTATGAGCCGGGGTTCTCAGTGGACCTGCTCGCCGACCTGGCGCTGCCCATCGGAGAGTACGACAACGACCAGCCCCTGAATATCGGGCAGAACCGCTGGTATGGGCGTCTTGGTTTCCCCATCGTCTGGCAGCTCGATGAAGACCGACCCGAAGTTCCAGCTCGACGCTCACTTGACGCGCGACTTCACCGAGTTCTTCTGGGGAGCGATCGACGCCAACTGGTACACCGGCGGCAAAGCGACCATCGACGGCGTCGAGGGGGATAAAATCAACATGCTCGGCCTGGGACTCACGCTCGGGTACACCATCAACGACAACCTGAGCCTCACCTTCGGCTATATGTCGACCATCAATGACAACGATCCCGAGGACGTTCGAATGGATAAGTTCATGTTCACGTGCGTGTATGGGTGGCACCCAATGATTCAAGGCATGAATCGGCTGAAGAGAGAGTAGTAGTCATTACTAACTCCGGTGCAATCGACAGGCAAGACTGCAGCTTATTCGAGTGGAAAAGCCAGCACATTAAGCAGTAAGTGCATCTGATCAACTTTCCCCCATGATGATCCGGGCGCAAATAGGAGAGGCCAAGAAACTGGCAAATGAGTGGAATTAAAAATGAGACAAGTCAGACTGACTCCATGAGTATTACGGAACAGCCATACGGAATAGAGTGCGCCCATGAAGAAAAGCTAACTCTTTAAAAGTTGGACACTCCTGCATATTCATCGGGAGACATAATATGTCAGAGGCAACGAGCTGAGTCGGTATTTCAAAACCCAGGGCATCTTATTTCAAACACTACAGTTTGGCACCATTATCATCAGTTTCAAAGAATTTCTTGAAACGAAATGATTTAGGGCTATCTTCGGGTAGCAGATCCCCTATCACCCCTTGGGGAACAGGAAGGTTATGGCGAAACGTAGTCCCCAGTCCGGACCGCCATCCGGGGCTTCGGCATAGTAGCGGTAGCCCAACTGGAAGCTCAGGGGCTGGCCGCCGATCTTCAGCATCTGGGTGATGGTAGCGTTGATCGGCACGGTCCACTGTCTGTTCTCCCAGTCATAGGTGGACTCGGTGTTCACGCCGAACGACGTGTAGGTCTTGGTGGTATAGGAGAATAAAGGCTGGAGGAACGTTGCGCTGACATTGGCGCGATCACCATCCCCTGCAAAGGACCAGATGTGGTTGAAGAGCAGGCCATACGTAAAGCCGCTCTCCTGCTTCGCTACAACACCTGTCGGGCCTGTGCCCCACTTTTCGCTGCCGAGTGTGTCGTTGCTTGCTGTAGGATAGAGGAACACCGGCCCGAAGCCCACGATCCATCCACCGAGATTATCCTTTGGCGATAGAAAGAAACTCTGCGTGGTGTCGCCCAGGCCGGACTCGTTATCACCACCCTTCACAGGGGCTTCAGCATAGATATACGGCACGATGGTCCTGGTGATAAGGTTATAGTCACTGGTAAGCGAAAACGGGATGACAGGCTGCACATTGAGCGTATAGCGCATGGCATCCGCCGGGCCGATCCCGAAATCCCAGTTGTTCTGGATAGGCAGGCTGATCAGCGCAGCAAGGGGATTCTGTGACTCCTTTGCCAGCTCTTCGTCACTTTCTGCACCCATGGCGATTAGAGGCAGCACACCAGCCAGGAGCACTAGGGTTGATACTATCCCAGCCAGGGTGAGGCCGCTGATTCGTTTCTGGTCCGTTGGTCTATCTTTCATTGCGTACTTTTCCTTTATTCTCAATAAAACATATTATTAACAATCTTTCAAGGTCGTCGGCAGTACCAACTCGATGCCGTCGAAGTTATAGTCCTCGAGCAATTGCTGCCCCACAGCCGCGACGCCAGGGTGGAGCGCCTTGAGTACAAGGCGTGTGATGAACCGGTCGACACCGTGAAGCAGTTTCCGGGTCTCCTCCGGATCGGCGACGGTCTTCATCCGCTCGGGCACGGAGCGGTGGGCGATGATCTCCGCTCCTTTGAAGAGTTGGTTGCCCCAGACGTGATAACCATCTTCATGCGTGTTGATGACGCGTTTCGGCATGGCGGGCCACACCTTGCTGAATAACTCGATCATCTGCCGCGCATGGGCCAGGTCCGACTGCGTGTCGATGACAACACCCCCGGCCCGGTTGATGAGGCCCGAGTTGGCGTCACACACACGGTTCTTCTCGCACAGGACCGCAAAGCAGTTATCGCTTACCTGTTTCATCTCCATCGGGACAAGCTCCTTATAAAAGTAGAAGGGATAACAATCGCAACGAAAATACCGGTGACAGCTCCGATCACAGCTATATTAGGATAGTACCATTTCATGAAACGGATGTGCAAGTACATGAAAAAGCAACGGGACTGGCAAGGAATTTTGGGATGTGATAAAGACGTCGATGAGGGCGGCAACATTCATAAGTGAAGGGTCTTGGTAAATGAAAAAGCTTTTTCTGCTGTTCGGTTCTGTCCTGCTCGTGAGCCTGATCCTGGAAGGGGGTCTTTCCGGGCAGAGCCCCATCGCCCCGAGCATCTCGGCGGGGCAGAAGAACCCCAACCAATCCGACTATGCCGGCTCCGCAAGCTGCATCAAGTGCCACGAGAAGTTCTACAAGCTGTGGTCCACATCCTTTCACGGCCTGGCAATGCAACCCTACTCGGCAACGCTCGCCAAGGAAAAACTCACCCCTCAGGCAAAGGACATCGTCATCGGCAAGTACCGCTACCGTATGAACGTCTCGCCTGAGGGCGGGTTCATGACGGAGAAGGGCCCGAAAGGGACAAGGACCTACAAAATAGAGCATGTGATGGGGGGAAAGAACGTCTTCTACTTTCTCACAACCCTCAAGAAGGGGCGGCTGCAGACTCTGCCTGTGGCTTACGACATGAACCGCAAAGAGTGGCTCGACACTGCTGCAAGCGGCATTCGCCACATCCCTGATCAGAGGCCTGAGGCGCCCTTTCACTGGAAAGATCCCGAATACACATTCAACTCCCAGTGCTACAGCTGCCACGTGAGCCAGCTTTCGACCAACTACGACCCGAAAACGGACGTTTATCGGACCGTCTGGCGCGAGCCGGGTATCAACTGCGAGGCCTGCCATGGGCCCAGCGAGGAGCACAATCGAGTCTGTGCTGAAACCCCGGAGGGAACGGTCCCGGCGGATCTCAAGATCATCAGCTGGAAGAAATTCACGCCGGCCCAGAAAAACGACACCTGTGCCCCCTGCCACGCCAAGATGGTGCCCATAACGAATACCTTCATACCAGGAGACAGGTTCTTCGATCATTACGATCTCGTAGCCCTGGAGAATCTTGACTACTACCCCGACGGCCGGGACCTGGGGGAGAATTTCACCCACACGACATGGCTCATGAACCCCTGCGTGAAGTCCGGCAAGCTCGATTGTCTGCATTGCCACACATCGAGCGGACGCTACCGCTTCAAGGCAAAGGAAAAACTCAATAACGACTGTCTGCCATGCCACGAGTCCCACGTGAAGAACGCCCCGGCACACACGAAACACTCCCAGGAATCCCCCGGGAACCGCTGTGTATCGTGCCACATGCCCATGACGGAGTTTGCGCGGATGAAGCGGAGCGACCACTCACTGCTGCCGCCGGTACCGGCATCCACGATTGCTTACAAGTCCCCCAATGCCTGCAATATCTGTCACACCGATAAGGACGCCAAGTGGTCCGACGTAAACGTCCGCAAGTGGCGAAAGCGAGATTACCAGGCTCCCTTCATGCACCGCACGAGTCTTATCGATGCGGCGCGGAAGCGAGACTGGTCGAAGCTGCCCGACATCGCTGCCTATCTCAAAAGCGAGGTCCGCGACGAAATCTTCGCCGTATCGCTCATCCGGCTCTTGCGTCCCTGCCCCCGTCAGGATAAATGGCCGATAATTCTTTTGGCCATGAACGATCCTTCTGGGCTTGTCCGCTCAGCGGCTGCAGAAGCGCTCTCTGAATACCCGTCAGACAAGGCATATCGAGCTCTGGTCAAGGCCACGGGTGACGAGTACCGTATCGTACGTATCCGGGCAGTGGCTGCACTGGCGGGTTTTCCCCAGTCGGAGATTGGGGAAACGGATCGCCAGAACGTGGATAGAGCGCTGCAGGAATATGTCAATTCACTTTTAATCCGGACGGATCACTGGAGCTCATACTACAACATGGGGAACTACTTCCTGAGATCCGGATACCCGAAGCAGGCCCTGGAATCATACGGGATAGCTGCCCAGCGCGACCCGCGAACACCCGTTCCTTTGGTCAACATGTCATTGGCCTATGCCCGTCTTACGGATTTTCAAAATGCCGAGCAGTCACTCCGTAAAGCCCTGAAGCTCGATCCCCGCAGTTCAGCGGCGCACTTGAACCTGGGACTGCTTTTAGCAGAGCAGAAGAAGAACAAGGAGGCGGAGGAACACTTCCGACTTGCATATAAATACGACCCTCAGATGGCTGAGGCGCCATATAATCTCGGTGTATTACTGGGTAAGGAGCATCCATCGGAATCGTTGAAAATGCTCCGGAAGGCCTACGAGATCAGCCCTAATCCAAAATACGGCTACACGCTTGCCTATTACGAGCACCATGCGGGAAACTCAGCGGTGGCAACCAGCGTACTCCAAAAGGTCATCGCAACAAAGCCTGCCACGGCTGATCCATATCTGTTGCTGGGCTATATATACGAATCGGATGGCAAGAGGGTGGAGGCTGCACAGGTCTACAAAGAGGCCTCCAATAATGAAAACCTTGCCACTCAAGACCGAAGCTTATTCGAGCGCAAAAGCCGGCTCATTAAGCAGTAAGAGTTCCTGATCAAACTTATGTGTAGAATTCGCACCAAACATGACGGTTTGCTTATATTGAAGATCACCAAAGAGCCTTGCCAAGAACTGTAGATTATGCGTTAAATATCATTGCTCTGCCCATACTGATGATTCCTGCGATAATCTGTTCAGTCTCACGGGATCTGAGAAACCGAATGTAATGTTCATGGATTGAGACGACCTGGAAGGTCGAACTCAATTCATAAACATTCTTCTTGTCACAATCGAATTTCAGAAATGACTCAACAGGTCTCATGCTTGGCTTAGAACTGCCAATAAGATATTTGGATTGAAGTTGCTGCACACTATTGACAATTACACATATATGTGTAATACACAGGCGCATGAAGAGGCGCGACCTCGAGAAAAGGCTGAGATCCATGGGATGGTATTTTCTCAGACACGGCGGCCGACATGATGTCTGGTCGGATGGGACGAGGGAGATTCCCATACCCCGTCATGTCGAAATAAATGAATACACAGTTCAGAACATCATAAGGCAGGCAAAGGGAGACCGGTCATGCGACTAGAAGGAAGAATCGGCAAACACGGCAGATATTGGGCGGCGGACGTCTCCATGATCGGAGTGTTTACTCAGGGGCGCACGAAGAAAGAAGCGTTCGATATGGTGGCGGACGCAATCGAGGCAGTGGTGAACAAGGAGGGCTTCAAGGTAAAGGTGTATCCCGGTCGAGGTGATTATTTTGAGGTTGGTTCGGAGGACCAGCGCACCTTGATCGCCTATTTACTCAGATGGCAAAGGGCAAAGAGCGGTTTAACTCTCATCGAGGTTTCACGACGCATGGGGATGAAATCTCACAACACCTATGCACGATATGAGCAAGGGACGGCCATACCGACGATCGAGCAACTCAACCGGCTCTTTTCTGCAGTATGCGGAAAGGACTTTGTTTTGACGGAGTGCGCTGCATAAAACCCGGGAGGCTCGCCCATCCTGGATACTGCACGTGGAGGGAATATCCCTTCACGTGTCGGTCTTCTGGTTCAGCACATCGATGACCGTCTTCAGCAGAAGGAAGAGATAGCCGATGTCCTCATCGCTCAGGGGGTCAAGCTCGTCATCCTCAGGGACCTCGAAGAATGCGTCGACCACATACTTGATCACGTACGGCTGGCTTGCGAGCTGGACCTCGGCGGCCCTCTCCAGGAACCGGTAATGGGCCGACTCCAGGCTTTCCATGAGCTCCGCGTTGGCCTCGTAGCATTCGATGATCTCGTCGGCGGAAACCTGTCCGATCTTCCCGGCATACCCCTTCTCGAAGATCCGGTACACGACAAAGAACAGGTAGATGCCCATGTCTATGGACTGGGGATCGAGGTCCTGCGTGAACTCCACCATGAACGAGAGGAGATCGGGCTGATCTTCCCCGATCTTCTTCATCTCGCTGGTGGCGTGGTCCTGGCTGTACTCCGCCACCTCCTGCCAGGTCTGCTCCACGAGGGTTTCCGCTATGGGTTCCATGCCGTCCTCTGTGTGTGAACACCATAGCACCCGGGGATGAAGAATGCCAGGACCTGCTTGCAGGCGCACCGCCAGGAACGTAATGTTCTGCCGTCGGGTCTAGACCCGCAACACCCGCCCCGCCCGCAGCTCGGCTGTTATGGCACCATCCTTCACCGCTTGCTTCCCGTTGACGAGCACGTGCCTGATCCCGGCGGGCCTTCCTGCGGGTTTTGCCCCTGACGGAGGCGTGTCCGAGATGGTATCCGGGTCAAAGACCACGAGGTCTGCCGCCTTGCCTTTCTGTACGATCCCGCGGTCCGTGATGCCGAAGCGCTTGGCGCTGGCATGGGTGGACCGGTGAACGGCCTGCTCCAGGGTGAAGAGCTTCCCTTCCCGCACCAGGGGGCCGCAGAGCCGGGGGAAGGTGCCCATGGCGGCGGGGTTGGGATAGCCGCGGCCCGTGGTGATGGCGTCGGTCTCGAAGAGACAGAGGTCGTGGGAGAGCACGGAATTCAGGGCCTCCTCCCTTCCCGGCACGCCGCTGTAGGCGTGGAAGAGGGCGACGGTGGTCCATTTCCCCAGCGCACACAGCCGGAGCAGGGCCTCGAAGGGAGTCGTTCCCCACTTCCGGGCGATCTCGGTCACGCGCAGCCCCTGGAGGTCTTCATATCCATCGAGATCGATAGTCATGACCTGGAAGTCGTTGTACATGAATCCCACGAGCCGGAACCCGGTCTCCAGCTCAATCCTGAGCCTCAGCTTCAGCCAGGGATTCCGGTAAGCCTCGGGTGCCCGCTTGAGGAACCAGTGGGGCAGAACGACGGAGATGGTGGTGTTGCCGCAGGTGTAGGGGAAGGCGTCGAACATGACGTCCACACCGTCGTTCCGTGCCAGCTCCACCATGCGGATGGCCTTGTCCTCTGTCCAGAAGCTGTTCCTGCCCACGAAGATGAAGTGCGAGAGCTGCAGCTTCACACCGGTGGCGCGGGCCACCCCGAGCATCTCCTTGAGGGCCAGCAGGTTGTGCGCCTCGAGGGTGGTCAGGGGGTAGGTGGGGGAGAGGGCGGACAGGGCCTTGAGGTGCACGGTCACGGGCTTGTCCTTCTCCCGTGCCACCCGGCAGAAGGCCTCGAGCTCATCGAGCGGCGAGTACATGCCCGGCTCGTAGCCGAGGCCCAGGCTCAGCCCGCAGGACCCCTGGTCCAGGGACCCGGCGAGGAGGTCGAGGCCCTGCTGAAGTTCAGCCCCGCTCATCCTGCCACGCATGGCGGATCCCGCCGCAAACCGTATGCTTGCATGGCCTGTCAGCTCCGCCACATTCACGCACGGGCCGATGGCCTGGACGCGGTCGAGGAACTGGCCCATGCCCTCCCACGAGAAGCTCGGCATGCGCGCCATCAGCGGCATGAACTGCTGGAACCGGCCGAAGGTCTCCTGCCTGATCGGTGCGGGAGAGAACCCGCAGTTGCCGGCAACCACCGACGTGATGCCCTGCTCGAGGAGGCATCCCAGCATATCCGGGTTTTCCTCCAGGCATACCACCCAGTCGGCGTGTGAGTGCATGTCGATGAATCCCGGGCACACCACGCAGCCTTCAGCATCGATGACCAGGTCTGTCTGCGGGGGTTCGGTGCCTTTGGGGATGACCCCTGCGATGGTGTCGCCGTCGACGATCACATGGCCGGCAAACCCCGCCCGGCCCGTGCCGTCGATGACAGTTCCGTTCTTGAGCAGGATGGTGGACATGAAAACCTCCTTTTTCCATGCATGAAACAGGGTGCAAGGTTACTGCTTTCGATGACAGAGGATAATACAGTCATGACCGGAAAACAACGCATTCTATTGACTGCACAGGAGAAGGCGTTATGAATGATAGAGAGGAGAGCAAGGGGACAGGGTAGACCCCCATGAGAGAGGACACGGATCTTTTTTCCCAGTGCTTCAATCTGAATCCCATCCCGGCGGCCATCACCACCATCGGTGACGGCGCCATCGTGGATGTCAACGAGGCCTTCTGCGAGCTGAGCGGATACCGCAGGGAAGGGCTCATCGGCAGGACCGTGGAGGACATCGGTCTCTGGGTCGATTCTGCCCAGAGGGAGAGAGTCATACGGGAGGGACAGGACAGGGGTGTGGTCAAGAACCGGGAAGTCCGGTTCCGCAGCGCTTCGGGGGGGATACACGACTGTCTCCTGTTCACCAAGGTCTTCGAGTATGGAGGCAGGCCGCACTTCCTCTCCATGGCCATCGACATCTCCGAGAGGAAGCGCACGGAGGAGGCCTTGGGCTCAGCGGAGGCCCGGTACCGCGCCATGGTGGAGAACACGCTGAGCGGCGTCGCCATATTCAGGGCAGTGGGGGATGGTGAGGACTTCGAGTACCTGGCCTTCAACAAGGCAGCCGAGAGGATAGACAACATCCCCAGAGAAGAGATCGTCGGAAGGACCCTGATCGACGCCTTCCCCGGATCCAGGGAGTCGGGCCTGTATCAGGCCCTGTGCAGGGTATGGCGGACCGGGGAGGGGGAATATCTCCCGGTGTATTTCTACCAGGACAAGAGGATATCGGGATGGCGAGAGAGCTTCGTCTACCGGCTTCCCGCCGGGGAGCTCGTGGAGGTCTATTCGGACCATACGGCACTCATCAGGATGGAGGAGGACCTCTCCGAGCGCAGCAGGGAGCTCTTCACCCTCATCAGCAACCTCCCCGGCATGGTGTACCGCTGCAGCAACGATCACGAATGGACCATGGAGGCGGTCAGCCAGGGGTGTCTCAGGCTCACGGGGTATTCCAGCGAGGAGCTCATCGGGAACCGGAGGATCTCCTATGGCCGGGTCATGTCCGGCGACGACAGGGATATGGTGTGGAGCGAAATCCAGAAGGCCCTGGTGAAGAGGGACCACTTTCAGATCGCCTACCGCATCATCACCGCCGAAGGAAAGCTCAAGTGGGTCTGGGACCATGGCATCGGCGTATTCTCAGTTCAGGGCGAACTCCTTTTCCTCGAGGGTTATGCCTTTGACATCACGGAGCACATGAGGATCCAGGAAGAACTGAGGATGACCGAAGAAAGGTTCGCCAAGATCTTCCAGGCGAGCCCGGACTGGGTCTCCATCACCACCCTAGAAGACGGCGTCTACATCGATGTGAACGACGGATACCTCAAGGCATCGGGTTACGCGAGGGAAGAGGTCGTGGGGCACACCTCACTGGAGATCGAGATCTGGGAGAAGCCTGAGGACCGCGGAAGGCTCGTCAGGAAGATCAGGGAACAGGGCCTGGTGCGCAACGAGGAGGTCCGGTTCAGGACGAAAACGGGGGACCTGCGCCAAGTCCTCTGGTCCGCGGTCCCTCTCACCCTGGGAGAGAAGGAGTGCATCCTGGGGTGGGGGCGGGACATCACCGAGTACAAGTATCTCGAGGATGAGCTGCTGCGGACCCAGAAGATGGAGGCGGTCGGGAGGCTTGCAGGAACCATTGCCCATGACTTCAACAACTACCTGACCGCCATCGAGGGGTTCTGCGACCTGGCCCTCCTGAAGAGCGGCAGCGCTGAGGCGGTCACCAGGAATATCGGCAAGATCAGGAACGTCAAGACGGCCGCCTCCTCCCTCATCAAGCAGCTCCTCTCCTTCAGCAGGAAGCAGCCCGCGAAACCGGAACCGGTGGACGTGAACGACGTGATCGTGGGGATGAAAGAACTCCTGCTGCCGGTCATGGGGCCCCGGATAGAACTCGGGCTCTCTCTCGGGGAGGAGAGATGCCTTGTCCTGGCGGACAGGAGCCAGCTCGAGCAGGTGATCATGAATCTCTCGCTCAATGCCAGGGACGCCATGCCCAAGGGGGGGACGTTCGCGCTCTCCACAGAGCGTGTCCTGGTGGACGAGGAATCTGCAGGCATGCATGTGGACCTGGTGCCCGGAGAGTACGTGAAGCTCGTCGTGAGAGACAACGGCACGGGGATGGACGAGGAAACCGCATCCCACGTGTTCGATCCCTACTTCACCACCAAGTCGATAGGCAAGGGGAGCGGGCTGGGGCTGACCATCGTGTACACCATCGTGAGGCAGTCGGGCGGATGTCTCAGCCTCCATTCCGAGCCGGGCAAAGGCTCGACCTTCACCATCTTCCTGCCGGCATGCAGTCAGGCGGGGTAGGACCGGCGGAAGATCTCCTCGTTCTTCAGATACTTGCCGGGATAAAGCTCCTTGAGCTGCAAATGAATTTCCAATTCTGTGCTCATCTGTGGTATGGTGGCTGATATCCCATCGGAGGAGGCTACCATGGCTGTTGTGGAATGGAAAAAGGATGGGACCGTGGCCATCCTGACAATGAACACCGCAGAGAACAGGCACAATCCGGCCTTTGCCGCCGGCATGCTCCGGGCCCTGGACGAGATCGAGGCGGACCAGGAGATGAAGTCCATCGTGCTGGCTTCCAGCGACAAGAAGAACTGGTCGCTGGGGATCGACCTGACCTGGATGATGGATGCCCTGGGCAAGAACCAGACGCAGGCCATCAAGGATTTCATGTACGAACTCAACAAGCTCTTCAAGCGCATACTGACCATCCCCATGCCGGTCGTCGCAGCCATGAACGGGCATGCCTTCGGCGACGGCGCCATCATATTCTGCACCTGCGACTTCCGGTTCATGCGTTCCGACCGCGGGTACTTCTGCTTCCCCGAGGTGGACATCAACATCCCCTTCCTGCCGGGCATGCTCGCCATGATGAAGAAGGCCATGCCGTACCACAAGCTCGAGGAGTGCGTGTACTCGGGCAAGAGGGCGACGGGCAAGGAGCTCGAGGAGTGCAGGATGGTGATCAAGGCCTGCGAGGGAGAGGAAGAGCTCATGAAGGAGGCCATTGCCTACGCCCGAACCTTCACCAAGGGCAGGACCATCTTCAGGGAGCACAAGTGGCGGCTGAACAAGCACATCGTGGAGATCATGGACAAGGAAGACCCGGCCTTCATCGAGCCGCTGAACCTCATGGTCTCCTGAAGGCCTCTTCCCGCGGGGCCATGAACACCGGTGGGGGACGGGGATATGGCGGACAATGACAGATTCATCCCCCCGAGGTATCTGCAGGGGCGCTATACCCAGACCGTCCTGGCCTCGGCAAAGATCCGGGCCGTGGGCAGAAACCCCATGAGGGATTCATCCCGGGAGATGATCATCCATGCCGGTGACGGCGTGCGGCTCCAGGGCTTTTTCTCTCCCCATCCGGCGCTGCCTCGGAAGGGCCTGGTGATACTCCTGCACGGGTGGGAAGGCAGCGCCGAATCCACCTACATTCTCCATTCGGGCAGGTTCTTCTACGAAAAGGGATTTTCAGTGTTCCGGCTCAACTATCGCGACCACGGAAACACCCATCACCTGAACGAGGGCATCTTTCGCGCCATCATGCTCGACGAGGTCTTCAATGCCGTAAAAGAGGCCGCTGACCTGACGGGAAGCGCTCCATGTCTTCTCATGGGGTTTTCCCTGGGGGGCAACTTCGCTCTCAGAATAGCCAGGAGGTGCACGGAAAAGCCCATCGCGAACCTGCGCCACATCGTATCCGTGAGCCCCGTGATCAATCCGGGCAGGGCCACCGATGCCATCGACCGGAGCTGGCTGCTGCGTTCCTATTTCCTCAAGAAATGGCGGCGGTCCCTGGCGCTGAAACAGGAGTGTTTCCCCCACCTGTACGATTTCACGGGCATCACGACGAAGGACACCATCCGGTCCCTTACGGATGCGCTCTTCGAAAGGTATAACATAGGGTTCGACACCGAGTCCTATTTCCGGGAGTATGCCATAGACAAAGACGCCCTTGAAAAGGTGAGCACACCCACCACCATCGTGACTGCACGGGATGACCCCGCCATCCCGGCGGATGATTTCACCGGTCTGAGGCTGAGCCCGCACGTCCGTCTGATCATGCACGAGTATGGGGGGCACAATGGCTTTCTGGAGGGCGTCTTCGCGCCCACCTGGTACGAGAAAAAGGCACTCGAGCTGTTCCCGGGGAGGCCGTGAAAGGCAGGGGCATGGAAGACCACTATTCCCGCAGGCGACTTGAAACCCGTCCCCCGGCGCATTATTACGTGTATATCGGGTGTGGAGCATGAAGAGCGACAAGCCGGAAGATGATCTCCTGGAATACGTTGCCTGTACCGTGGACGGGCGGAGCGACTCCCCCTACCGTCGCGAGGCGGCCCTCATCCAGATCGAGCTGTTCGAAAACATGGTGAAGAACTGCGCCGTGGCGATCTTCGCCATCGATGCGAGACACCGGGTGATCCACTGGAACAAGGCATGCGAGGAACTCACCGGCATCACGGCCTCCCGGATCCTCGGCACGACCGATCACTGGACCCCGTTCTACGAGAAACGTCGGCCCACGCTGTCCGATCTCATCGTGGAGGGAGACCTGGAGAGGATGAACGAGCTCTACACCGCGCACAGCCCCTCCCTGCTGATCCCCCACGGGCTGCACGCCGAGGGCTGGTACACGAACGTGGGGGGGAAGAGGCGCTATCTCATCTTCGATGCTTCACCTGTCTATCACCGCGGCGGGGAGCTCCTGGGTGCGGTGGAGACGCTTCAGGACATCACGGACCTCAAGCAGATGGAAGAGGAGAGGGAGCGCCTCAATGTCGAGCTGAAGGAGGCCCTGAGCCAGATCAAGACCCTGAGCGGTCTCATCCCCATATGCGCGGCCTGCAAGAAGATCAGGGACGACAAGGGGTACTGGAATCAGCTGGAGAACTACCTCGAGGAGCACTCGGATGCGGTGTTCAGCCACGGCCTGTGCCCCGAGTGCTTCCAGGAGTATTTCCCCGAGGCGGTCAAGCCGAGGAAAGAATGACCCGGCTGTAAGGTCTCCTTGCTTTCCTGGCGTATTCCCGGTAACAATCCCCGCTGGGTGCACCCATGAGAACGATTACGCTCAAGCTCATCCCCGGCGACGGGATCGGCATCGAGGTCATGCACGAGTGCCTCAGGATACTCCGTGCCATTGAGGAAGTCCACGGCGGCATCACGTTTTCCCGCCATAAGCTCGACTGGAGTTGCGGATATTACCTCAGGCACGGGTCCATGATGCCCCCGGACGGCCTGTCGATCCTTGCCGACTCCGATGCGATCCTGCTCGGCGCGGTCGGTTTTCCGGGGGTGCCGGACCATGTATCGATTCAGGGCCTGCTGCTCCCCATAAGGCAGGGCTTCGACCAGTACATCAACCTGAGGCCCATCAAGCTGCTCCCCGGCCTCGATTCGCCGCTCAGGGTATCCTCGCCGGACGCGATAGACTTCGTGGTGATCCGCGAGAATTCGGAAGGGGAATACTGCGGGAAGGGGGCGCTGCTCCATGAGGGGACCGATGAGGAGACCGCCGTCCAGGAGGGATGGTTCACCCGCAGGGGCGTGAGCAGGGTGATCCGGTATGCCTTCGAGTTCGCGCTTCGGCACGGTCGGGGAAGCCTCGTCAGCGCCACCAAGTCGAACGCGCTCAACTATTCCATGGTGTTCTGGGACAGGATCTTCGAGGAGATCCGTGCGGCATACCCCGGGATCGTCTCGAGGAGCATGCACATCGACGCCCTTGCAGGGCTCATGATCATGAGGCCGGAGGCCTTCGAGGTGGTCGTCGCGAGCAACCTCTTCGGCGACATCCTGACCGACCTCGGGTCCGCCATGCTCGGCAGCATCGGCATCTCACCCTCGGCAAACATCAATCCGGAGAGGCTGTTTCCCAGCATGTTCGAGCCCATCCACGGATCGGCTCCCGACATAGCGGGCAAGGGCATGGCCAACCCGGTGGGCATGATATGGTCCATGGTGCTCATGCTGGAACACCTCGATCTGTCCGACATGGCTGCGCTCCTCATGGGCGCCCTTGAAAAGGTACTTGCGGGCAGGAACGTGCGGACTCCGGACATGGGTGGAAGAAGCACCACGGGAGAGGTCGTGGATGAGGTGTGCAGGTTATATGTTCTCCCATGAACGTGAATTCAGGAGGAACGCAAGAGGTCCCTTCATTTCCGTGCGGAAAGAACCGATGACTGGAGAATGAATCCTTGTATGTCCCGGTGTTTTTTTGCTACAACCCCTGGGCAGTACGGCAGAGGAGAGCATGATGCTGACAGCCACGCACCTTCAGAGATACGCCGAAGTACTCATCTGGGGCCTCAAGACGGCCCGTGGTGAACGGTTCAGGAGAGGTGACATTGTCCTTGTCCGTTATGACATGGCGGCCCTGCCGCTGGCCGAAGTTGTCTACGCAAGGCTCCTGGAGATGGGCCTTCATCCGGTTCAGCGTGTGGCGCTGACCCCGAAGATGGAGCACGATTTCTATGCCCTTTCGGACATGAAGCAGCTCGTATTCCGTATACCGGGAGATGAGGAGCTTTTCTCAGCCATACATGGAAGCATATCCCTGCGCGCACCGGATTCCATAACCCACCTGAGCGACGTGAGGCCTGAAAAGATCGGCAGGGCCACGGTGGCTCGGAAATATATCAATGATATCCTGGACAGACGGGAGGCAGAAGGAAAGTTCGGCTGGACCCTGTGCGTCTACCCGACACCTGAACTTGCCAGGCACGCCGGGCTCACCCAGGAGCGGTACGCCGATCAGATCATCCAGGCCTGTTCCCTGAACCAGGAGGATCCCGTAGCCTGGTGGAAGTCCATATACAAAGATGCCCAGGCAATCAAGAGGTGGCTGAACGGCATGAAGGTGAGCCATTATCACGTCGAGTCTGAAAGGACCGAACTCACGGTCACGCCCGGGCTCAAGAGGAAGTGGGTAGGGATCTCCGGGCACAACATCCCCAGTTTCGAGCTCTTCCTCTCCCCTGACTGGCGTGGAACCGAGGGGCATTACTATGCCGACCAGCCCACGTTCCGCAGCGGCAACTATGTCCAGGGGGTCGGGCTCCATTTCAAGGCCGGTTCGGTGGTGAAGGCGGTGGCGGAAAAGGGAGAGGACTTTCTCCGGAAACAGATCGCCATGGACGGGGGGGCACGCAAACTGGGCGAGTTCTCGCTGACCGACAAGAGGTTCTCAAGGATCACCACCTTCATGGCCAACACCTTGTACGACGAGAATTATGGAGGTACGAACGGCAACTGCCATGTAGCCTTGGGGGCATCCTATTCGGACACCTACAACGGTGACGCTTCGGAACTCACCCCGGAGAGGAAGAAAGAACTCGGATTCAACGACTCGGCCCTGCACTGGGATCTGGTCAATACCGAGAAGAAGCGCGTTGTGGCCCAGCTCACCAGCGGCAGGCGCGTCACCGTCTATGAGGACGGGGTGTTCACCTGTTGAGCGGGAGATCCCCGTACCCCGCGATGCCTTCGTTGCCGGAGAGAAAGGCCGATTTTTCCGGCAAGCCATGCCAAAATTCCGGGTTTTGATGGAATACGGGCATATCAGGCCCTGCCTGTTCGCCATGGAACATAGTCTCCGCGTTTGATTACGGAACATGATTGCCTGTGTTAATGAATTCATTTAATATCAAGTCATTGTTATGGTGCTCTGCATACACTCCTCCTCTATGAACACTATCCAACTGCGGGCATGGAATGGGAGAGAAGTCCATCTACCAGGAACTGAAGAAGAGGGTGCGCGAACTGGAAGATATCGCCCCGCACCGGAGACATACGGTTGGTGACCTTCTCGAGGCTGCAAGGAAATACCGGATACACTTTTCCCTGGCGAATGATGTCATATTCACCATTGACAGGACATATACCGTCACCAGTGTTTCCCCGAGCGTGGAAGGGGTTCTGGGATACAAGCCCGAGGAACTGGTTGGCAAGTCATTGGCCGAATTGACAGTCGTGCCCCCGGAGTACCTTGAAAAGGCCCTGCATGAAGCACAGCGGATTCTCCAGGGAGAGAAGATCAGTTCGTCCACCTATCAGTTCATCACCAGAGAGGGGTCGGTCAAGTACGGTGAAGTGAGCGGTGAGCCGTACCTGCATGACGGCAGGTCCAGGGCCATCATCTCCATAGCCAGGGATATCACCGAAAGGAAGAGATTCGAGGAGCAGCTGCTCGCCAAGGAGAATGAACTCGCCCGTCAGGCCGGCCATCTCGAAGAGATGAGCATCGCCCTGAAGGTCCTGCTCGATGCCAGAGACAAGGAAAAGAAGCGTGCCCAGGAAGTCATCATGTCCAGGGCACGCATGATCATCTATCCCTATCTCGAGATGATGGAGGCCGGGAATCTTGATGAGGAATGCCGCGTCTACCTGAACATCATCAAGGCGAATCTCGCGGATCTCCTGACACCGTACATCAATACCCTTTCGCAGCAATACCTCAATTTCACCCCCATGGAGATGAGGATCGCCGATCTCGTCAGGCAGGGGAAGTCCACCAAGGATATAGCAGGCATGATGAAGGTGACGCCGTTTGCGATATCGTTCCACCGCAGAAATATCAGGAGAAAGTGCGGCCTGCTCAAGGCAAAGAAGAATCTGCGGGCGCACCTTCATGCCATCGAGAAGGAATGACAGGATAACACTATCATTCTGCTATGATATTTTTGACATTTATATATATTAATATCTATGGCATGACAGTCCGCATGTAAAGGAGGGGTTTTAATTGTATTTCGGCTTCATTGTCCGGCCCCCATGCAGGGACAATGAAGCCCTTTTTTTCAGTGGTTTTCCCTGTTGGACCCCGCGCGTTTCAACTGCCGCCGTTCATGGGGCAGCGTCCGGCGCATGTGAATCATGCGAAAATGCTTTGACTCGAGCCGGCTGTTTTTCTATACCTTGGATACCTGTTGGGGGGGTAACGTTTCATGCAGCCGGCAAAGCGCGGTGACAAGGTCAGGGTGAACTATACGGGGAGATCGGAAGACGGGCAGGTCTTCGAGTCATCGGTGGGGTTGGTGCCTTTCATGTTCACCATCGGGGCCGACGAGGTGATCACCGGGTTTGAAAATGCCGTCATCGGCATGGTGCCCGGAGAGCGCAAGACCTTCGTGGTCGAACCGGAGGACGGCTACGGCATGTACGATGAAGGGCTCGTCATCGAGATCCCCAGGGAGAGCCTTCCCGGCGACATCGATCCTCACGTGGGCATGGATTTCGAGGTGGAGGATGACGATGGAAACGTCATCCCGGCCGTGGTCATCGAGATCATGGAGCAGACGGTCATCATCGACGCCAACGCGCCCCTGGCTGGCAAGAGAGTGATCTACGAGGTCGAGCTCCTGGAGATCGTCAGGAGGAAATCCCCAACGAGCAGGGACAGCGGATCCCCGCCTTGAGATGATCCGGTGGCATTGCAGGAGGGTTCTCGTCATCCCCCTTCTATCGCTTGACCACGAGCACCGGGTGTCTTGACTTTCTTACCACCTTTTCCGAGACCGATCCGAGCAGGATCTCCTCGAGATTCCCCTTGCCATGGGACCCCACCACGATGACCGATGGGTTCTCCTCGTCGGCCACCTTGAGCACCACCCTCAGGGGGATGCCCTTCTCGAGGCGCTCCGTGACCATGAATCCGAGCTGTCTCAGCTCGTTGCTGATGAACCCGAGCTCCTCTGATGAGCGCTTCTCGATCTCCTTCTCTATGGTGATGTAGTCCTGGATGGTGCTGTATGAGCTCAGCAGCTCGAGATTCGACTGGTCGATGACGTGCAGGATGACAACCTCCCTGCCGCCTGCCGCCCTGAGCTGCTTCACGTACTGGAGGGCCTTGGCGGCCACGTCTGAGAAATCCGTGGGAAAGAGTATCTTGTCGAACATGGGTGTTCTCCTTTTGAGGGTACATCTATGTATTGTAAGGTCGGAGAGTCGCTTGTCAATGCGCCGGCAGAGGCCGCCAAGTCATACCGGCCTGATGCAGTCCGGTGAATCGTTCCCGGGGCTGTTGACGAGCCCGGAGATCTCGTAGGCCTCCATGCCCTGGGCTGACAGGGGCTTCAGGCACCCGGCCAGGGCCGTTTCGGAAACGGGAACGGCGGTCAGCCAGAGCCTGTAGTCCCCTGGCTCCAGGATGGCCGGCATCCTGTCGTGGATGGTCGAAACGAGGGCATTGGCCTCGGTGGTCACGATGGTGCTGGAGAGGATATCCTGCCCGGTCCGCCTGTCCGTCCACCTGTCCCACAGTCCGGCAAGGGCAAAGGGTTCACCGGTCTTCATGCGGATGAAAAAGGGGGTCTTGCCCCTGCCCTTACCCTTCCATTCGTAAAAGCCGTCCGTGAAGATGATGCACCTGCGCTTCCGGAAGGGGTCCCTGAAGGAAGGTTTCGAGGCCAGGGTCTCGGCCCTGGCATTGATCATCCGGCCGCCTACGGCCCGGTCTTTTGCCCAGAAGGGTATGAGGCCCCAGTGGGTGCTCGTGAGCGTGGGGGTGGGGGTGTTCAGGACCGTGAGGATATCCTGCGTGGGGGCGATATTGTAGCGGGGCCGGAAAACCCCGGCCGCAGCCTCGTCGATCTCGAGACCGGAGAGATTCGCCCGGATCTTTTCCGGATTGGCCACCTGTATGAACCGCCCGCACATGACAGGGAGGATACATTTTTTCGGGCAAGGAATCCAGGGATTCGAACACTGTTTGTCTTTTCATCATATGATCTGGTACAATGCCCCTGTTATCTCAGCAGCTTGATCGGAAGATTCCGGAAGGGGGGAGTGTTCGATGAAGAGGGTCTCATGGATTGCGGTTGGAATCCTCATGCTGTTCACCACGTGCCTGCATGCCGAGGAGCCGTGGAAAATCGCCAAGGACTCCGAGAACATCAGGGTCTACACGAGGCCGGTTCCGGGCTCCAGCTCCAACGAATTCAAGGGCATAGCCGACATCGAGGCGCCCCTTGAGGTTATCATCGAGGTCTTCAAGGACATCCCGTCCTTCCCGGAATGGTACGGCTTCTGCAAGGAGATCAAGCTCCTCAAGCAGGATGCGGAGAACCACCGCATCATCTACTTCGTGCTGGAGACCACCGGCCCGGTCAAGGACCGGGACATGGTGGTCGACACCAGGGACACCAAGGATCTGCAGGCCGGCAAGGCCCTCATCACCATGACCGCGTTCACCGAGGATTACGTGCCCCGGGTCAGCAAGTATGTCCGCATGACCGACATGGCCGGATCCGCCAATCTCTCCAGGGTCGGACCGGACAAGACCAATGTCATCTATACGGCCAAGGCGGATCCGGCTGGATATATTCCATCCTTCATCTCGAACATGCTCCAGAAGGAACAGCCGTTCCTCACCCTGAAGGGCCTGAGGGAGATGGTCAAGAAGGATGTCTACTGGGAGAAGGCAGGCATTGCCAGGAAGGACTGATTTCTCGGATCCCTGGAAGGCCATCCGGTTCTGCCCGGGCTGCGGAGCCAAAGGGATAACCGTCCGGGCGGACCGTTCGGTGAAGTGCGGGCGATGCGGGTACCACCTCCATCTCAACGTGGCGGCTGCGGTTGCAGGGCTCATCGAGGATGAAAGCGGCAGGATACTCCTGACAATTCGTGCCGCCGAGCCCATGAAGGGCATGCTCGACCTGCCGGGGGGCTTCGTGGACCCCGGGGAGGCGGCCGAGGAGGCGCTGGCACGGGAGATCAGGGAGGAGCTGAACCTGGAAGCGCAGCGGAGCTCGTTCCAGTACCTGGGCTCGTTCCCCAATATATATCCGTATGGCAATATCGCCTACAGGACCCTCGACCTGGCCTATCGCTGCTCGGTGGAGACCTTCGCCACCGAGAAGTTCTCGCAGGAGATAACCGGTGTGAAGCTGTTCAGTCCGTCCGAGATACCACTGGACCTGGTGGGGTTCGATTCCATCCGGTCCATACTGACGGCCTACCTGAGATCAACGGAAGTCTCGTAGGGGCCCTGTCGCATCCTCGAGAAAGAAAAGGGGTGGGTTGGCATGGAAAAAATTGATAAGATGCTGAAAGGTCGACGAAGAAATGAAATGACGTATACCCATGGCAGAAGGAGGAGTGTATGGCCACGTTAACGCTGGAAAGGGTAAAAGCCCTCTTGAAAGAGGAGGAGAGCCGATTCGTAAGGGAGCGCCCCAGGTCCATGGCGCTGTTCGAGGAGGCCAAGAAGAACCTGGTGGGGGGCGTGCCCATGTCGTGGATGCGCATCTGGACAGGGGGGTTTCCGGTGTTCGTGGACAAGGCCGAAGGTGTCACCATCACCGACGTGGACGGCCACCGCTACCTCGACCTCTGCCTGGGCGACACCGGCGGCCTGTGCGGTCACGCAAACCCGAAGATCGTGGAGGCCATCACGGATCAGATGAAGAACCGCGGCACCACCACCATGCTGCCCACCGAGGACTGCATATGGGTCGGCCGGGAGCTCCAGCGGCGGTTCGGCCTGCCTTTCTGGCAGGTGCTCATGACCGCCACCGACGCCAACCGCATGGCGCTGAAGGTGGCACGGTCCATCACCGGCCGGCAGCTCATCCTCGCCTTCAACGGCACCTACCACGGGTCCGTGGACGAGACGCTCGTGGTGAACTTCTTCGGCGAGCTCATCAATGTGCCGGGCATGCTGGGACCCATCGTTCCCGATGCAACCAAGATGACCAGGGTCATCGACTTCAACGACGTGGATGCCCTGGAGCAGGCCCTGGCGCCGGGCGACATCGCGTGCGTCATCACCGAGCCGGTCATGACCAACATCGGCATCATCTTCCCGGAGCCGGGGTATCACGAGGCGCTGCGTGCGATCACGAAGAAATACGGCACCCTCCTGCTCATCGACGAGACCCACTCCATGTGTGCGGGACCGCGGGGCATCACCGGCGAGATGGGGCTGACCCCCGACATCTTCGTGGCGGGCAAGTTCATCGCCGGGGGCTATCCGGCCGCCATCCTCGGGTTCAGCAGGGAGATCTCCGACTGGATGGCCAAACGACTGCCGTGGCACAACTTCTTCGGCTTCGGCGGCACGCTGTCGGGCAATGCCACGGCAGTTGCCGGCATCCGGGCCGCCTTCGAGCATGCGATCAACGACGAGCATTTCACCCGCATGATCAGGCTTGCCAAGCGCATGGAGGAGGGCCTGGCAAAGATCATCAAGGATAACTCCCTGGCCTGGTACGTGGCCCGCATCGGGTGCAGGGTGGAGTTCCGCTTCCTCCCGAATCCTCCGAAGAACGGTTCCGAGGCCCTGTTCGCCGAGGTGGACTACAACGCCGTGGACATCGTGACCGAGGGGCTGACCGGACCGCTGGACGCCCTCATCCACGTCTGGTGCGCCAACCGTGGCATCCTGCTCACCCCGGTCCACGAGATGGCGCTGGTGGGCCCCACGGCCACCGAACAGGACGTGGACCACTACGTGACAACCATCGGGGAGCTGGTGGAGGCACTGGTGAAGTGAGAGCCGCGTCGTTAAGACCTGCGGTGCAAGCTCAGAAATGCGAAGAAACCTCAAGGAGGTGTGAATGAACACGATGAGATCGATATGTGCCGTTGCTGCCCTGTTCCTGCTGGTGCTGGCGTCGACGCCGGCCGCTGCCCTGGACGGAAACGAGGTCCTCTCCAGGGTGGATGCGGTGCAGTCCGCCTCCAAGGGGTCGGTGGGGAGCGTCACCATGACCCTGGTGGACAAGGGCGGCCAGACCAAGGAGCGCACCATGAAGGTCTGGCGGCGGCACTACAAGGACAAAGACGACTGGTCGGTCCTCAAGTTCATCAGCCCTGCCGAGATAAGGAACCTCGGTTTTCTGAGCCTGGCGGACGACCAGATGTACCTCTACCTGCCCGCCTTTGACCGCGTCCGGAGGATAGCCTCCCACGCGCGCAAGGAGAGCTTCGCCGGCTCGGACCTTTCCAACGACGACCTCAGCACGGGCAAGTACTCCAGCCACTACGACGCCCAGATCACCAAGGAGGCAGGCAGCGATTACGTCCTGGAGCTCAAGCGCAGGCCCAAGTCTGAACGGATCTACCCCCGTGTCGTCGCCTGGGTGAACAGGCAGGACTTCACGGTGAGCAGGATGGAGCTCTACGACGAAGGCAACAGGCTCTGGAAATCGAGCGAGATCGTCAACGAAAAGATCCAGGGCTACTGGACCCCCATGCAGATCAAGATGACCGATGTGACCAAGAACCACACCACGGTCATGAAGATTTCCAAGATAGAGTACGATACGAACATCGAGGACAGCATCTTCACCGAGCGTTACCTCAAGAGGAGTGTCAAGGGTGACTGAGCGCTTCCTCCGTGCAGCATGGATCGTTGTGCAGGTCCTCTTCCTCGCAGTACCCGCATTCATGCTCCATGCAGAGGAAGGCACGTCCACCGCGGTCAACATCAAGGGCGAAATCAAGTTCTTCAGCTCTGCATACACCGAGGACGACACCGAAGACCCCTTCGAGCCGCACGAGGCGGGCGACTACAACCTGAACCGCGGCGAGCTCCACCTGAAACTGGACGGGTACATCTCGGAGAAGGTGAGCTACAGGTCGCTCCTGTACTTCACCTATGGGGTGCGGCAGACACCGGACGACATCGAGGATCTCCAGGTGGATGAAGGAGGCACCGCCGAGGCCGATAACCTGGAGACGGAGCTGAAGGAGGCGTCCTTCACCCTCATGGACTTCGGGGCCCCAGGCCTCGACCTCACCATCGGCAGGCAGAGGGTGCGCTGGGGAACCTCGGACGAGTACAATGTCATCGACAACCTCAACCCCGTTGACTTCGGCAACCTCTACACCTTCGACCCGGACTACTTCGTGGCCCACCTGCCCATGGACGGATTCAACCTCGAATACGAGCTCCCCACCGAGACGCCGCTCAAGATCCAGGCTGTCTACTTCCTGTCCTTCAAACCCTCCACGCTTCCCCGCAGCTTCA
>JALOOZ010000127.1 GCA_025454155.1 Thermodesulfobacteriota bacterium
TCCGCCCTGACCGGACTCGGGCTCGAGGACATACTGAACCATATCGTGAAGGAACTGTATGAAGTCAGGAACCAGGGCAGGGCTGAAGAAGTGTAAGCGCATCCTCGTCAAGATCGGGTCGCAGGTTCTGAATACGGGCCATGGTCTCAATAACCGTGTCATAGAAAGGCTCTGTGACGACATGGCGCTCATGAGAGACAGGGGGAGGGAGTTCGCCCTGGTTTCCTCGGGGGCCATAGCCGAGGGCAGGGCCATCATGAGGATCGGGGACGTCAAGACGGCACTGTCCAAGAAGCAGGCGCTGGCCGCCATCGGTCAGGGGAGCCTCATGCGGGCGTACACGGATGCCTTCAGGAGGTACGGCTACACCGCCGCCCAGATCCTCATCACCCGGGAAGACCTGGATGAGCGACGCAGGTACCTGAATATCCGCAACACCTTCTCCTCTCTCTTCGAAATGGGTGCCGTACCCGTCATCAACGAGAACGACACGGTGGCCGTGGAGGAGATCCAGTTCACGGACAACGACATGCTGGCGGCCATGATCCTGCCCCTGGTGGAGGCTCAGCTGCTGATTATCCTCACGGACATCGAGGGTCTCTATTCCAAGGACCCCAAGGCCCATGACGATGCCGCCATAATCCGCGAAATCCCCGAACTCAGACCAAGGGACCTGAAGGCCTTCGGCGACGGCGGAAATCCCCTGGGCCGGGGTGGCATCGGCTCCAAGCTCCAGGCGTCCTACCGTGCATCCATGCTGGGTGTTCCCACCATCATAGCCTCCGCCTATATTCCACAGGTGATCAGCTCCATCCTCGAAGGCAAGGAGGTCGGGACCTTCGTGCACCCGAGGAAGAAGGCCGCGCTGAGCCAGAAGGACCACTGGCTCGGTTTCGTGTCTCGGCCCAAGGGGAAGATCTTCGTGGACGAGGGTGCCGCAGCCATGGTCCTCCACAAGGGCAAGAGCCTGCTTCCCGTGGGAGTGGTGGATGTCGAGGGGAGCTTCCTGGCCGGAGACCCCGTTGAGATCGTCCAGAAGGGCGGACTGGCCATTGCGGTCGGCCTGTGCAACTTCACCACCGAAGAGATCATCAAGATCATGGGCGCAGGCACGAAGGATCTGGCCCTGATCCTCGACTATGATTGCGATGAAGAGGTGGTCCACCGGAACAACATGATCCTGAGAAAGGAGATCCTCTAGTGTACGACGAGGTGATCAAGGGCATAGCCGAGGCTTCCAGGAAGGCATCCCGCACGCTGGTTGGCCTTCCCAGCGGCGTGAAGGGCCAGGCGCTCAAGCACATGGCCGCATCCCTCAGGCAGGCCGCACCCTTTCTCCGGCAGGAAAACGCCAAGGATCTGGAGGCCGCCGAAAAGGCCGGTCTGAGCCGGGCCATGATCGACCGGCTCTCTCTGGGCGAGGCGGTCATCGACGGCATGGCCAGGGCCATTGAGGAGATCGCCGAGCTGCCCGATCCGGTGGGAACTATCACCGGCATGACCAGGAGACCCAACGGGCTCATGGTGGGGAGGATGCGCATCCCTCTGGGCGTGGTGGCCATCATCTACGAGTCCCGGCCCAATGTCACGGCCGATGCCGCTGCCCTGTGCCTGAAGTCGGGCAATGCCGTGATCCTGCGGGGCGGCTCGGAGGCCTTCAACTCCAATGCGGCCATCGTGAAGACCCTCAGGGACTCCCTGGGCTTCTCCGGCATCGAGCCCGACGTCATCGGCTTCATCCCGGTCACGGACCGGCAGGCGATCCTGGACATGCTCAGGCTGGAGGATCTCATCGACCTCGTCATACCCCGGGGGGGCGAAGGCCTCATCAGGACCGTGTCGGAGAATTCCCTGATCCCTGTGCTCAAGCATTACAAGGGGGTGTGCCACATCTTCGTTGACCGGCAGGCCGACCTGGAGATGGCCTACCGGATCTGCCTGAACGCCAAGGTCCAGCGGCCCGGGGTGTGCAACGCCATGGAGACCCTGCTCGTCGATGCCCCTGTGGCGGGCATTTTTCTTCCCAGGATGGCGGAGATCTACCGGAAGCACGGCGTCGAGCTCAGGGGATGCGGCAAGGCCCGTGCACACCTTCCGGACATGAAGCCGGCGGCCGAAGAAGACTGGTATGCGGAGTTCCTCGACCTGATCCTGGCGGTCAAGATAGTGGAAGACCTCAACGAGGCCATCGATCACATCGAGAAGTACGGTTCCAACCACACCGAGGCCATCATCACGGAGAACTACACCAGGGCCATGGAGTTTGTGAGCCACGTGGACTCCTCCACCGTGCTGGTGAACGCCAGCACACGGTTCTCGGACGGGGGCGAATTCGGCCTCGGTGCGGAGGTGGGAATCAGCACCTCCAAGGTCCATGCATACGGTCCCATGGGGATTGAAGACCTCACCATACAGAAGTTCATCTGCTTCGGCGACGGACAGATCAGGCAATGAGGCTGGGCATCTTCGGAGGCACCTTCAACCCCATCCATGTCGGGCACCTGCGTGCGGCCGAAGAGGTGAGAGAGGCCCTCGACCTCGAGAGGATCGTCTTCGTGCCCTCATCGATGCCCCCTCACAAGGAGCTCGACGACAACGTGGAGGGGGCCAAGCGGCTCGAGATCGTGAAGCTGTCCATCCAGGGCAACCCCTTCTTCGAGGTGTCGAGCTTCGAGGTGGACAGGCCAGGAAATTCCTATTCCATCAGGACCATCGAGCACTTCCGCGGAATCTCAGGGGGATCGCCGTACTTCATCGTGGGACAGGATGCATTCAGCGAGATCTCCTCGTGGTACGAGGCCACCAGGCTCTTCGACGTTGCCCATTTCGTGGTCATGTCCAGGCCCCATGCCCCAAGGCGACCTCTCGAGGAGATCCTCGGAGAGGGTGCCGGCCGTTTCCATCGGACCGAACGCGGGCATGAGAATGATCGCGGCAACGAGATCGTTCTCGTCGATGTCACCGCATACGCAGTATCCTCTTCAATGATAAGGGATCTGTGCAGACGGGGGCTGTCGATCCGCTACCTCGTGTCGGAGAAGGCACATGATTTCATCAGGAAGGAAAGGATCTATCGATAGATGAAGCCGACATGGAAAGCACTGGCCGCGGCCCTTCAAGACAAGAAGGCCACGGATATTGCCGTGATCGACGTGAGGGATGTATGCTCCTTCACGGATTACATCATCATAGGCACGGGCATGTCCGACCGGCAGATACGGGCCATGGCGGAGCATGTCATGGAGACCTTCGGCAAACCCTTCGGACGGGAGGGGCTTGAACAGGGCAGGTGGGTGCTGCTCGATTACGTCGATGTGGTCATCCATATCTTCCAGGGCGATGTCAGGAAGTACTACGACATGGAAGGCATGTGGTATGAAGCCAAGAGGATCGTTTAGATGAAGCTGGTCTTCTGTTTTTCCGGAAAGACCCACCAGGGTCACATCAGGAACGCAGTGGACGATTACGTCGCAAGGATCCAGAAATATGTTCCGGTGGAGGTTGTCGAGTCCAAGGTTCTCAAGCCCCAGGCCAGGGAGGGGAGGCACATCATCCTTGTCCCCGACGGCAGCAGCCTGACTTCCGAAGGATTCGCCCGGCTCCTTGACCGCCACCAGCTCTCCGGGACCAGGCACCTCTTCTTCTATATAGGCGGTCCGGAAGGGCTCCCCGGCGATGTAACGGCGAATGCTGACATGTCGCTGTCGCTGTCCTGCATGACCTTCAACCATCAGCTGGTCCGCGTCATGCTCCTCGAACAGGTCTACCGCGCCTTCACCATCATCAGGGGGGAACCGTACCACAAATAGCCAAGCACCCCCATTCCCGTCTGCAACCATCAGGACTTGTTCATTTTCCCGGAGTCTTTGATCATTGATCTTGTGCAGGGAATCGATGTATTATAAGAAAAAACAGGCGGGATCCACACCATACTCATATCCGTCTCGCACGTGCACGAATGGAGGGGGCATGATTTACTTGAAGATTATGGAAGTATTGAAGACAGATGCCGATCACCTGTCCAGGAGGGTCGTCAAGGACCTGCTGAACAGGGGAGAGACCGAGTACCACAAGAAGTATTCCGAGGACATCATGTACGAGAGGGTCTTTGACGTATACAGCACGCTGGGATACTGGCTGGACAGGGCACGCCCCAAGGAGGAGATCCGCAAGCACTTCCGTGAACTGGGCAAGAAGCGCTTCGACGACGGCATCCCGCTCCACGAGGTCATCATGTTCCTGATGCTCATCAAACGCCACCTCTGGCTGTACCTGCTGGAGAAGCACTTTTTCGAATCGTCGTACGAGCTCATGAAGAGCCTCGAGATGAACAACCGGGTCGTGCTTTTCTTTGACCGGGCCATCCTGGCGGCGAGCATGGGGTACGAGGAAGAGCTGATGAAGTATGTGGAGACCTGCAAGGAAAAGAGCCTGATAAGCAAGTTTTTCGGGAAGAAGTAGCACCCTCGTGTCCGCGGGCTGAACCTTCATCTTTCGGAAAAAAGGAAAAGGAATCCCTTTCTTTGCCCGTCCCGGACATTATCATATTCCAGGAGAGGGAACACGAGAACAACCATGAGGGAGGCCATATGATATCTGAAAAGATTGTTGACTTGATCAAGGAGAATGCCGACACCCTGACCAACCGGCTCTGCAAGGATCTCCTGAGCAGGGAAGAGACGAAGGGCTACCGCAAGCTCGACAAGGACATCGTCTATGAGCGCGTCTATGACGTGTACAGCCGCCTCGACAACTGGCTCGCGGGGGACAAGAAGAAGGGCGAGCTCAAGGCACACTATCGGAAGCTCGGCATGACGAGGTTCCACGAAGGTATCCCCCTGAGCGACGTGGTCATGGCACTCATGCTCATCAAGAGGCACCTGTGGCTCTACGTTCAGGAGACGCAGTTCTTCGACTCGTCGTTCCAGCTCATGCAGGCCCTCGAGTTCAACAACCGGGTCGTGCTTTTCTTCGACAGGGCCATCTATTTCACCTGCCTGGGCTACCAGGAGGAGGAGCTGAAATGCCTGGGGAAGCCCAAGGAAGGCTTCATGGCAAGGGTGTTCAAGTAAGGGCGACAGGCCTATTCGAGATCGAAACCGACTTTTATCTTGAAGACTTTCCGGGCGGGCAGGTCAAGGATCTTGGTGTCCAGGGCCTGCTCGACCTGTTTGACGACCTCCTCGATGCGCCTTCTGTCCGGCGCAATGATGGTGAACCAGCAGTTGGGCCTGCCCTCCCGCACGTAGTTGTGGGTCACCTCGGCATATCCTCCCACCAGGGAGGCATACTCCTCCAGGCGGCTTTCCGGGATATCGGCCGCACAGAGGGTGGCGGTCCACTCGATCTTCCTCGGGTCGATGACCGCTCCCAGGCGCCTGATGACGCCCCTTTCCTTCAGGTCCCTTATGCGTGCGATGACCTCCTCTTCGGAAAGGCCGACTCTGCGCGCCACCTCGCAGAAGGGCCGACCGGTCAGAGGGAGCGCCAGGTTGATGAGGTTCAGGATGGTGCGATCGGTGCCGTCCACGGGTCACTCCACGTCATACCAGCAGACCGGGTCGAACTCCATGGCGTCGCCCAGGTCCTCATAAGCCCTGGCCCGGCACCCGCCGCACACGGCGGTGTGTCTGCACCGTCCGCACCCGCCCTGGAGTCTGTCCGTGTCGCGGATCATCTGCAGGAACGGCGAGTCGTGCCAGATTTCGTCCAGAGGCGATTCCCTGATGTTTCCGCAGTCGACCTGGAGAAAGCCGCAGGGCTGAACAGTCCCTGTGGCAGAGACGAAGCCGAACCCGGTGCCTGCCAGGCAGCCCTTGGTGGGGCTCGATCCATCCTTTTCGAGGAGCATGCGGTAATACTGCGGCGCGCATGTCGCCTTGCACTCGATGAGGGCCCTCCGGGAAACGGCATGGAAGTCCTCGAGCATGTCGCGGTACTGCCTGACCCTGGCAGGCTCCACGTTCCCACCCCTGCCGGTAGGCACCAGGAAGAAGACGTGCCAGGCCATGACACCGAGCCGTTTGAGAAAATCCGGAAAGAGCCCCATCTGGGCAATATTCATGGCCGCCACCGTGGTGTTCACCTGGACCGGGATGCCCTCGGCAAGAAGCGTCTCGATACCCCTGACGGCCATGGCAAAGGCACCGTTCAGTCCGCGGAAGGCGTCGTGGATGTCGTCCGTCACCCCGTCGAGGCTCACCGAGACACGGGCGATGCCCGATTTTCTCAGGTTCACGGCCGCCTCGGGCGTGACGAGGGAGCCGTTGGTGGCGAGGGTCATACGCAGACCCAGGCTGGTGCCAGCGGATGCGATGTCGAAGACGTCGCCGCGGACGAGGGCCTCGCCGCCCGAAAGGATGACGAGGCGGGTGCCGCCGGCCGCGAGGTCTCTGAGCAGGGAGAGGCCTTCACCGGTGGAGAGTTCATCCGGGCCCGGCGCGCTCACGGCCGAGGCCCTGCAGTGCACGCAGTTGAGGTTGCACGCCCTGGTGAGCTCCCAGGCGAGAATGTTCGGCAGTCTCATGAGAGGAGCTCGGCAAGTCTCGGGGCAAAGTAGGTGATGATCATGTCAGCACCGGCCCGCCTTATGGATGTGGCCGACTCCAGGATGCAGGCGTCCTCGTTCAGCCAGCCCCGCTCACAGGCCGCCTTGATCATGGCATATTCGCCCGAGACCTGGTAGGCGGCAAGGGGGGCATCGAATTCGTCGGCAATGAGCCGGATGACGTCCAGGTAAGGCATGGCCGGCTTCACCATGATCATGTCAGCGCCTTCCTCCATGTCGTATGAGGCCTCGCGTACGGCCTCACGGACATTGGCCGGGTCCATCTGGTAGCCTTTCCGGTCCCCGAAGGAGGGAGAGGAACCTGCCGCCTCGCGGAAGGGCCCGTAAAAAGTGGAGGCGTATTTCACCGCATAGCTCAGGATGGGGATGTGTTCGAAGCCGTTCTCATCGAGCTCCTCCCTGATGATACCGACGCGGCCGTCCATCATGTCCGAAGGGGCGATGATGTCGGAGCCCGCCCTGGCATGGGACAAGGCCACAGACGCAAGGACCTCCAGCGTGTCGTCATTGCTGACCTCGCCCTTCTCATCCAGGATG
>JALOOZ010000128.1 GCA_025454155.1 Thermodesulfobacteriota bacterium
CGATCGCCAGGTACGTGTATAACGACAAATGCGCCTCCGGAACCGGGCGGTTTCTGGAGATCATGGCCGAGGCGCTCGAGATCGCACTTGAAGACCTGGGAGAGCTGGCGCTGGCCTCAAAGGACCCTGTCAGCATCACGAACCAGTGCACCGTCTTCGCCGAGACCGAGGTCGTTTCGTTGCTCAACAACGGCAAGGCCCTCCCTGATATTGCGGGAGGGCTGGTGCGGGCCCTGGCCCACCGCATCGCATCGCTGGCCAAAGGCATCGAGCTGGAGGCCGACATCACCATGTCAGGCGGGGTTGCGAAGAACAGGGGGGTGTTTGCCGCCCTGGAGGAGATCCTCGGGGTCGAGCTCAAGCGGCTCGACGGAGACCCCCAGCTGAACGGGGCCCTCGGGGCGGCCTTGCTGGCGGGGAACAGTGGGGCCTCGAAGCTGCAAACAGAGTCGCACGGGAAGCTTATAACAGGCTGAAGGAGGTCTCGTATCATGAAGGAATATGATGTCGTCGTGGTGGGTTCAGGGCCCGGAGGGGCAACCGTGGCCAGGGAGATGGCCCTCAAGGGGAGGAAGGTTCTGCTGGCCGAGCGGGGAGGGAGGTGGAACTGGCTTGGAA
Source organism: Thermodesulfobacteriota bacterium (assembly GCA_025454155.1). Taxonomy (GTDB): domain Bacteria; phylum Desulfobacterota; class Desulfomonilia; order UBA1062; family UBA1062; genus MWEI01. The sequence continues at coordinate 619 of JALOOZ010000128.1, forward strand.
ACACGATATCGGTGGCAATGATCCTGCAGAACTTCGGGCTCACCGTCAGCAAGCCCCTTCTGCCCATGACCCAGGTCACCATAGCGGACAACTATGGCGGGGCGTCCACGCTGATCTGCGGCTGTGCCATGCCGCCGCCGAAAAAGGTGTTCGACGAGGTCGGCATCGACCTCACCGCCGAGGCGGAGGAGGCCGGGAAAGATCTCTGGGTCGGAAAACTGCCGGATGAGCTCGTGGGGCAGGCTAACCTGAGGCTCATGGAGGCGGCGAACGACCTCGGGTACCACTGGGACAAGGTGGACAAGTTCATCGATGCCGACAAGTGCATCCCCGACTGCTCGGACTGCATGATGGGGTGCAGCAGGGGCGCCAAGTGGTCTGCCCGCTTCTATGGCGACGAGGCCATGGCCAACGGCGCAGAGCTCGCACTGCATACGCGCATCGACGACATTATCGTCGAACAGGGAAAGGCAGTGGGGGTGAAGGGGTCATGCCTCGGGAAACCGGTCAGCTTCCATGCGAAGCGGGTCGTGCTTTCTTCCGGCATAGGAAACACCGGCATGCTGCGTCGAGCCGGTATCCAGGAGGCGGGGCGGACCTTTGCCGTGGATTTTCTCCAGTTCGTGGGCGGCATTTCCCCTCATCTGAACACGTCCAGGGTGCAGCCCATGGCTGTCGGCACCCTCGAGCACTATGAGTCCGACGGGTTTGTCGTCCTGCCCGTGTTCCCCACCTGGTCGCAGCTGACGGTACTGCTGGCCATGAAAGGGCTGCAGCATCTTCCGAAGGCGCGCAACGCCTTCAGATACACCGGCCTCATGGTAAAGATCCAGGACGACCTCAAGGGAGAGATCCACCCGGACAGCCGGTTTTTCCCCTTCTCCAAGGAGCCGAGCCATGATGACAAACTGAAGCTCGCCAAGGGGGGGGAGATCATGAAGAAGGTCCTCCGCAAGGTCGGGGCCAGCGATGACAGCATCGTGGAGCTCAATCCCTCCGGCGCACATCCCTCCGCCACGTGCAGGATAGGGGATGTCGTGGACACCAGGCTCGAGACCGCCATAGCCAACCTGTACTGCTGCGACGCCAGCGTCGTGCCCAAGGCCCTCGGACTGCCCGTGGTGTGGACGGTCGTGGCCCTGGGCAAACGGCTGGCCAAGCATTTGGAGAGCACCTTCCAGTAGCGGGCAAGGAGCGCAGACACGGGAGCATTCCGCTGATGCATGGTTTCTTATGAAGAGCGGGCCTGCGAGGAGAGCGGGGCATGACAAAGAAGGACACCTCCGGTGAACTGTTTTTGGGGAAAAAAGATCAGCTCTTTGCCGAGATCGGCAGGTACTTCTCCGCCGATGGAAGCTTCTATGAAGAGGAGTTCCGAAGATCCCTGAGAGTATCCCTCGGTTCGATAAGGGAACACTCCGGCGATGACGCCTCCTTTTCCACCCATGCCGATGCTTGGCTGTCCACGAGGCTCAGGGAGATCTTCGATTACCTGAACGAAAAAGGTATGACTGAGGCCTCCATGGGGCTTGTCAAGGCGGCAGTGGAGGAATGCGCCCACCTGGGCTTGCCGAAGGTGTCGCTGCCCACCGATCATCTCAAGGATATCCTCGCCCATGTCCCCTCCAAGAGGCACGGGAAGGACAAGGACGATGTGCCGAACAAGAAAAAGGGTCGGATCATGGATGCCGCCCTCAAGGTCTTTTCCCGGGACGGGTACCACCGGGCCACGGTCGAAGCCATCGCCGAACTGGCCGGGGTCGGCAAGGGATCGGTATATCGCTTCTTCACGAGCAAGGAGGACCTCATCAGGATCCTTCTGGTTGAAAGGTCTTCCCAGATCCTTGACTACGTCAATCACGTTCTCTCCATCGAGATGGACCTTGCGGAACAGATACAGGTCGTGATCCAGGCCTGGGTGGATTTCATCGCCGATAATCCCGAGCTCTATCTCCTCATCCAGAGCAACATCCAGCTGCAGGATACCAATACGCGGGATGTGTTCTTCGACCACCTGTTCTCCAGGCTCCCACTGCTCAAGGAACGGGTGATATCGCTGAACCGCGACAACCGGATCCGCATCTCGGACCTCACCTTCGACACCATCTTCCTGGGGAGTTACGGCTTCGTTGACTGGGTCTTCTACAAGTGGCTGAGGTACGGGAAGGCCTACGATCTGCGCAATGAAGTCCCCGTCATAACGGATATGCTCCTGTACGGGTGCATGAGCGATTCCCGAAATGCAGACGCACCCCGCAGGAAGAAGAAGTGAGACACTGAAGGTGACATATTACTGTCCTGGCCCATGAAACAGAAAAGAGGAGGTTGGTCATGGAAGGGGTTACCCTGGAGATCAAGGAGAACAGGTTCATAAAGGACTTCATTTCCGAGCAGGACCAGATGTTCATCGAAATGGTGCGGGGTTTTGTGGATGAGGTCATCATGCCGATCCGCCGTGAAATCGAACAGTCCGGGCGCAGCGACTTCAAGCTCATCGAGGACCTCCAGAGGAAACTCATACCCCTGGGCTTCCTGAGCGGGTTCCTGCCCGAGGAGCATGGGGGCATGGGCATAGATTCAGCGCTGACCATCAGCATCCTCGCCGAGGAGTTCGCGCGCGGGGACGCCTCCTTCTTCTGCAGCGTGGCAGGCGGGTGGTGGGGCATGAGGCCGGCGATATTCGCAGAGAACAAGGCGGTGCTCGATGAATTCGCCCCCAGGTTCCTGGGGGAAGATCTCTACGTCGCCTGTTTTGCCATGACCGAGCCTTCGGGCGGCTGCAATATCGAGAATATGGACATGCACGGTCTGGGCATCAAGACACGGGCAAGGCTCGATGGCGATGAATGGGTGATCAACGGGTCCAAGGTCTGGCCGACCAATTCAGGGATCGCAGATCTCTACCTGGTGGTCTGCAACACGGACCCGGATCTCGGGGATGACGGGATCGCCATGATCTATGTGCCGGCGCCCATCGACGGCTTCAGCTTTGGAAGGTTCGAGGACAAGGCTGGGTTCAGGGCCAGCAGGGAAGGGGATTTCTATTTTGACAATGTTCGGGTTCCCAGGGAATACCGGGTGGCCGGGCCGGGAAGGGATGCCGAGCTCCTGCATGACAACATCGTGTTCGCCCGCATCTTCAGTTCCGCCTGGGCCGTGGGGATAGCACAGGGGGCCTTCGACGAGGTGCTGGCCTTCACCAGGGACAAGCTCGCGGCGGGCAAGCCCATCAGGCAGCACACCATTGCAGCCGGCATGCTGGCCGACATGGCCATCGGGATACAGGTGGGAAGGGACGCCTACGTCAATGCCGCCTATCTCTACGATCATCCCGAGATCTACGGGCCACGCCATTCCAAACAGATGCTCTCCAGGGCCTCCATCGCCAAGGTATTCTGCTGCGACATGGCGGTCGCAGCCACCAACAGGGCCATGGAGCTGATGGGTTCCTACGGCTACGTGACAGACTACCACGTGGAGAAATACTGGCGCGACGTGAAGATCATCCAGCTCTGGGAGGGAGGCGCCCAACTGGGGAGGCTGGATGTGGCGCGGGGCATCTACGACTATGACCAGTTTCACCGCAACGAGATATACGAGAAGCTGCACCTGAAGAAGTAGCGGGGAAATCTTACTCCCGGCCTGCAGCCCGGCGCCGCCCGGGTGGCTGCCCTGTCCCTGAAGGCTTGGAACGGGTTCGTGGTTTCCGGGACGCAGGGGATCGTGAGGCCATGTGCCCCGTCCCCCGTGTATTGCTGAAGATGCCTTCCATGATGAGGTTGAAGAACTGGTCGGTTATACCGTCAAGATCCCGGGATTCCTTCTCCTCCCGTTTCAGGACGAAGTAATAGTAGTCGATCCGCAGGAAAGCCCCCAGCAGGATGTTCGCCATGAGCTCGATATTGAGATCGTCCCTCAACACCCCTGCCTTGACACCCCGGTCGAGGTCGTTCTTCACGTACTGGAGCATTTTATCTTCAAACTGCTCGATATAGGGCTCGAACACTTCATCGGTGCCCGGCCCGACACGAAGGTAGATGTTGCACAGATCCTCGTTGCTTTGGAAAAAAACCAGGCTCCGCTTGATGAGGGTCCGGTAATAGGTCCGGATGTCCTCCATTACGAGATTCGCAGTCGTGTCGAGTACCGCTTCCTCCCAGTCCTCGAGAAATTTCACGAGGAGGGCAATGAAGAGCTCCTCCTTGTTCTTGAAGTACTCGTAGAACGTCCCCTTGGCGATTCTTGCCTCCTTGTGGATGTCTTCCACGTGGGTGTTGTGGTATCCCTTTTTCGAAAAGAGCTTCTTCGCGCATTCGAGGATCTGCTGTTTTCTCCGTTCACCTTTCATGTAGGGACGAGTCATATCGGTACGAGCATCCTTTGACCGTTCAGTTACAAGGTGTAGAAAACTAAACACAAAACAGGGTAGTTTGCAATAACAACCCCGTGCGCGTGCTCGCATAACGGTTCCGGTCGTCATCGGCAGGAATTATTGGTGCAGGACAACATCCCCCATCCGGGGCGAGCTGAATTATCGGTTGACTTCACCCCATGCCTCTCTTAGAATAAAACTGACGCGTCAGTTCAATTTGATCCTAAAAGGGGTGATGTCATGAAACTCTGGTCAAGAGGTTTGGGGAAGCAGGAGATTCACCTGGATTTCAGGTATTGCAAAACAATAAAGGATCCTGAAACCGGGAACATGCTCATCATAGGAAACATGCAGAGCCCGGTCACCTGGGAGTTCAAGATTACGTTCCACCCGGAAGATATCGGCGGGATTCTGAAGGCCCTTTTTTCCCCCTCCATGTTCCTTTTTGCCATGAAGAATCTGCCCCAGTATCTGTTCTATCTGAAGGACAGGGATAAGTATAAGCTTGAAGGGAATATCGTTGAAAAAGTGAACGCCGCATACGAACAGTGCATGACCGGCGGCAGGGTATATTACCGTGAGCCGGGGTCGCTTTCTTCGAGTGCAACCGGATTGAAGGAGGTATGACCATGCCCGATTATGATGTTATCGTGATAGGAGGGGGCATCAACGGTCTTACCTGTTCCGCCTACCTGGGAAAGGCAGGGCTGAAAACCCTCGTCCTTGAAGCCAGGGGCGAGTGCGGGGCACATTGTGACACCAGTGAACCGGGCATTCCGGGATTCCTCTATAATCTGCACGCGACAATGCTTGCCACGGGTTTCGGGCCGCCGATGCAGGATCTGGAACTGGTAAAATACGGACTTGAACTGAGGAACACCTCCTATGTCTGGGGCAAGCCGTTTCTCGATGGCACCAATGCCCTCATCGGATCCAGCCCCTACGACACCATGGAAAACTGGGGAAAGCATTCAAAACAGGACCGTGCCCTCTTGGAAAACGCCCTGGATTTTCTGTACCCGGAGATGCTGGAATTCACCGACATCGTGCATCGGTTCATGTACACAGCCCCCGCTGCAGAGAACATGCAGGCCTTCTCCAATTTCATGGGCCGCTTCTTCAAGTACATGGGCAAAAATGTGACTGGCGAACAGTTCATGAAAATGAACGGCTTCGAAATCATGGATGCCATGTTTGAATCGGATCACATCAAGACCATGGTTCAGGCCATGGAGTGGATCATTGGGTTTCCGCCCATACATCCGCAGATCGGCGCGATCGGTTCCCTGCTGGGGCTGCTTTCAGGATCCTTCTTCCCGCTCACCACGGCCAAGGGAGGCTCTCATGCGGTGACTCATGCCCTCATCCAGGCAAACGTGGACAACGGCGTCAAGATCATGACCTGCTGCCCGGTGAAGAAGATCATCATGAAAAACGGGGAAGCGCAGGGGGTGATACTCCACGAAGACTCCATTTATCCCAACCAGGAAGTCACGGCAAAGAAGATCGTCAGCAATATAACCGTTGTGCCAACCTTCATCAACCTTATCGGTGAGGACCATATTCCCGACAAGGATTTGGTTAAAAGAATTAAGAACTTCAATTACCATGAGCAGACAATATTCACTGTCCTCTATGCTCTGAGCGGTCCACCCCAATGGAAAACCGCCGATTATGATGAAGGCATCATGCGTTCATGGATGGGATATTTCGGCGGCGAAACCACCGACGAAATGAAAAAGTACTCACAGGCCATCATCGAACAGGAGATCTATCCGGAAATATACGCGAACTGGTACCTTCCCACTCTCGCTGATCCTACCCAGGCCCCGAAAGGGGGCCATGTAACCCAGGCGTGGATTGACATGCCGGGGGAACCCCTGAAATGGAAGCATGGGAAGCTCGGAGGCAAGAATTCGTTTCTGGATATCAAAAACGTTCTGGCCGACCAGATTACCGATACCTACGAACTCTACGCCCCGGGATTTAAGAAGCAGATACTGAACCGCTACATCTATTCGCCCCTCGAACAGGAACGCAACAATCCGTCGGCGATTCAGGGATGCTGGGCGG
>JALOOZ010000015.1 GCA_025454155.1 Thermodesulfobacteriota bacterium
GCCCCAGGCACTGACCTCCACCCAGTACGCATCCTCATCCACCACGGTCTATCAGACCCAGAACGGTTACGGGACGGGCTTCCTGGAGAGCATCTCCGTGGGCACGGACGGCATCATGACCGGCCATTATTCGAACGGTCAGATCCTCAACCTCTACCGGGTGGGCCTTGCCAAGTTCAACAACCAGCAGGCTCTGTTCAAGGTGGGCGGCAACCTCTGGTCTGCCACCCGCGAGTCGGGTGACGCCATCACCGGCCACCCGGGTGAGAATGGTCTGGGAAGGATCGCACCCAACTCCCTGGAACAGTCCAATGTGGACATTGCTGCAGAATTCGTCAAGATGATCACCACCGAACGGGGCTTCCAGGCCAACTCCCGGATCATCACCACCGTGGACAACATGCTCCAGGAACTCATCAACCTGAAGCGGTAACGGGTCTACGCTTGCAGTAAATTGCCTCCCTCCCGGTTTCTCTCCCTGATCGTGGAGAGAAGCCGGGGGGGCTTTTTTAAACCCCCTGGTTTAAGTCTGGGGAAATCACCTGCGTCAATATTATGACCCCCCGGGCTGATTCTGCTGTTCCTTCTGGCAGCTCACTATCAAGTAAAATCAAGAAGTTATTGGAAATATGGTGTATGGCATGTCCCTTGCTTTTCTCTGGTTCGAGATTTCCTAACTGTGAGGAGCAAGGGGTTCTGCTATGGATCTTGCAACGATTATCGGTGTGCTGGCGGCATTCGGCCTGGTCTTCATGGGGATCATGGCAGGCGGACCGCTCACCCTCTTCCTTGACATGCCGAGCGTCTTCATAACGATCGGGGGCACCTTCGGCATCATCTTCATCAATTATCCCATGAGGGATGTCTTCGGAGTGTTCGGGGTCATCAGGAACGTCTTCTTTGCCCAGCACCGCGATGCCCAGGGACTGATCCCCACCTTCGTCGACTATGCCTCCCGTGCTCGCCGCGAGGGAATCCTGGCCCTGGAGAGTGCTGCCGAGGATCTCGGCGACCCGTTCTTCAAGCAAGGCCTCGAACTCGTCATCGACGGGCTGGAGCCCCAGGCCATCAGGGAGATCCTGGAGACCGAGATCGAACACATTGAGCAGCGGCATATCAAGGGGGCCGACATCCTGAACTCCGTGGGCACCTATGCACCGGCCATGGGCATGGTAGGCACGCTCATCGGGCTCGTACAGATGCTCCAGTCCATGTCCGACCCCTCGACCATCGGGCCGGCCATGGCGGTGGCCATCATAACCACGTTCTACGGTGCCGTGATGGCGAACCTCATCGCCCTGCCAATGGCGGGGAAGCTCACCATGCGTTCCAGGGAGGAGGTCCTGGAGAAAGGCATGATCATCGAAGGTATCATGTCCATCTCCGCCGGAGACAATCCCCGTATCGTGGAGCGCAAACTCCATTCGTTCCTCGCCCCTGCATTGCGTGAACAGGTGGCGGGGCGCCCCCGAGGTGAATAGCGCATGGCGAGGAAGAAGGTAGTTTATGTGGAGCCTCCGAGGAATAACATCATCATGATCTACGGCTCCCTCTTTCTCATACTTCTCACCTTCTTCGTAGCATTATGCGGCATGAGTGTATTGGACGCAAAGAAACAGAAAATGGCCATCGGCTCCGTCAAGGGAGGATTCGGAATCCTTCCCGGGGGAAGGAGCCCGTTTTCTTCAAGAGGCCTTCGCAATATCCTGCCCGTGGGACCACCAGTGCAGGGTGGGCCAGTGAGCATCAGGAGCATCGAGGAAACCCTGAACCAAACCGGCGTCATCAGCACTATTGCAGTGAGCGAGGGAAAGCTCGGGGCGACGATCACCCTGAAGTCCGCACTTCTCTTTGAAGCCCAGACCGACAAAATCAGCCGGGAAAGCAGAACGGTACTCTCGTCCATCGCCACTATCCTTGCGAAGATGGAGAACCCGGTCATCATAACAGGACACACGGATTCCATCCCGGTGGAAATACCACCCTTCTCTTCCAACTTGGGCTTGTCTGCAGCAAGGGCACTGGCTGTACTTACGTATCTCGAGGGGAAGGGTATCCCGGGGGGTAGGCTCAGGGCTTATGGCATGGGATCCACACGTCCATTAGCCACGAATGCGACAGAAGATGGCAGGTTGATGAACCGGAGGGTGGAGATTACCATCGTAGGAGAGCTGCCTGGTGACGTGAACCTTGACAAGGTGAACCGGCCCCGCGAGGAGTGGAGGAGGTCCTTCTTCTACAAGGGCTTCAATTTCGAACTGGAAGAGCAGTGATGGTGAAGAAAGATAGAAATGTACTTTATGTGAAGCTGCCCAACCGCATGGGCTGGATGGTCACGTTCTCCGACTTGACCACCCTCCTCCTCACCTTCTTCATCATGCTCATCGCCATGAGTTCCATGGACAGCAAGACCATGCGGCAGTCCTTCGGGTATTTCAGTTCCGTTGCAGGACCGCTCCAGTATCCGCAGGAACATGAATTGAGCGTACCCCAGCCTATTCTGAAGCCGACGCCCCAGGTCATGGAACTGAAGAGGGAAGAACTGAGCAAGGCCGTAATCGTGGCAGTGAAGAGTCTCGGTGTCGAAGTGTCTTCAGGAGAGGAAGAGCTCGTTTCCCAGGAGACCGGGAGGGGGCTGGCAATAAGGGTGCCCGGCGACGTTCTTTTCAGGGCAGGCTCCCCGTCCGTGAGGAAGGAAGCCGAACCCGTGCTCCGTGCCGTCGCCGACTCCATCAAGGATATCGATGTAACCGTAGCGATCGAGGGACATACAGATAATATGGGCAATGATGGTGCGAACTGGCGGCTCTCACTGCAGCGGGCCATCAGCGTTGCCGATTTCTTCGTCTATACACTGGACATGCCGCCCGGGAGGTTCTGCGTTGCAGGATACGGCCGGCTGAAACCCATCGCCACCAATGATACCGTTACCGGCAGGGAAAAGAACAGACGGGTGGAGATCATTCTCTTGAAGGACAGAATATAGGAGGGCCATATGGCAGGAGAGGAAAAGGAAGAGAAAAAAGAACAGGGTGCGGAACCGAAGAAGAAAATCCCGGTGATGCTCATGGTCATTGTTCTCGCCGCGGTACTTGTGATCGGTGGCGCTGCTGCGGGATATTTCCTGATCCTCGCCCCCAAGATGAAGGGGGAGGGTAAGGGGGAAGGCGGAGGAGAGGCCAAGCAGGAACAGGTGCAGAAGAAGGGCACTGAAGAAGGAGAAGGGGGGAAGGAAGGTGGTGGGGGTCCCATGAAGATGCTCGACCCCTTCATCGTGAACCTGGCAGATGCCCAGGGTCAGCGCTATCTCAAGGCGGTCATCCAGTTCGAGGTTGACAATCCGGCGGCGGACGGCGAGATCACCGTGAAACTGCCCCAGGTCCGCGATGAGATCCTCATGATCCTCTCCAACAAGACCTTTGACGATGTGGCCACGGTGGCCGGAAAACGCATGCTCAAGCGCGAGATCGCGAGCGCGGTGAACAGATACCTCACATCCGGCCAGGTGACCCAGGTGTATTTCACGGAATTCGTGGTCCAGTGAGGTTGTGACATGGGACAGATACTGACCCAGGAAGAGGTTGATGCCCTGTTGAAGGGGGTCGTCGGCGGAGAGATCGCCACGGAGACGTCCATCCCCCAGGTCGAGGAAGGCCGTTTCCAGCGATTTGACTTTGCCGCGCAGGACAAGGTCGTCCGGGGCAGAATGCCTTCCCTGGACGCCATCCACGACCGCTTTGCGCGTTTCTTCCGGAACACGCTCTCGAGCATGCTACGGAAGATGGTGGACATCACACCGGTCTCCATGGATACCATCAAGTTCGGCAACTTCATGCGCTCGCTGCCGGTGCCCTCGAGCATCCACATCATCCGCGTGGAGCCGTTGCGGGGCAATGCCCTGGTCATCGTGGAGACCAAGCTCGTCTTCGCCCTCATCGACAGCTTCTTCGGTGGCAGAGGGGCCGGGACCATGAAGGTCGAGGGCAGGGAGTTCACGGCCATCGAGCAGCGCATGCTCCACAAGGTCGTACACGCAGGTATCAAGGAACTGGTGAATGCCTGGCAGCCAGTCTATGAGCTGGAACTCCATTACATCCGCCCGGAGATGAATCCCCAGTTCGCAGGCATCATTCCCAACGAGGACGTGATTGTTGTTGTCCAGTTCGAGGTGGAGATGGACGAGATGACAGGCAATGTCATGGTGTGCCTTCCCTACATGCTCATAGAGCCTATCCGTGACAGGCTGTATGCGACCTTCCACTCGGAGGAGAAGACGAGTGTCGACGGGGCCTGGGTCAACCGGCTCAAGGGCGAACTCCTGGGCGTGCATGTGGACGTGGATGTGGAACTTGGCCGCACCATGATCTCGCCGCGCGATCTTGCGTCGCTGAAGCCGGGCAACGTGGTACTGCTGGACAAGGACATCAATGATCCGCTCGTGGTGAACGTGCAGAACCTGCCGAAGTTCCATTGCAGGCCGGGCAAGATCAAGGATAACCTTGCAATAGATATCGTTAACACAATCGACAGGAAGCTCTACTAAGGAGGGAGCTATGGCAATAGACGACAAGACAGGTGGTTCGCTCAACCAGGATGACATCGACAAGCTCATGGGCGGGGGCGGCGAAGAGAAGAAGGACAAGGATCTCGACCAGGACAAACTTGCCGAGGAATGGGCCCAGGCCCTGGAATCGGGGACTGAGATTGAAGAGGGGAAGCCTTTCGACAAGGGCCCCAAGAAGGCGACATTCACCGAACTCGATGATTCCAGACCAGCAGCCGGTCCTGCCAAGGAACTCGACTTCATTCTCGATATCCCCCTGGAGGTGACCGTGGAGATGGGCAGGACCAGGATGCTGATCAACGATCTGCTCCGGATCGGCCAGGGTTCGGTCATCGAACTGAACAGGCTGGCTGGGGAGCCCCTGGATATTCTCATCAACAGCAAGCTCATCGCCAGGGGCGAGGTGGTCGTGGTCAGTGAGAAGTTCGGCATCCGGATAACGGATATTGTCAGTCCTCTGGAGAGGGTGAAGAGGCTTGCATGAAGAAGGTCCTGCAGCTCCTCTCAATTCTCCTTCTCGGATACTCCCAGCCGCTCCTTGCCGCAGGGACCGGCATGGCAGGGACCGGCCTGAGGGCTGTGCTCTCGCTCCTCCTCGTCATTGCCATCATGTTCGGACTTGCATGGGTCCTCAGGCGATACGGCCCTGTGGCAAGAGCACGGAAGTCCTTCGGCCTGGACGTGCTGGGACAGGTGACCCTCGGAGCCAAAGCCCATCTTGCTCTGATCCGGGTGGGAAAATCTGTCCTGCTGTTGGGAGTTACGGCCAATACCGTGAATCTGTTGAAGGATATGGAAGGCAATGAGTTCGAAAAGTCTCTGTCCCAGTTTACCTCCCCCACAGGGTCGCAGCAATGAAGAGATCTCATATCATTGTACCGGTGCTTCTTGGCTTGGCACTCATCCCTGCACTTCTCCATGCCGCAGAAGGGATCTCCATCCCGAGCCTCAACCTCGGGGTGAAGGAGGCGGGCAAACCGGAAGAGGTGGTAGGGGCACTCCAGATACTGTTCATACTCACCATACTGTCCCTTGCACCATCCATCATGATCATGGTAACGGCGTTCACCCGCATCGTGGTGGTCCTGGGATTTCTCAGGCAGGCCCTGGGCACCCAGCAGATGCCTCCCATGCAGGTGTTGACCGCACTAGCCATTTTTTTGACGTTCTTCATCATGTCACCCACGCTTGACAAAGTCAACGAACTGGCCCTGGCACCATACAAGAACGGGAACATCACCTTCGCCCAGGCCCTAACGAACGCCGAAGGTCCTTTGCGTGAATTCATGTTCAAGCAGACCAGGGAGAATGATCTGCAGCTCTTCATGGGGCTCATCGCCAAGGAAAAGCCCAAGAACAAGGAAGAAGTCCCAACCAGGGCCCTAATCCCCGCATTCATGATCAGCGAACTCAAGACCGCATTTCAGATAGGATTCATTCTGTTCATACCTTTCCTCATCATCGATATGGTGGTCTCGTCCATTCTCCTGTCCATGGGTATGATGATGCTGCCGCCGGTCATGATCTCCCTGCCGTTCAAGATCATGCTCTTCGTGCTCGTGGACGGATGGAACCTGCTCGTGGGATCACTCATCAGGGGGTTTGTCGGATGACGCCGGAAACCATAACAACCATGATGGCGGAGGCCATCAAGATAACGCTGCTCGTGTCGGCTCCCATGCTCATCCTGGGCTTGCTTGTGGGACTCGCGATCAGCGTGTTCTCAGCGGTCACCCAGATCCAGGAGATGACGCTCACCTTTGTGCCCAAGATTGTCGTGGTCTTCCTTGCGCTACTCATGACGCTGCCGTGGATCATGGAGAAGCTCACCACCTATACCATCAACCTCTTTGCAAGCATCCCCACGCTTGTGCGATGAACGAACTCCTGAGACTCGCCTGGAGCGATTTTCTCTCATTGTTCCTCATCTTCATCCGCATCGGCACCATCTTTGCGGTCGTTCCGTTCTTCAATGCGGAGATCATCCCGCGCAGGATCACGGCACTGATTGCTCTTTTCCTGAGCTTTATCCTCCTCCCCCTCGTTCCGAAGATTCAGATCAGGCCGGATGAGCTGAACATACTCATGATGGTGTCCATCCTGATCCACCAGATGCTCATCGGTCTGGCCTTGGGGCTCGCCATCGATGTGATCTTTTCGGGCATCCAGATTGCGGGCGAACTCATGGGGTTTCAGATGGGTTTTTCCATAGCCAATGTGGTTGATCCCATGACAGGCATCACAGCGCCCATTACGTCGAACTTGCTCTACATTACAGCCTTTCTCCTGTTTTTCTCCTTCGGGGGGCATCACCTGCTCATCAAGGCTCTCATCGAGACCTTCGCCATCATGCCCATAGGTGATCGGATGGTTCACACGGGGTTTCTCATGTCCGTGATTACCTACGCGGGAGCGATGTTCGTCATCGGCATCAAGGTGTCCGCGCCGGTTGTTGGCATCCTGCTGCTCATCAACGTCTCTTTCGCTATCATCGCCAGGGCCCTGCCGCAGATGAACGTGTTTCTCATGGCCTTCCCGCTCACCATTGCCGTCGGGCTCATCTTTATGGTGCTGGTCATCAAGATGATGCCCATTTTCATGACGGGATCGCTGGATAAGGCCTGGGTCTTCATGAAGGCTGCAATGGCTCTGTATTAGGACAAGGCCCCAGGTTTCCCGGGTCAGGGGGACCACTTGATGACCTCCCCGACGTACTTCCCTGGTAGCTTCGGAGCGGTGGCGTGTCACCGGTTGCATGGCGGATGAATGGGCACTATTATCAAGGTGAGAGATCTGTGATGGTAAAACGTTTCATCGTCTTTGGCTTGGTTGCCTTGATACACGCATCGGGCTGCGCCTCCATGCGGGCGGTTCCCTTGGACCAGTCGTTCTGGCAGGAAAAAGGCAGACGGGTGGGGGTGGCCCTCGAAGAGATGCCGGAAGCCGTGGTCCTGATCAATGCAACAGACTCGTTTATGGGCCATGGCAGGTCCACCATCTTTCCCGACGAGGCGCAGTATACCGACCATCCCATGCGTCTGCACGAGACCAGGACGCTCAGGCAGGCCTCGAGAGGGGTGAGAGGTGAGGGGTTCAATGCGGTTCAGGACCTTCTGGTCCAGGGGCTCGCAGAACGGGGGTTCACCGCATACAAGGTGGGCATGCCCGCTGATACGGGCACGCTGAAGTGCTTCAGAGAAGGCAGCGGCGACGGTGTCTATGCATGCAGTGACTACCGGGACCTGGGGAAGTCCGCAGGTGCAGATTACCTGATTATCGTGAGGCTGGAACAGTACGGCACCCTGTGCCGGTACATCGACCTGAACAACTATGAGGTGGAGGTCTATGCAGGGGTGGGTGCAGAGATGATAGAGGCCTCCACCAACAGGGTCCTGTGGCGCAGCTGCATGTCCGGGGGCAGGTTCACCAAGACCGTGGATGCCGAATGCTCACGGCCCGACCATGTTCCCGTCATTCTCGACGGTCTGGAGGACCTTCTGGAGGATGCAGCGAGGAGTGTGTCAGGGCAGTTCTTCTCATCTTCCCCCACCCCGGGGAACACTTCCGAACCGGTGCATGAGTAACGCGATAAGACATGTTCTTGCTTTTACCACCGTCCTCGTATTATCCCTTCGGGTATGGAACGGATAGAGCTCACCAACGGCGTGCTTGTTGAGGTGGAAGACAAGACCACGCTCCTCTCAGGTGACTTGTACATGATTCACCTGGCGATAACCTTCTCCATTGCCCTTGAAGACGATGATGTGGAATTGAGGCAGTACTGCCCCAGTGAACGTCTCGGGATAACGAGGGCGCTCAACAGGCCCGGTGTCCATCTGCGGGAACTGGATGAGGTGAAAAGGAGACTGAAGGAATCCTTCTTGAATACAACTAGGATCTATATGGAGAACCCCAAGTTCGTCGGACGCTTCAAGCAGACCTGCCTCGCGAGATTCAGGGAAGAGCAGGATAAGGCCCGCAAGGCTTCCATCCATGAGGAATGAGAACGGCCTAACCCCCATGATGCAGCAGTACCTCGACATCAAGAGGGACTGCGCTGATGCCATCCTGTTCTACCGCATGGGGGATTTCTACGAGATGTTCTATGATGACGCAGTCAGGGCATCGAAACTTCTGGGCCTGGCCCTGACCACCCGGGACAAGGGAAAGGAAAATCCGGTGCCCATGTGCGGGGTCCCTCATCACAGCGCATCCTCCTATATTTCTCGACTGATCAGGACAGGCAACAAGGTGGCGGTCTGCGAGCAGGCTGAGCCTGCTGCAGGTGTCAAAGGCCTCGTGAAACGTGAGGTGGTTCGCATCATCACACCGGGACTCATCGTGGAGGATGATCACCTGACCCGTGAGAAGGCCAATTATCTCATGGCTGTCTGCGGAGGTCCCCGGCATGGCTCCTTCGGTATCGCATTCATCGATATCTCGACGGGCGACTTCCGTGCCACCGAAGTATCATCCCGACAGGACCTCGTCTCCGAGGTGTTCCGGGTAGGTCCCAGCGAAATTCTCACGGCCATGGGGGATGTCATACCCGAAGGATTTCTTGTTACACCACTCGACCTATCCATGCCTCTGGAGAGGGCCGCCCTGATCCTGAACAGCCACTTCGGAACCCTCACCGTGGATGGGTTCGGCCTGAAGGATGCACCTGCAGCGTTGACTGCATCGGGCATGGTTCTGGACTATGTGAAACAGACCAGCAAGGCGGTGATGCCACACATCACGGGGCTGACGGTGTACAACCCGGGACGCTTCATGATGCTCGGTCCCACAACCAAGCGCAACCTGGAACTCTTCGATTCCTTCTCCGGAGGCAGGGAGAACACCCTTTTCGCCCTGCTTAACTTCACCGGCACCTCCATGGGCGCCCGCATGCTGGCCGACTGGATTTCCTTCCCACTCCTGGATGCGGCTCAGATCGTCAATAGACTTGATGCCGTGGAGGAACTCGCTTCAAGGGAGCGCATACTGCGTACCATAAGCGAGATCCTGGAAACCGTGCCGGACATGGAGCGGATCATCGGACGCATATCCTCTGGCTCAGTAAGCCCCAGGGACATGAGAGCCCTGGCGGACGGCCTTGATCAAGTGCCCGGGATCAGGGGCCTACTGGATGGGCTCCATACCTCCCTCCATGGAGAGATCATGTCCGGACTCGACCCCCTGGACGATCTCAGGCAGAGGATTTCGCATACCCTGGTGGAAATCCCGCCGCCGAGACTGACCGATGGGAACGTAATTGCCGCTGGTGTCGATGCCGAACTTGATGAGCTCAGGACGCTGCGCAGGGACTCGAGGCAGTGGATGGCAAACCTCGAGTCCAAGGAACGTGACGCAAGCGGCATCGCTACCCTCAAGGTGGGCTACAACAAGGTCTTCGGCTATTACATCGAGATCACCAAGGCCAACGCCGCAAAGGCCCCTGACCATTACATCCGCAAGCAGACCCTGGTGAACGCAGAACGTTATATCACTCCAGAGCTCAAGGAGTACGAGGCACGGCTGCTGGGGGCTCAGGAAGCCATCGCCGCCATTGAACAGCGCCTCTTCGCCGAACTCCGGGAGGCCGTGCTGCCGCATATACCGGTGCTGCAGATCACGGTGCGCTCGCTGGCATGTCTCGATGTAGTTGCTGGCCTTGCATGGGTGGCTGTCAGGAACGGGTATGTGAAGCCGGAGGTGGCTCGGGATCGCCGCATCGAGATCGTCTCTGGCAGGCATCCGGTGGTGGAAAAGGTCCTGAAGGCAGGGGAGTTTGTACCGAATCCCTGTTCTTTCGATACGGAGCGCGATACCATTCATGTCATTACCGGCCCCAACATGGCAGGCAAGTCCACGTACATGCGGCAGGTAGCGCTCATATGCCTCATGGCCCAGATAGGGTCTTTCGTGCCGGCCTCCAGGGCCTCCATTGGTCTGGTGGACCGCATATTCACCCGAATCGGTGCCCTGGACAACCTTTCCGCCGGACAGAGCACCTTCCTGGTCGAGATGACCGAGACCGCCGACATCCTCCACAATGCCACCGAGTCGAGCCTGGTTATCCTCGACGAGATCGGCAGGGGCACTTCCACGTATGACGGCATGGCCCTTGCTTGGGCCGTTGCCGAATTTCTGGACGAACACAGGGTCAGGACCTTTTTCGCCACCCACTATCACGAACTTGCCGACCTGTCCCGCCGCCGCAAGGGAATCAAGAACTATCACCTGGCAGTGGAAGAGAGCGGCAACGAGGTGGTGTTTCTCCGTACACTCAAGCGCGGAGCCATCGGCAGGAGCTATGGTATTTATGTGGCCAGGCTCGCGGGGGTTCCCGAGGAGGTGGTGGAAAGGGCCAGATCCGTCCTTGCTGCGGTCAGTTCCAAGGCGAGAACCATGCCTGCCTCCCGTGCCCATGTAGCTGTCCAGGCGAACCTATTCGAGACAAGAGACAGCGGCATCATAGACGAGATCCTGGAGATAGACCCCAATACCCTTACCCCCCTTGATGCCCTGAACCTGCTCAATCGAATAAGGGAAAAGATCACAAAAGGCGATTACCACTAAAGCTTCTTGGGCTTTTTTCCGAAAACGTCAAGGAAGAGGCCCATATGATGAATACGACCGACATCCGGACACTGGCACGCAAGAGTGGAATGCCTTACATCGACATCTCCCGGGAAGCGCCGGATCAAAGATGTATAAGGCTCCTGAAGGAGAGATTCGCAAGGGACTACAACAGCCTTCCCATCCGCTTTCTCGGGGATGGTGTGCTTGTAGCCATCAGCGACCCGGAACAGAAGGATATCGTTGATACCCTGAGCACCCATATGGGCAGGAAGGTATACCCTGCTCTCGCCGATGCAGAGGCCATTCAGAAGGCAATCGATCAGTACTATGCGAACGGTAATGGAAAAAAGGAGGCCGAATCTGCTGAACCGACCCGCAGGAGCAGGATCATATCCATCATCTCCAACAAGGGCGGCGTCGGCAAGACGCATGTAGCCCTGAACCTGGCCCGTATCATCAGCGGATGCAAGAAGAAGGTCCTGCTCATCGATGCCGACCTGGGAAATGCAGACATATCCAACAAGCTGGCCCTTTTCCCTGAATATACGCTCTATGATTTTCTCCTCGGCGATGTGGATCTTGACAGCATGATCGAGAAGACATCCCTGGGTTTCGACCTCATAGCCGGGAGTTCCGGTGAGTTCAAGCTGGCAAACATCAACTATATTCAGCGTTCCAAGTTCATCAGGAGCTTCAGGAACATCAGCCAGCGCTACGACTTCACCATCTTCGATCTGAGTGCCGGCATCACCACGACGGTGCTCGATTTTGCCCTGGCCTCGGATGAGATCATCATCGTTTCGACCCCCCAGGACATCATTGCAGGATATGCCTGCATCAAGGCCTGTTTCCAGCAGTTCATGGCAATCGAGGAGAAGCTCCTGGACAAGGTCGAGTTCTACAAGCCCAGCAGGGTCTTTTCTCCATGGGTTGTGATGAACCAGATTTCCAACCTCAATCAGGGCATCTTCATCTTCAACAGGATATGCCAGACCGCGGACGAGAGGATCAACAGCATCGAGACCTTCTTCTCCGTCAAGCCCCAGTATCTGGGGGGAGTGCTTTACGACAAGGAAGCCATCCGTGCTGCAGAGTCCCAAAGAAAGCCATTCACCCTGGTAAACCCGAAAAGCAAGCCCTCGCAGTGTCTGGATTATCTCGGCAGGATCGTGATGGAACCGCCGGAGATCAGGTCATACAACCAGGAGCTCAGGGGAGGACTCGGGCGTTTTGCCATGATATTCGGCATGAGCTGAAGGTCACCCCCGCATGTCCGGAGCTTCTTGCATGAGACAATTCCTGATGTGGTCAAGTGACCGATGTTTCAACCGATAGGTAACTGTAAGAAGCTCACGAAAGGGCACCGTCACATGAGAATGGAAGAGTACAGGGAGAGACTCATAAACAGGTGGGAGGAAGTCAGGCCCGTGGTGATCTATTTCGCGGGTGAGAGATTCGTCGTGGAGTACGATGAGCACCACAATCCGCTCCTTTCCCCGGCTGTTGCAATGGTGCATTCCTATCTGGGAAACCTTGACCTTACCAAGACGGACAATTAATCAGCCGTACCCACACCATAACCGCAGGCAGGGCAAAGCTCGACCATATCCGAGTCCGGACGATCGATCGTACCACCACGCTCACCACCCTTGCTAATTGGACCTGTCTCGTTTATTTTTAAACGTGAGATGAAACCGATCGCCCCCAATCGAGAGAAGGCCGTTCTTGTCATCGATGACGATGAAGGGGAATGCTACCTCGTCGAGGACATCCTCGGGGAAGAGGGCTTCAACGTGGATATCGCCGTGGGCGGCGAGATGGGTATCAGGCTCTTGACCGAGAGTGAATACCCCGTGGTGATCACGGACCTGAGAATGCCCGATATTGACGGCATGGCTGTGATCGACTTCATCCACAAACGCCGATTGAACTCGCTCATCGTGGTCATAACCGGCTATGCCACTATCGACAGCGTCATCGATGCCCTGAGAGCAGGTGCATATGACTACATCATCAAGCCCTTCAGCGCTGACCTCCTGAGGTTCACTGTGAGAAGGGCCTTTGACTATATCACCATCCGGGATGAACAGGACAGGCTTAAGTACTTCGATAAGGTCGCGCAGCTCGCCATCACGACGGCCCACGAAGTCTTCCAGCCGCTCACTGTTCTCATGGGTGAAGCAAGCGCCATTGCCAAGAGCCCTGAAGGCGATGCCGCAGTCAAAGAGATGGCTGGATCGATCCTGACCGAGGCGAGAAAGATCCGAGATATCATCAGGAAGATGGAAAATCTCAATGAATATGTAACCAAGGCTTTTCCTGGAGGGCATATAATCCTGGACATCGAGAAGGGGTCATCGGGTTCCGATTGATCCCGGCCGGGAATCAATACCAAGGCCCTTCATTTGAATCTCTTTGCACCGCCGGGACTAGTACGCTATACTTGTTCGGTTAGAGTCGTATGCCCGGGATAACGATGATGATCCCCATTCTCATGGCCTTGGATGCGTTCCCTGCTGCAGGGAGGGCAGTGAAGAGGTCTCTGCTGTCGATGCCAAGAGTAGAAACGCTGCGCATAAGCTTCAATGACGAGACCATTAAAGGATTTGTCCTTCTCATCGATTCCCGCACGAATTCGGAGAAAGACGCCGACATCCAGCGGGGTCATCCTGCAGGACCTGTCGTCGTCTTTTTCCAGGGTCATGGCCAGAGGCCCGATTCTACATATGGGTTTTCCAGCAGGCTGGCGATCATGTGCAGGTCTGGAATAGCCGTTGTACCGGTGTGCGACACCCCCTATGGGAGAGACCCGAGACTGCACGGCAACAGCGGCAAGGATGTCATCCTCATGGAAATGGTCCGCTTTATCCTCGCCCGTCAGAACATCTTCATAGAGGATTTCTCATCGGTCCCTGGTATGAGGGTGAGTATAAACGGCTCACCCCCGGTCATAAAAAAAAATGCAGCCGGAACGAAGGTGATCTTGATAGGGTGGTCCCACGGCGGCATACTGGCACGCAGGATCGCCCATGCCTATCCGGCTTCGATCTGTTCCCTGGGCCAGGTCTGTCCTGCAGGCTATGAGCGCTGGGGGGCCTGGGGCATCACAGGCAGATTTGCATCGGAGAGCCTGAGGATCTTCGTCCGGATGGGAAATGGACATACAGGCCAGATGATGAGTTCTGCTTGGGGCCTTACCAAGGGTATCACCGGGGACTTCTTCAGATCCCTCCCCGGGGCAGTGCTGGAACTCAACCTGGGGAAGGCCGGCCGCATCTTCAAAGACATCCAGGACTGCAGTGCATACTGTGACAGTTCCTCATTCAGGGCGGCCCATCTGGATCGCATCGCCGCTATCTTCGGTGCTGATGATACCTGCATGGACCCCATGAAACAGCTTGGCATCGAGAACCTCTCCCAGGTCACCCCGGAGGACAGGCTGCGGTTCCAGCAGACCTTCTTTGCAGATGTGCGCGGATCCGAGCAGGTATCTCTGAGGATACTGCCGGGAAGTCATCTGGCTCCTGCAATCCACAGCGAGCTCTATGCCAGAACGCTCCTTGCAGACCTAGGCGAACTGGCCCATCCATAATGCGGAGGGACTGAAGCCACCATGGCAAGGCAAAGGCGGCTCTTCATCTTGCTTGCAGTGATTGCATCACTGTTCATGCTTTGTCTCTACCATGCCCTTGGAGCAGCGAAAGCCCGAGTGGTCTCGCAGGTCTTTGATGGCGACACCATCTGTCTCGATGACGGATCAAAGGTCCGCCTGATTGGAGTGGATGCCCCTGAGGTGGATTCCCCTTATTCGAAGCTGGAGCCCTTCGGCCTTGAGAGCAAGGCCTGGCTGGCCTCGTTCGTCCTGAAGAAACAGGTTCGCGTATCATTGGGAGACCCGCCAAAGGACAAGTACGGCAGGACTCTTGCCTATGTGTATGTGGACGATGTGCTGGTGAACGGCCGTATGATCCGGGAGGGATGGGCTCGGGCTTACAGGCAGTTTCACCACCCCTGGCGCGATCTGTTCATCACCTATGAACGGGAAGCGAAGTCAAAGGGATTGGGTATGTGGAGGGATAACAGGTGAATTATCCAGTCGGCTGCGGGAGAGCACGGGAAGACGAGTCGACCACCTGTTCTGTGAACCCCGAAATCATAGGCGGTACGCCGGAAGCCTCTGGGCTCTAGGCGTATCTGTTTCTCAGCTTGCCGGCTATCCACAGAAAGATGAGGCCGATGGCGATAAGCGCGGCCGACAAAGGGCACTTGTCCAGTATATCCGTGAGACCTGGTGAAGCTGCAACCATGTCGGCCAGGGCCGCGGGGCCGCCGTCCACTGCATTCAGGAGAGTATAGGAATTCCATACATTCGAACTGAGAAAAATGAAGGCCTGATAGAAGATAACCGCAAATCCACCGATGACTCCGGCAAGTCCACCGAGAAAGAAGACCTTGTCCACGATTCCTCCTTATCTGCGTACGAACGTATGCAAATACATGGATTACCCGTGAGCAAGTATAAGGAGAAATCCCGATCATTACAAGGACAACCTCCATAATGAAATCCTTGCAATAATTCTTCTCTTCAACTATTTTGCCCTGGAATATGTCATCGTACATGAAGGAGAGCTAGATGCTTACCTATTTACGCAAACATTCCAAGGGCTGGCTTGCCTATACCGCTTTCGGGGCCATCATCGTGGTGTTCATCCTGTGGGGCGGCAGTTCATACCTGAGCAGGGAGGCAAACAAGGTAGCCAAGATTGACCGCACCATCATCTCGATGGAGCAGTACTCAAAGGCATATACGGACGCCCTGAAGGGATACCAGGCTCAATTCGGCCAGGCACTGACCCCCGAGATGATTGAGCGTCTCGACCTGAGGACGAAAGTGCTTGACCAGATCATAGACCAGTACGTCATCGAGACCGATGCCAAGGGGATGGGCATAGAATTGACAGACTCAGACCTCCAGCTGTTCATAAGCCAGGTACCGGCCTTCCAGCGTGATGGCAGGTTCGACGAGACGGTCTACCGGAAATATCTCGAGTACGAACGCCTCACCCCTCCGGAATTCGAACAGAAGGCCCGCAAGGATCTCCTGAAACAGCTCTTTGTCGCCGTAATAACCGAGAACGTAATAGTGTCTCAGCAGGAGTTCGAGGCCGCCTTCCATCAGGTAAGCGATACCTATGACCTGAGCTACATCACGTTAGATGCGGCCACTTTCTCCAAGGATGTGCAGGTCGGCCAGGATCAGATACAGACCTTCTATGACGCCAACAAGGAGCGGTATCGCATCCCGCCGAAAATTACCATTGCAGCCATAGACTTCCCAGCGGCCGCTTATGTGGCGAGCGCGGAGGTCACGACAGATGATGCCATGGACTACTACGGGGGGCACAAGGCGGAATTCAGCGATCCTGCAAAGGTTCATATGAGGCATATCCTCATCAAGGTCCCCGATGGTGTAGACGCACAGGTGGTGGCGCAGAAGGACGAGCTTGCCAAGAATATCATGGGTCAGGCAAATGCGGGCAAGGACTTCGCTTCGTTGGCTGCCCAGTATTCCGAAGATGCGATGACCTCGGGCAAGGGCGGAGACATGGGCACACTGCCTCTCAACAGCTTCCACCAGGAACTGGGAAGGATCATTGAGTCCATGAAGCCGGGAGAGATCAAGGGGCCAATCAGGACGCCGGAGGGTATCCAGATCCTGAAGCTCGAGTCAAAGGAGGAGGCCAAGGCCATTCCTTTTGAGGATGTTTCCGCCGCCGTCATGGACAAGCTCAGGCTGCAGCGTGCCAAGATCATCGCCCACGATGAGGCAAAGAAGGCCTTTGTGGAGCTCTACGAACAGGCAGAACTCGATTTTGAAGGCTATGCCAAGGCCAAGAGTCTCGAGGTGAGACGGATAGGCCCGTTTTCCGAGGGGGAGAATGCCGGTATGACCATGACCCCCGAGGCCGTGAAAAAGGCGTTCACCTTCTCTGCGGGGGAGCTCGGCGAGGCCGTCGATACGTCGGGTGGATACGCCGTGTATAAGGTGATCAGCAAGGAGACGTCACGGATACCTGATCTCAAGGAGATCGCTGACCGAGTTTCAATCGATGTGAAGGATCAAGCCGCGGTGGAGAAGGCCAAGGAATATGCCCGGAAGCTCGCCGCATCAACCCCAGAGAAGCTGATCGCCATGAATCCGGCCAGTACCGGGGAGTTCACGCGTTCTGCATACGCCGTCCCCAAGCTCTCCATGATCCCCAAGCTCACGGACGAGCTGGACTCCCTGAACACCCCCAAGGTCTTCGAGAACAAGGGGGCGGTCTTCGTTGTGTGGATAAAGTCGAAGAAGACAGCCGACATCAGATCGTTGGACAAAAAACAGGCTGAGGACCTGAAGAACGGTCTTCTGGCCAGAAAACGTGAGCTGGCCCTTCATGATTATCTGCTTCGGGCAAGAGATGAGAAGAAGGGGTGGCACAAGGTTGTCATAGAGAAGGACAAAATGGCTGAAGGCAGGAGTAAGTCACAGGATGTGCCTGCGCCTTCCGACTTCAACTGATCCGGTAATGGTCCTTCATTCGAGACTGTGGTATTTTCCGAGAGTCCCCAGAACCTGCTCCTCCTCTGCAGGGGTAAGCTTGAGGCCACGGACCTTCATGCCGTAGACGAGGCGTCCCCACTCATCGACAGTGCGCTTCTGTGCATAAACCACCGAGGAGCTGTGGCATGATGAGCATTTCTGTTCGATGATGTCCGTTTTCCCGCCCGGACAGCCAGACAGAAAAGAAGCCAGCGCTGCCCACATGAAGAACCTGAACAGATCCCGCAAGCTCATGGAACCTCCCCTTGTGCAGTCATCAATGGATGACGTATCAGAAATCCCCTGATGTTTGAAGCCCCCCGGGAAGATTCTCGTTTCGATGGATCAGGAGGTCCGGCTCGCCTTGGTCAGATCTCCGCCATCAGTTTATCGAACTCATCCACTGATAGGGCGGGTGATGTTGAGAAGGTTATGCCCGTGAGCCTGAAAAGGCCCACGGATGCCTTCATGGCCTCCTCCATTCCCGGGAGCTCCAGGATGAAGACCAGGTCCTTCTCGCCGAGCATGGCATACATGCCCACGAGCTTTCCCTTGAGTTTCTTGACCAGGGCGGCGGCCTTCTTGGTGCGTGCCGCGCTCACCCCCTTCAAGGCCTCTGCCGAGTATTTACCGAACAGGATGTATGTTGCCATGACTTTTCCCCTCCTTGTGCCAACGTGTTCCGTTAACCAGGTCTGTTCATGCAGGCTTACTCTGAAGGTGGCTCAGGCCAAGGGTGTACGGTCTGTGTACAGGAATGCCCTGTGCAGGCATGTCCCCCTTCCCTTATACTATACTCAGGCAGGTGGTTCCAAGCGGAAACAGGGTTTCCATGGTCTTGGGTTCAACCCAGCCCCCGGCCTGATTCTCTGTAAGGACACAAAGGTTGGTCCTGTTTCACGGCTACAAAGGTCCTATCCATAACCGAGGAGGGCAAGCCTTTCCTCGCTGATGCCAAAGAAATGGGCAATTTCATGAACCACGGTGATCTCGATCTCGTCTTCCAGTTCGTCGATGTTTCCGCTGACCTCGAGCAGGGGATCCTTGAAGAGAATGATGGTGTCGGGAAAAAACTCGGGTGATGTCACCGACCGTTCGGGCAACGCAATGCCGGTATACACACCGAGAAGCGGTTCATCCGGTTCCAGCCCCATTTCTTCGAGTAGAGCGGGTTTAGGGCGATTCTCCACCACGATCGCCACGTTCTGAACGTGACGCATGATCTCCTGTGGTATGCGGTCAATGGCCCGCCTGACGATACGGTTGAATGCTGCGTCGTCGAGGTTCATGCTGGAACGACATGGTAGCAGCAATTCCCGTGGGACTTCAACCGTTTTGAAAGGATGTGCATCATGGGAGAACCTGCATGCTGCAGGTATTGCATGCTATTCGATGGCGGCCTTGGTGTTTCCAGAGTCAGCAAGTATCCGCCGTGCCCCGACGAACTTCCTGAGATAGAGATGTGATTCAAGGGCATCGATCGTGATTTCCTTCGAGCGGCTGGATGATGCATGTATGAACTGGCCGTTGCCGATGTAGAGCCCCACATGATCGATCCTGTGGCGGTTCCTGGCGCGCATGTTGAAAAAGATGAGATCGCCCGGCTTCAGCTCGGACAGGGCCACCGGGATGCCTTCCCTGGCCTGATCCCTTGATGATCGTCCCAGGAAGATCCCGTTCTCATTGAAAACCTGCCTGACAAAACCGGAGCAGTCGAAACCGTCAGGGGACGTACCACCGAAACGATAGGGGGTTCCCAGGTAGCTGTATGCCGATTCCAGTATCCTGAAGGTCAGGCCGTCGATCGAGTGGTCGGCTCTCTCCATCCTGAACCGCTCCGAAGCATCCTTGACTAGCCAGAAATCGAGGGGTTCACGGTTGAGCGGCTCGACGGAAAAAGGTTCCTCGATGGGCGTGCCGGTCTTGGAGACCTTGGCATAGTGATGTCTTGCAGGTTTTTTGCCGTGCTTTGCGATGGAGGCCTTCTTATGCTTATGCTTGGCTGTGGCTACCGACTTCCTGGAGTGCTTCTGCGTGACTTTGTGGGTGGACGGATGCTTGCGAAGGGCATGTTTTGCGGCCGAACGCTTCTTCCCTGCCTTCTTGACTGCGGGAGACTTCTTTTCAGCAGGGGCGGTCTGTTTCTTGTAGGCCTCCTGATGCTGAGAAACCTTATCCTTGATTATCTGTTCAGGCGATGCCTTGTGGTCCACCGGCCTTGCATATGCCGTCACCGGAACTATGCAGATAGATCCTGTTATCAAGAAACAAATAACTGGAGCGAGCAAGAATCTTCTCAACATAGCACTTTACCTCGTTCTCAGTTATGATTTGCATTATCTCGGCCATGAGCGCCCGGCCGCTGAAGTTTCATGATGATTGTGGGATGTTTTTATCATCCCGTGACAGGAGAGTCAAGGTTGGTTGAATTTGACATAGAATATCAATGGGTTGAAGCCAGCCCCCGATCATGGGATCACCTGTAACACATTGATATTGCATTTGGCCCATAAAAAGGTCTGAAATGCTCCTGTTTCGTGCGATACACGAATGTAATCCGGATTTCCGAGATGACACCAGGGTGATCGATCTGCACCCTTCGAAGGCGGAGGCATTCTTTTCTCTCCCCGCAAGACCGGATTGATTGTTCGGCCCATATTGACTATGCTCCTCCCATGGCCGATCATCTCATCTACCGGATCCTTGCCGATGCCGTGATGATCATCCACCTGGCATTCATCGTCTTTGTCATGCTGGGAGGCGCCTTGGCCGTTTTCTTTCCAAAGGTGGTCTGGATGCACCTGCCGTGCGTGATCTGGGGGATCGTGGTCGAACTGGGCGGCATCGTCTGCCCGCTGACTCCACTGGAGAACATGTTCCGCAGCATGGCGGGAAGCGGCCGGTATTCCGGCGACTTCGTGACCCATTTCATCGAGCCGGTGATTTACCCCGAGGGACTCACCAGAGAGATTCAGGTGACCTTGGCTGCCCTGGTGTTCCTGGTGAATGCCTGTTTCTACGGATGGATGGCGTCGAGGAGGAAGGTTGGCTGAGATCAGGTATCAGAGGCCTGTCATATCTCGGGGCGTCCTTTCCAGGGCCTCTCTCGTTTTCATCTTCATCACCTGCTCCATACTCTTGGGGCCAACGGCATCCACCGGCGAGGAGCCGGCATGCCTCTCGATGCGGAGGCATTCATCGAGTGAAGAGGTGTTGGCCGCTGCAGGGATCAAAGAGGATGAGCTCCTGGCTCGTCTTGTCTATGCCGAGGGAGCCTCCACCGGCTTTCCAGACGAAGATGCGGTATATGAGGCCATTGCCTGGGGGGTCATGAACAGGGTGAGGCTCGGAGATGCATCGCCTTCCCTGCAGAAGGTCTATGGCAAGGGGATCCGGGGTGTGATTTTCAAGCCGGGCCAGTTCAACCCGGCGGTATCGAAGAGGTCGCAGTTCTCGGGGGAATTTCTCTGTCCCGGAGACCCCCGGAGGTGGTCCATGGCGCAGGCTGCAGCCATGAAGGCCATTCGGGGGGAAGGCAATCCGTTCATTGTCACGGACTGGGAAAGGAGGCACGGGCTCTCCCTGGTGGTGAATTTCTACTATCCCGGGTCAATTCAGGCCAGGACACCCACGGCCCCCTGGGAGAACAGCAGGCACCTCCATTTCGTCGGCGATGTCGACATCGGCAGGCAGCCGCTTTCCTCTGAGAAGGTCCGTTTTTACAGACTCAGCAGGCCACCGGGAGATGTAAGCCGTGGTCATGAAAAGCCATGAGGAACAGTGATATCTGCCAGCAAACCCTACCTTCGAGCTGCTGTACCAGCGCGTTTTCTCTGGTCATGAGCACCCCGGGGCACGGTGGCCAAGGCACAGTGAGGCCTATGCAACGGGCTCGCATCAGCTTATATAGATCTCTAACACTGCATGGGGAGGTTTGTGCATGAAGATCGCCGCAGTCGAGATGTACCATGTATCAGTTCCCTTGAAGGAGACTTTCTGGCCGACATGGATCCCGGGCTATCCGCAGACCCATAACCGCTTCACCCTGATCAAGCTGACTACCGACGACGGCATTACCGGCTATTCGGCAGGCACCGCCATGGGCAAAGAAAGGGAGGGGCTGGGCGACCTCATCGGGGGCTATCTCATGGGGGCCGACCCCACTGACATCGACCGGGTCCAGTCGCTGCTGAAGCAGGCCGGGTACCTGGGCTGGAGGAACTTCTGGATCGAGCCGGCATGCTGGGACATCATGGGCAAGGCTCAGGGCAAGCCGGTCTACGAACTGCTGGGGGGAAAGGCGAGACCCATCG
Source organism: Thermodesulfobacteriota bacterium (assembly GCA_025454155.1). Lineage (GTDB taxonomy): Bacteria > Desulfobacterota > Desulfomonilia > UBA1062 > UBA1062 > MWEI01. Next base: position 22,028 of record JALOOZ010000015.1, read on the forward strand.
AAGTCTACCTCTCCACCGGCGAGATGCACGATCCCCACAAGCGCGTCTATGCCCTCCTGGCGAAGTGTGAACGTGGCTTCAGCACGGCCAAGCTCAGGGTCAAGAACGTTGATCTCAAGGACGACATCAGACATATCGAAACCGTAGCCAAGGGGATTGAAGGAAAGATGCGGCTCGGGGTGGATGCGAACCAGGGCTGGCTCGTGTCCATCGTGGACAGGGTGCCGGCCTGGGACCTGGCCCGGGCCAAGGAATTCGCCGGGGCCTGCGGGGCCAACGGCATCCTCTGGCTGGAGGAACCTCTGGACCAGCGCGACTATGACGGCAACGCCGAGCTGAAGAAGGCCTCACCTGTCAAGATCGCCGGGGCCGAGCTCAATTACGGCTGGGACGAGATCAAGATCATGCTCGAAAAGGACTGCTTCGACATCTACCAGCCCGATGCCACCTTTGCCGGAGGCATCGCCCAGGTCAAGCAGGTCATAGACGCCTGCAAGGCCAAAGACCGCAGGTTCAGCCCCCATACCTGGACCAACGGCATCGGTTTTTTCATCAACTGGAACCTCTACCTGGCCGACCCGGACGACTCCATGCCCCTGGAATATCCGCTTGAGGAGCCGTCCTGGATTCCCGAGTTCCGGGAGGGCATCATCGACCCCATCATGCCGGACAGGGAAGGAAGGCTCCAGCCCTTCACAAGACCGGGCCTGGGCTTTGAAATCGATGAGAAGCTCCTGAAGAAATACGGCAAGCGCTTCTTCAAGCTCACCGAGTTCGGGCTCAAGCTCAAGGTCATCCGTGAGAAGGGGCTGAAGGCCGCACTGGACATCAAGAAGCGCAAGGAGCGGGTGTCATAGACCCGTGCCTTCGCCCTACCTCGCAGGCTTGTCTCTTCCCTTGCTGCGGCGGGCTTTATCTTTCTGGACCCTGCTGCGCTCCTTGATGAGCCGGGATATGTCCTTCTGGCGACGAGTGACCTTCTGGCCTGCCATGACTACTCCTCTGTAAACATGTTGTTTGGCACCCTTGTATTCAG
>JALOOZ010000129.1 GCA_025454155.1 Thermodesulfobacteriota bacterium
ATGATATCGAAGAATCCGAAATCCAGCGCCTTATTGAGGTTGTAGCCCGCCGCCTTCAGGATTCTCAGCTCCTTGGGGCCCATGAATATAAGGTTGTCCCTTGAGAGCGATGATCCGGCCTGGACCGTTGCGGGTGTAAGGGCATAATGGAGCTCCACGAGCTTTTCATCGATGCGCTTTATGGTGAGCGTGGTACTCGACGCAGCCTTGGAGATGATGGCCTGGAGGAAATACTTGTCCTCGAACCCGAACCACTGGACGTCTCCGGTGAACTCCCGGTAGGTCCCTATCTTCTTGACCTTGTCGATCTTGAATTCCTCGAGGTGCTTGCCGTTCACGAGGACCGGTCCCTGGAAGGCATATCCCTCCATTTTTTTATCCAGGGGGTAGGAGTTGTTGAAGATGATCTCTCCGGATACCGCCATGGGTGCCGTGGTATGGTTCTCGATGACGGTCCGGTACCCGAGCAGATAGGTCTGGGGATCGATGGTGTATATTTTTTTCAGGGTGATGCCCGTGGATGGTGTGGTCCTGAATTCGATGGCCCCAGGGGTGTTTCCGATGACCATGGTGCCCTGGGTGGATGACTCGTACATGAACCCTTCGTCACTCGACCCTCTGTTGAGCAGGAGGGTGGGCATGGGTGTCCTGAGGATCTCGACGCCTTGGGCATCAGCGCCCATGGTGGTCAGGTATTTCTTGAGCTTGAATGATGTGAGCCGGGCGCCCCTGGTGGAGAAGGTGGCGGTGTACAGCGGTGTTTCCACTATGATGTTGCGTTCCTTCCCCATGGTTGCCTGAGGGGCTGCGGCAGGAGCCAATTCGGGGGGCTCGGCAGGCTGAGTGGGGCTGGGTTTCGTTGCAGTCTCCGTCTTCTGCGGGGCAGGCGCTGGGGTTTCTTTTCCGATATTCATCTTGTCGAAGAGCGCAAACCAGGTGATCAGGATGACAGCCGTGAGCCCCAAGGCAAGCATTGTTCTCTGTTTTTCGTCCATAGTGTCGTTTCTCCGGAAAGGTCTACACGGGATCGAACCCGCCCCTGGAGTACGGATTGCATCGCAGAACTCTCCATGCAGCCTTCAGCATGCCCCGTGCAGGGCCGTATGTCCTGATGGCCTGTATGGCATATTCGGAGCATGTGGGGTGGAATCTGCATGCGGGCAGAAGCAAGGGGGACAGCGCCTTCTGGTAGAGGCGTATCAGCGCGATGAGGATGGCTTTTCCCATGTGTATGTCCCAATGGCATTCATGATCTCGTCAACGAGGTCATGGTAGGCTATATCCGTCATGTCGTTTTTTGCGATGAGAATGAGGTCATGGCTTTGAGGAAACGATGTCTTGTGTTTTCTGTATATCTCTCGCAAAAGCCTTTTCACCCTGTTCCGTCTGACTGCACCGCCGATCTTCCTGCTCGCCGTGATGCCGATCCGGGTATGGCGGTGTTCGTTGGGAGCGGCTATGATGACGAGGTGTCTGGTGACCAGGCGGGCGATCTTAACCTTCTCGACCCGCTTGAAATCGATCCGCTTGCGCAGGCGCTCCCTTCGGTTGAACCTCTCATCAGGCATCAGACAGAAAGGCGTTTCCGACCCTTGGCTCTCCTCCTGTTGATGACAAGCCTTCCACCTTTGGTGCGCATACGGACCAGGAAGCCGTGCGTGCGTTTACGCCTGGTATTGTGCGGTTGAAATGTGCGCTTCATAAGTTACCTCAAATTCAAGTAGTTTTGAGCGGTAAGTATTTACATGCGGGGTAGGCTATTGTCAAGCGGCAAAAGGCCGGTGGCAGCTGTCTCCATAATGAAGAAAAGTCAGGCTTTTTCTTGTCAGCCGGCACCTGTGTGCGTTATAGCTCTCCCTATGCCGGGGATATTCTGCAGCAGCAGGGTGACTCAGGGTCTTCACGGGGGGCCGGAGACGACCTGGGAGAGGCTCAGGCAGCTCCTTCCGGACAGCCGGATCGTCTGCCTGAAGCAGATCCATTCGGACGTAATAGCCAGGGCTGAGGATATATCCGAGGGGGATTTTCCCGAGGCGGACGGGGTCATCTCGTGCGACCCGTCGGTGGTCCTGTGCGTGCGGACCGCTGACTGCGTGCCGGTGCTCATGTGGGCGGACGATGCACCGGTGATAGCTGCAGTGCATGCAGGATGGAGGGGGCTGGCCCTGAAGATCGTGCCCAAGGCGGTTCAGTGCATGGTTGCAAGCGGTGCCCGGAGGGTTCACGTGAGCATGGGGCCTGCCATCGGCCCGTGCTGTTATGCCGTGGGCCGTGAAGTCATCGAGGCCCTCCGGACGGAGCCCGACCGTCATCTTGACGGCAGACTCTTTGTGGACCTTCACCGGGTCCTGCGGAACCAGGTGATCGAGACAGGCATTGCTCCTGAAAACGTTCACCAGGTGAAGGCCTGCACGTGCTGCAGCGGATCGTCTTACTACTCATACCGGAGGGATGGAGAGTTCACTGGCAGAAACGTTTCAGCGATCGGAGGGAAATCATGCTCATTGCCGGGCTTACCGGTTCCATAGCAACAGGGAAATCCACGGTTTCAGCCATTCTCAAGGACCTGGGAGCCTTCATCGTGGATGCGGACCTCGCGGCCCGGGAGGTGGTTTTGCCCGGTATGCCCGCCTGGGATGAGATCGTACGGATCTTCGGCAGGGATATCCTGCAGGAAACGGGCGAGATCCACCGGGAGCGCCTGGGGGCCCTCGTATTCAACGATGCAAAGATGCGGGCCATGCTCGAGGCGGTTGTTCATCCCGAGGTGATGCGGGTCATGGACGAGCAGATATCCACCATCCGGGCAGGGTCATCCGATGCGGTGGTGATCCTCGATGTGCCGCTCCTCATCGAGACGGGCATGCACCGGGGGGTGAGCGAGGTCATCGTGGTGTACTGCCCCGAGGACCAGCAGATGAGGCGGCTCATGGTCAGAGACAGGATCGGCAGGAATGAAGCGCTGGCGAGGATCAGGGCGCAGCTGTCCATCGAAGAGAAGAGGCGTCATGCGAGCCTGATCATCGACAACAGTACCACGGTGGACAACACGCGAAGACAGGTGCAGGATGTCTTTGCGACGCTTCGGGAAAAGGCATCCGGATTGGACTGATGGGAGTGATCCCGGTGGGGGAACCCTGCGGCTCGCAGTTTCGTGCCATAAAGGAGGGTCCATGATCTCATATGACAAGGCCATCACTGACATCATCCGTATAAGGCGCTCGTGGAGGAGCTACCGGCCGGATCCACTCGGCCATGCCGACAAGGAGCGCATCCGGGCCTTTCTCTCCGGGCTCGACTGCCCGCCCTTCGGCTCGGCGGTGAGGCTCGTCCTGGCCGATGCCCCGGCTCATGGCATGGGCAGGGTCAAGGGGACCTACGGGGTGGTCACCGGCGCATCGAGCTTTCTCATCGGTGTTCTCAGGCCCTCCGAGGGCGGGTTCGAGGATTTCGGCTATCTCTTCGAGGCCGCGGTCCTCTTCGTAACCTCGCTGGGCCTTGGCACCTGCTGGATGGGGGGGACCTTTGACAGGGGCTTCTTCGCAGACAGGGCCTCCCTGGCGGAAGGTGAGATCATCCCGGCCATCAGCCCGGTGGGTATCGCTGCGGACAGGCGTTCCATGGTGGACCGCCTTTTCGTGCTCGCCGCGGGCTCGCGATCCCGGAAGCCCTTGACTGACCTCATTTCCAGGGATGGGTTCGACACTCCACTGGCTGGAGGCGACCTGGGCCCCCATGCCCTGCCCCTGGAGATGGTCAGGATAGCGCCCTCCTCATCCAACCGCCAGCCATGGAGAATCGTACTCAAGGACGGTGTCATGCATTTCTTCCTCACCAGGACCCTGGGGTATTCCCTCCTCTTCGGCGAGGTGGACCTGCAGCGAGTCGACATGGGCATCGCCATGTTCCATTTCGAGCAGACCGCCAGGGAGCTGGGGATGAAAGGCTCGTGGAGCGTCGCCGACCCGGGCATATCGCCCCTGCCCTCCATGACCGAATATGTGGTAAGCTGGGTGCCATGAGACCGAAGGCTCATCATCCCGGGCACGACAAGGACAGGTCCATTCCCCGGAAAATGACCGGGCTCACCGAGGTCGTCTACGGGAGGAATGCCGTTGTCGAGACCCTCGGTGCAGGCAGCAGGACCGTGCACGAGATCTTCGTCCTGCCCCAGCACGAGGGTGAGATCCTCGAGCTGTCAGGCAACGTTCCGTCGCGGGTCGTGAACAAGCGTGATCTGGACAGGATCGCCGGGACCGAGAACCACCAGGGCATGGCCGCCAGGGTCTCTCCCTACCGGTATGCACGGCTCGAAGATCTTTTCGCCCTCAAGGCCGTGGTGCTCCTCGACTCGGTGGAGGACCCCCAGAACCTGGGTTCCATCATCAGGACCGCCTATGCCCTGGCAGGGGCGGCCATCGTCATTCCTGAACACCGGGCCGCCCCGGTTACGCCAGCTGTGGTGAAGGCATCGTCCGGCGCCACGGAGCATGCGAAGATCGCCCGGGTGACCAACCTCAGGGCGGCGACGCAGGGTCTCAAAAAGAACGGATTCTGGCTTGTGGGGCTTGAGGCTGGGGCCCGAGATGCACTCAGCTCCGTCCCCGTGTACGAAAAGCTCGGCCTTGTCCTCGGGGGCGAGGACAGCGGAATCAGGCCGGTCATGAACTCCGAGCTGGATCTTGCCGTCCACATTCCCATGTCGGGCGCCTTCAATTCCCTGAACGTTTCCCTGGCTGCAGCCATCGCGCTGTATGAACTGGTGGCGAGGAAGAGACCATGACAGACAGAGAAGACATAGAGTCAATGCTGAGCCCCACAGAGGGCGTCTGCATGGCCGGCGGGCTCATCATGTCCCGGCCCGAAGAAGTATGCATGGAGCGGGTGTTTCGTCTGTTTCTCAACGACGAGGCCATCGGAAACCTCGTGGCAAGCCCTGCCCAGCTCAGGGAACTCGGCGCCGGGTTTGTCATCAGCGAGGGGCTGGTCGGATCGGTGGACAGCGTGGAGGCAAGCGGCGACCGGGTGATGGTTTATGGCAGTGTCATGGACAGGCCGCTGGAGGTCACGACGGGCTCGAGCGGCGGACTGTCCGTCGGCCGGGTCCTCAAGAAGATCACCTCCCGGCTCACCATCGACCGGGGAGATATCTTCACGGTCATTGGCGGGATCGTGTCCGAGCTCTGGGAGCGCACCGGCGGCGCCCACTGCTCGGTGCTCTTCTCCGGAGGCGCCATGGTCGCCAAGAGCAGCGACGTGGGCAGACACAACACCGTGGACAAGGTGATCGGGCACGGCATCCTCAGCGGGATCGATTTGTCCCGGTGCGTGCTCGGCTGCACGGGAAGACAGCCGGCAGGGATGATATCCAAGGCCGTCAATGCCGGCATCCCCATCATCGTCAGCAAGGCCGCCACCACCGATGAAGGGGTGAGGCTTGCAAGGGAAACCGGATTGACCCTGGTCTGCCGGGTGAAGGAGGATCGCTTCTGCATATATTCTCACCCAGAGCGCATCATGGGCCTGAAGGGAACGGACAGTTGAGGGAGCGTGAAGGACCATGCACGAGACCCATGTGAGCCTCGAAGGCCTGAAGAGGTATTTCTCAAAGGACGCGTTCGCCGAGCTCTGCGGCATCGAGATCATAGAGGCGGGCCCGGGCTCCGCCCGGGTGAGGCTTGCCGTGGATGGCAGGCATCTTAACAGCCTCGGCATGGTCCACGGGGGTGTCCTGTTCACCCTCGCGGACATGGCCTTCGCCGTGGCGGCCCACTCGAGGGGAAAATCCGCCGTGGCCATCAATACGGCCATCTCCTTCATGAAGGCCGGCAGGACCGAGATGCTCTTCGCCGAGGCCCGCGAGGTGTCCCGGAACCGCAGGCTCGCCACCTACACCGTGCAGGTCACGGACAGCTTGGGTGATGCCCTTATCCTGTTTCAGGGGACCGTCTATATCAGGGCCGAGTCCATTCACGACACCCCTGAGTGAGCTTCGTTGCTTATTTATCCAGGCTTGGATACAATGCATTACCAATGAGAGATGTCCTGAGTGTGTGTCTTGGCATGTGCATGATACTCATGTGGTCCGGCGTCTCTGCACAGAACCTCCGCACCATCACCTGTTCCGGGCTTGAGATCAGCTATCCGTCGGGGGAAGAGCGCATCGCCTCACGGCTGGCCGAGAACGCCCCTCAGATGATGGCATTTCTCAGGGAAAAAGGATTGCCCGTGAAGACCCCTGTCCATGTCCTCCTGGACGGAGACCTGGATATTCCCGAGCCGCAGGCAGGCCTGTTCCCGCATCGGGGGATCCGCATTCCTCTGAGGGCCCCCGGGGTGTTCGAGGAAGGATACCTGGAGAGAGACCCCTGGACGTATTTCTTTTTCAAGGGGTTGTGTCTCCAGGGAATCTACGCCATCCGGGGCGGCCTTCCTCAATCCCTCCATGCCTTCTTCGGCGAGGTCGCCTCGCCCAATCTCGTCAATCCACCGTGGCTCTTTGACGGCATCAGCTCGCTGCTCTACCGGCAATACCGTGGCGAGGACATCCATGACCCTTACGAGGAGGCCGTACTCCAGGTTCCTGTGCCGGCGGACATCTCGAAGATGAGCAACCATCCTGAGGCCTGGCCGGGCTACTTCGGGTACAGGATATACGGGAAGCCTTTCATAGCCTGGTTGGTTGAGAGGTATGGATGGGAGAAGGCGCTGCGGTTTATCGAGGTACAGGGCTCGAGCATTATCCCCATCGAGATCGAACTCAAGGCCCGGGACGTGTTCGGCTCCGGGTGGACCGCTCTCTGGGATGAATTCATCCGTGAAAAGGGCCTCATGAAAGGTGCAGATAGCATTCAGCCGGTCACCGGATTCGTGCCCAGTCCGTTCATCACCTGGGACCACTCAGGGGTCAGCCTGGGCATCAAGCGGATGAGAATCAGGGGCAGGTACGGATATTATGGGGAAGACCGCACGCTGTGGTTATCGGAATACGACCGGGAAGGCATGGTGCGGGTCATTGGCTATAAGGGCACAGGAACCAG
>JALOOZ010000016.1:0-22910 GCA_025454155.1 Thermodesulfobacteriota bacterium
CTGCAGCTACCTGCTCGTCTTTGGATCACAAGAAGAAGTGAAACAGGTCGTGAAGGAGACGATGAGACAGGCCGCTCCCGGCGGAGGCTACATCATTTCTTCTTCGAATTCCATCCACCCGGGGTGCAAACCCGAGAACTACCTGGCCATGGTGGAGGCTGCAAGAACCTACGGACGATACCCCGAGCTTGCGGGTTAGGCGGGAGGAGAGAGGTATGCACGATCGCGCGGACCATATGGAACGACTCAGGGAAACGATCAGAACGGGCATGATAGACGAGACCGTTGCGGGGGTGAAGGATCTGATAGCAATGGGTTACGGCGCGGAAGCGATAATGAACCAGGCGATGATCCCCGCCATGGACGAGGTGGGGGAGCTCTTTCAGAAGGGTGAATACTATCTGCCGGAGATGCTTGTTGCAGGCGAAGCCATGAAGCAGGGACTCGCGAACATCAGGCCTCTGCTTGTCCGTGACGGCTCGTCGTTCCAGGGCAGGGTGGTGCTGGGCACCGTCCTCGGCGACCTCCATGACATCGGGAAGAACATAGTCGCCATGGCCATCGAAGGGGCCGGCTTCGAGGTGATTGATCTGGGTCATGACATCCCTCCCGAAGGATTCGTGCAGGCCATCCTGGAGCACAAGCCCATCGCTGTCGGCCTCTCGACCCTCCTCACCACCACCATGGGCGCCATGTCCGACACCATACAGGCCGTCGCCAGGGCCGGCCTGCGTGAAAAGGTCCGCATCATGATCGGCGGTGCAGCGGTTCAGCAGGATTTCGCCAGCAGGATCGGGGCCGATTTCTACGGTCCCGATTCTGTTTCGGCCATGCGATATGTCCGTGCCCTGCTGAAGGAGGCATTGAGGGGGTGACCCGGGAGAGACTGAAGGAGTCCATGGAGATCTCCATCGTCAGGCTTGAACCAGGGGTAGGACAGGCGATGGGTTCTCTTCTCTCCTCCCGGGGAGAGCACAGGCCACTTCGCATTCATCTCCATTTCAGCGGATGCTGCGATCCTTCCCTGTATGTATGCCCGGCCGCGCGACATGATGCAGACCTGATCCAGGAACTTGAATGGCTGACCTTCATCATGGATCCCGAGACGTATCAACTGGTTGGCGAAGTGACGATCTCCTGTGTGGAGGAGCGGGATGAAAGAGGATTCGTTCTCACACCGCAGAAACCTGTAAGCCCGGGGAGAGAGGCGGGTGCCCGCGCCATCGTGATCCGGTCCACGCTGTAGATGAAGAGGCGATGGAGATCGGCCGGCGCAAAGCCACGACCCACCTTGACATGCGGCCTGGCGGGAACTATTGAAAGGGTGAGAAACGAATAAAGGATATCTGTATGCCCATCTATGAATACGAATGCCAGAAGTGCGGGAAAAGATTCGAGGCTCTGGTTTCCATGAGCGCAAAGGAGAATCCGCCCTGCCCCATGTGCAACAGCAGGAAGAGCAGGAAAAAGATGTCGATCACGGCATCGAGCAAGGGGGGATGCGGCTCGTGCGCAATCTCCTCGTCGTGTTCTTCGAAGGGCTTCTCCTGAGGCTGAACCCCGAAGGCCCGGTCAGGGCCTAGCCAAAGAGATTCTTCAGGACGATGGTCTCCTCGCGTTTGGGGCCCACCGAAACGATTGCTGCCTTCACGCCGAGCTTGCCTTCGATGTAGGACAGATATGCCTTGCAGTTCTCAGGAAGATCGCCGAAGGCCTTGATGTCGTTCAGCGGTTCCTCCCACCCAGGCAGTTCGTCATACACGAGCTCCAGGTCCGTGTACATGTCGAGGTTCGCGGGCATGTTCTCCAGGATCTTCCCATTCGACCTGTATGCCACAGCCACTTTGATGGTCTCGAACCCCGAGAGCACGTCGAGCTTCGTGATGGCAAGGTGGGAGATGGCGCTCAGACGGATGGAATGCCGCAGGGCCACGAGGTCGAGCCATCCGCATCGCCGCGGCCTGCCGGTGGTGGCACCGTATTCGCCCCCGAAGGCGCGCAGCCTCTCGCCGGTCTCATCATTCAGCTCGGTGGGGAAGGGACCCCCTCCCACCCGTGTGGTGTATGCCTTGCAGATGCCGAGGACTGCGTCGATGGCTGTGGGGCCGATGCCCGAGCCGACGCATGCCTGGCCTGCCACCGTGTTGGATGATGTCACGTAGGGATAGGTTCCGTGGTCCATGTCCAGGTTGGCGCCCTGGGCACCTTCGAAGAGGAGGTGCTTGCCCTGCTTCATCATGGCATCGAGCAGGACGGAGACATCCCTGACGTAGGGCTTGATCCGGGCCCCCATACGGGCGAGTTTTTCGTACATTCTGTCCTTGTCGAGGGGTTTGAGCTTGAGCATCCTGGTGACGTATTCCTGCTTCTCTTCGAAGGCGGCATCGAGTTTCTTCTGAAGGTATGTTTCATTGATCAGGTCGACCACCCTGATGCCAACCCGCCTGGCCTTGTCCTCATAGGCCGGGCCGATGCCCCTGCCCGTGGTTCCGATGCCCTGGGTACAGTCCCTGGCTGTGTCTATGATACGGTGATACGGCATGATGACATGGGTGCGGTCGCTGATGGCGACGGTGTCGGGTGAGACTTCATAGCCCTTTTCCTTCAGGGCGTCGATCTCTTCCAGGAGGATCTCCGGGTCCAGGACCACACCGGATCCGATGACGCAGAGCTTGCCCGGATGGAGGATGCCGGACGGGATGAGGTGAAGCACGACCTTTTTCTCTCCCACCACGAGGGTATGGCCCGCATTGTTGCCGCCCTGGAACCTGATGATCAGATCGGACTTCTCCGTGAGCAGATCGACGATCTTGCCCTTGCCCTCATCACCCCACTGGGTGCCTACCACCACGATATTTGCCATGCTCCGGATCCTCCTCAAGCCCTCTCGGCCACTAGATGAATACCTCCTGGACAGACAGGGCGTTCGGGACCTTCCTCAGTTTGTCCATCACCTTCTTGGGGACCTCGGTATCCACGTTGATGATGATGATCGCCGTGCCCTCCTGACGGTCACGGCCAAGGAAGAGCCTGGCTATGTTGATGCCGGACTCGCCGATGATCGTGCCGAAGTTGCCCACTGTGCCGGGCAGGTCCTTGTTGTAGATGACCAGCATGTATCCTTCGGGTATTACCTCGATGGAATACTTGTCGATCCTGACGATTCTCAGGTCGGTGGGGCTGAACACCGATCCGGTGAGCGACCGGGTGCCCTTGTCGAAGTCGAGTGTCATGTCGATGGTGTTGGTGAAGGCCTCCTCTTTCGATGTGGATGTCTCGACGAGGTCGATGCCCCTTTCCTTGAGCAGCACCGGGGCGTTCACGTAATTGACGTCATCGGTGATGGACGAGAGAAGACCCTTCAGCGCGGCCACGGTCACGGGCTTCACATCGATGGCCGCGGCTGCACCGGTATAGCTGATGGAGACCTTCTTGAGCCGGTCGGATACTACCTGGCCGATGATCTGCCCCATGAAACGTCCCATCTTTTCGGCAAGGTCGATGTACGGCTTCACTTTGGGGAGCATGTCGGGTGAAACGGACGGTGCATTGACCGCATTCCGGATGACACCCTTCTTGAGGTAGTCCACGATCTGCTCGGCAATGGCCAGCGCCACGTTCTCCTGGGCCTCGTGGGTTGATGCGCCGAGGTGGGGGGTGGCGATGACCTTGGGATGCTTTGGCAGAGCCCAGTCCTCGGGGGGCTCCTTTTCGAACACGTCGACGGCCGCACCGGCCACGATGCCTGAATTCATGGCGTCTACCAGGGCCTTCTCGTCGACAATGCCTCCCCGGGCGCAGTTGATGAGGAAGACGCCCTTCTTCATCTTGGAGAACGCGGCCTTGCCGACCAGGCCGAGGGTCTCCTTGGACTTCGGGGTGTGCACGGTGATGTAATCTGACCTGGCGTAGATGTCGTTGAGGGGCACCAGTTCTATGCCCTGGCTTTCCGCAAGTTCCTTGGTGATGAAGGGGTCGCAGACGATGACGTTCATCTTGAGCCCCTGGGCCCGGGAGGCCACCACGCTTCCAACCCTGCCCATGCCGATGATGCCCAGGGTCTTGCCGGTGACCTCTCTGCCCTCGAGGGCCTTTTTCTCCCACTTGCCGTTCTTCATGTATGAGTCGGCCTGGGGGATGTTCCTGGTGAGCGACATCATCATGGCTATGGCGTGCTCGCCGGTGGTGACGGTATTCCCTCCCGGGGTGTTCATGACGACCACTCCCTGCTTGGAAGCGGCTGCAGAATCGATATTGTCGACGCCGGCACCTGCACGGCCGATGACCTTCAGCCTCTTGCCCGCGGCAATGATCTCTGCGGAGACCTTCGTGGCGGATCTGACCACGAGGGCATCGTATCCACCGATGATTTCCTTCAGCTCTTCGGGCTTCAAGCCGGTCTTGACATCAACGGTAAAACCACCTCGCTTCAGGATCTCTACACCAGCGTCGGACAGCTTATCACTCACCAGGATCTTCAAGCTTCCTCCTTAGCCGGGATTATAGGTTCGGAGCACTTGTAACAAATGGTTCCCGAGGTGTCAACCACAAGAGAGGCAGGGAAGATCATAGGCAAAACGCAACCAGTGATGCATGGGCTGCACCTTCATGGAGATCATGGAAAACCTACACGAATGAAGGATCTGGCTGAGGAAGGCAGCAGGCACGGACGGGATGTTTCCGTGCAAGGACCTGAACACAGAGCCCGGGACATATCCCGGGCGCTGTGCTTGAACATGAGAACGATCCGGGGTTGTTTACAGTAGTCTGATCGCTATCACGCCTTCGATCGATCTTAACTTCCTTGTCAGGTCTGCGGTAATAGAGCCATCGATGTCGATGATATTATAGGCAGTATTTCCTTTGCTTTTGTTGAGCATGTCGGCGATGTTGAGCTTGCTCTCGGCCAGTAGGTGCGTGATCTTCTCGATCATGCCAGGTGAGTTCTGGTTTGAGACGGTCAGTCTCTGATAACCCGATCTGTCCAGAAAACTCTCAGGGAAATTGACCGAGTTCTTGATATTCCCGTTCTCCAGGAAATCCATGAGTTGCATTGCCGCCATGATCGCGCAGTTCTCTTCAGATTCCTCGGTTGATGCACCCAGATGCGGAATGGCAATGCACCTGTCCATCTTGATAAGCTCTTCGTCCGGGAAATCGGTTACATAGCAGCTCACGATACCGTCTGACATGGCCTTCTGCAGGTCGGCGGTGTTGACCAGTTCCCTTCTGGCGAAGTTCAGGATCACGGCACCTTTCTTCATGACAGCGAATTTGATTGCATTGATGGACCCGCGCGTGTCCTTGTTCAAAGGGGCATGCAGCGAGATGAAATCGCATTCGGCCAGCAGCTTGTCCAGGCTTGCGGCCCTCTTGGTATTGCGTGACAGTCGCCAGGCCGCTTCGATGGACATGAACGGATCGTATCCCCATACTTCCATTCCCAGGCCTTCGGCAGTATTGGCCACCATGGTACCGATGGCGCCTAATCCGATCACGCCCAGTTTCTTGCCCATGATCTCGGTGCCGCCGAACTTTGACTTTCCCTTTTCGATCAGATCCGGCACCTTGTCGCCTTCTCCGACGAGCCCCTTGGCCCAGGAGATCCCTTCGGTCACCTTGCGGGAGGCCAGCAGCATGCCAAGGACCACCAGTTCCTTCACTCCATTGGCATTCGCTCCCGGGGTATTGAAGACGACGATGCCTTTTTCCGAGCACTTGTCGATGGGGATATTGTTGACCCCGGCACCGGCTCGAGCAATCGCAAGCACACTCGAGGGCAAGCTCAGGTCCTTCATTTCCTTGCTTCGTACCAGAATGCCGTCGGGTTCAGAGATATCAGCGCCGTACTCATATTGTTCCGTGAAAAGACTTAATCCTTTTTCCGAGATGTTGTTCAACAGTCCGATCTTATACATAAAATCCTCCTCTCTCCCGCTCACTATAGTACAGATTATATATCTTGTGCCAGACCAAAATACGAAGACTTCAGGGGCTTGTGGAGGTATTCTTTATTCACGACGCATCCAAGGAAGGGCTGTTTGACCTACACCGTTCTTGGTTGTCCGGCCATATGCCGCAGCAGTGCAACGAGAAACTCCCAGAACAGCCCGACACTTTCGATGTTAACCCGCTCATGGGGCGAATGGGGCTGCTCAACAGCTGGGCCGAAGGAGATCATGTCCAGTTCCTTGATCTTTTCCGCAATCACTGCGCATTCCAGTCCGGCATGGACAATGTTCACCTTGGGTTCTCTCTTGTAAAGATCGGAGAACAGGCTGGTGCATGTCCTGAGGATCGGTGAACTCCGGTTCGGCTTCCATGCAGGATATCCATGGCTGTGACGCACCCCGCACCCGGCGAGATCTCCCACGGACGCGACCTGCGAAGCCATGTCATGAAGAGCGCTTCCGACGATGCTTCGTTGAGAAGTGGTGACGGTGAAGCTGTCGCCCTTGAAGGAGCAGATGGCCAGGTTTGATGAGGTGATCACAGCTCCGTCAAGGCCCTGGTCGACATGCACGGGCCCGTGGGGCAGGGCCTGCAGGAGGTGAATGATCCTGGACGCATCCTTGGGTTCCACCACCCTGGGTGCAAGGTGATCCAGATCCTCAAGAATGAGAGCGACACCATCATCGGCATGTCTGAATTCATCCTTCAGGATGTTGTTCCAGTGAACCGCCTCCTGCCTCAGTGCTTCGATGTCGGAGGGCTCGACCTGAATGACCGCTTCGGCATCCCTGGGAATGGCATTATGCTTGCTGCCCCCCTGGAAGGAGGCAAGGTAGAATGCGTACACGGGATAGGTGGCGTGGAGGAACCGGGCCAGGAGCTTTATCGCGTTTCCCAGACCACGGTGGATGTCCGTCCCTGAATGACCTCCCTTGAGGCCGCCGACTCTCAGAAGAAGCCCCTTCGTTTTCTCAGGAACCGACATGAAGTCGAGTTCCAGGTCCAGCCCGGTGTCCATGCCCCCCGCACATCCGATGGTGAAGGTGCCTTCTTCCTCGGAATCGAGGTTGAGCAGGGTGTTTGCGGAGAACGATCTCCGCGAGAGCCTGTGTGCTCCGTTCAAGCCCGTCTCCTCCTCGACGGTGAAGATGAACTCGAGGTTCGGATGAACGAGACCGCTCCCATCCATGAGGGCGAGCATGGCTGCCACCCCGATACCGTTGTCCGCCCCCAGCGTGGTGCCGTCTGCCCGTATCCAGGCCCCGTCATGGACAAGGCGTATGGGGTCGCTGCTGAAGTCATGGTTCTTCACCGGGTCCTTTTCGCACACCATGTCCAGGTGCGACTGCAGGGCCACGGTCGGTGTCCCCTTCACCCCGGGTTTCTTCACGATCACGTTGCCGGCTTCGTCAGTCCTGCAGGCAAGTCCCATCTCCCGGGCCAGGCTCCCAACGTGATCGGCGACCCTGGTCTCGCTGCCCGATTCCCTCGGGATCTGTGAGATGTCCCAGAAGTGCCTCCACAGAGACTGAGGTTTGAGTCCGTCGATGGCCTTCATGAAATGGATACCTCCCAGTTCATGTCAATCCATTCAAGGGATATCAGCTTGACCGGCACCGGGCAAGGAAGAAATGCGTCAGCTGGACCCGGGAATCACGGGAATACAGTTCCCTGAGAAAAAACCGATAGGAGTGTTGGATGCTTCTTGACAGGTGGATCGTTTGGCAGTATATCCTTGAAAAGCCTGGAATATGGACATTATCATGCAAACCCGTGGTAAAACCCTTCGAAAGTTTTTCCCGGATTCTGGTAATACCGTCTTTCCAGACATCAACACCAGGGTCGATCCCTCTTGCCAAGGGAGAAGGCCTAAAAAAACGGAGGTATGAATGGCTACAGGAACAGTGAAGTGGTTCAACGAAAAGAAGGGTTTCGGTTTCATCACGCAGGACGGCGGCAGCGATGTGTTTGTTCACTATTCTGCAATCAAGGGGGATGGCTTCAAGACACTTACAGAGGGAGAAAAGGTCACCTTCGAAGTGACCAACGGGCCAAAAGGCCCGCAGGCATCAAATGTAATGAAGCTGTAATCTACAGCCGGGGCAGGTTGTTTCTGCCCCGGCTCCATGTATTATCAGCATATATACCGAACATTATTCTATCCAAGAGGACAGATTCGGTATTTCGCACAGGACACACTCATGGTCTGTCTGCTGGGATCACTGCCGTCCTTTCCCATGTTCCCTTCCCGGTCCAATCCCTGTTACACGTCTCCCAGGAGCGGCTTCATCGTCTGTTTCCATGCTTCGAAGACATGCAGGGCCTCTTCGCTCCTGGCCTCGGCGCGTCTTGCCTTGGGGGCGTCAGGCAAGGGCATGATGCCGAAGTTGATGTTCATGGGCTGGAAGCGCTCGAGAGATCGGTCCGTGATGTAGCTCATCAGGGAGCCGATGGCCGTTTCAGGGCCCGGTGGAGAGAAATGGATTCCCTTGAGCTCGGCCAGTGCCGAGAGCCCGGCCATGATGCCCATGGCCGCTGATTCCATATAGCCCTCCACACCGGTGATCTGTCCTGCGAGGTAGATGTTCCTGTGGCCTCTGAGCCTCAGGTCTGATTCCAGAATTCTCGGCGAGTCCAGGTAAGTGTTTCTGTGGATGCTCCCGAACCTGAGAAAGCGGGCGTTCCGGAGCGCCGGGATCAGGGAGATGACCCTTTTCTGCTCGGGATGGGTGAGCCTGGTCTGGAACCCCACCATGGTATATGCATCGCCCCTGAGGTTCTCTCTGCGGAGCTGTATCACGGCATACGGCCTGCTGCCGGTCTTCGGATCATGTAAGCCAACCGGCCTCATGGGGCCGTACCGCAGGGCATCAGTCCCCCTTAGTGCGAGCACCTCGACGGGCAGGCATGCCTCGAAGAAACCGGCATCCTCAAACTCGCGGGCCTGGACCCTGTCGGCTGACAGGAGCTGCTCAAGGAATCGGGAATATTCGATCTTGCTCATGGGGCAGTTGAGGTAATCCGTGCTCGTATCGCTCCATCGCGATGCGGCAAAGACATGTGACATGTCGATGCTCCCGGCGTCTATGATGGGGGAGATGGCGTCGTAGAAGAACAGCCGGGTGCCTGTCGTGATGGAGGCGAGGTGCTGCGCCAGAGCATCGGAGGTCAGGGGGCCGGTGGCGATGATGGTGGGAAGATTCCCGTCGATGAGGCTGCACTCCTCGCGTCTGTGCGTTATGGAGCTGTGGTTCATGAGGTGTGCGGTGATGAATGAGGCAAAGGAGGTCCGGTCAACGGCCAGGGCCTTGCCGGCCGGTACCCTGGTCATCATGGCTGCCGACATGACCAGGGAGCCGAGCCCCTCCATTTCCCGTTTGAGGATGCCATGGGCGGTGAGAGCGTCGGTTCCCTTGAAAGAGTTGCTGCACACGAGCTCGGCGAGCAGGTCTGTCTTGTGTGCCGGTGTCATCCTGGAAGGCCGCATCTCGAAAAGCTCGAGGAGCACGCCGTTTCTGGCTAGCACATGGGCGGCCTCGGACCCGGCGAGACCTCCGCCGATGATGCGGACTTCAGGGTGCTTCATCTTCGCTGTGCGAGCACCCGGGATTGGCGCATGTGAGCTTCGTGCCTTTCCTGATGAGGACCCCGGAACCGCAGCGCGGACACTCCCGGATTACCGGCTTGGTCCAGCTGATGAACGTGCATTCTTTCAGCGAACAGGAATAGAAGGACTTTCCCTTTTTAGAGCGCTGCTGGACGAGCTCTCCGTTGCACCCGGGCATGGGGCACTTGACCCCGAGGGGGTAGGGCATGATGTTCTTGCATTTGGGGTAGGCGCTGCACGCGAGGAACGGGCCGAAACGTCCGTGACGTATGACCATCTGGGCGCCGCATTTTTCGCAGGCCCGGTCCGTGGGCTCCGGTGCCTTGGTGATGCGCTTGGTGTTCTTGCATTCCGGGTAGTTGCTGCACGCCAGGAACTGGCCGAACCTGCCGCGTTTGATCACCATGGGAGATCCGCATTTCTCACAGTTTTCGCCGGTCTCCTCCGCTTTCCCAGCATCGACGGGCAGGATCTTCCCTGCGTCATCCCTCGTGAACTCCTGGGTGTTCGTGCAGTCGGGATAGCCTGCACATCCGAGGAAGTATCCGTTTTTTCCGAGCTTGATGAGCATGTCCTTGCCGCAGATCTTGCAGAGGATCCCTGATGAACGGGCTTCGGCGCGTATGTTCTCCATGTTCTGTGCGGCCTGTTCATGTTCGGTGTTGTAGGTGCGGTAGAAGTCTCCCATGACCTTTTCGTAGGCTGACTGGCCCTCCTCGATGAGATCCAGGGAATCCTCCATTCTGGCGGTGAATCCGATATCGAGGATATTCGGGTAGTGCTTCACCAGCAGGGCATTCACATCCCTGCCGAGCTCGGTGGGCACGAAGGAGCGTGCCTCCATCCGGACATAGCCCCTGTCGACGATGGTGGAGAGGGTAGGGGCATAGGTACTCGGCCTTCCGATGCCCTTCTCTTCCAGCTCCTTGATGAGGCTTGCCTCTGTAAAGCGCGGAGGGGGCTGAGTAAAGTGTTGTTCGGGATCAATTGTGGGGCATGACAGGGTGTCCCCCTGGTTCAATGAATCGGGCAGTTTCTTTTCGTCCTCATCGCCATTGGTGTCGAACACCTTCAGGAAGCCGTCGAAGGTCATGACCGATCCGGTGGAGCGTAGCCCTATATCACCGGCCACGATGTCCACAGTGGTCTGGTCGAAGGAGGCACTGCTCATCTGCGAGGCGATGAACCGCTTCCAGATGATGTCGTAGATGGTGAACTGGTCGTCGTTCAGGTAGGGCCTCAAGACCTCCGGGGTGTTCTGCAGGCTGGTGGGTCTTATGGCCTCGTGCGCCTCCTGGGCGGTCTTCTTGGCCTTGTAGCGCCGTGGTTTATCGGGGAGATATGCCGGACCGAAGGCCTCTGGTATGTACCGGCGGACATCATGCAAGGCATCTTCGGAGATGACAGGGGAATCCGTACGCATGTAGGTGATGAGGCCGGAGATCTCGTCGCCGCCGATGGGCAGCCCTTCGTAGAGCTGCTGGGCGAGCATCATGGTCTTCTTGGCCGAGAAGCGCAGCCTCGAGGATGCCGCCTGCTGGAGGGTGGAGGTTATGAAGGGAGGCAGCGGATTTTTGGTGCGCACCTGCCTGGTGATGGCATTGATGAGGATGGAAGGCGCTGAACGGATCTCATCGACGACCCTCAGGGCAGCCTGCTCGTCAGGAAGATCCTTGGGCAGAATGACCCTGGCCGAGAAGGTATCACCGGAGGGGGTCACCAGCACGGCTTCAACGGTCCAGTACTCCCTGGGTATGAACGACTCGATCTCCTCCTGGCGCATGCAGATGAGCCTCAGTGCCACTGACTGCACCCTGCCGCCCGAAAGCCCCCGCTTGACCTTCTTCCAGAGGAGCGGGCTCATGGTGTAGCCCACGATCCGGTCCATGGACCTCCTCGCCATCTGGGCGTCGTAGAGCGGCCGGTTCAGCTCCTTGGGGTTTTTCATCGCCTCTTCAATGGCCTTCTTCGTGATTTCGTGGAAGGTAATCCGGCGGACGGCGGCATCGGGCTTCTTGATCTCCTCTGCGACATGCCATGCGATGGCCTCACCCTCGCGGTCAGGGTCCGAAGCCAGGTACACGATGTCGGCCTTATCCGCATGGCTCTTGATCTTCTTCACCACGTCGCGCTTGGCCGGGATGACCTTGTAGCTGGGAACGAAACCCTGCTCGATCTCGATGCCGAGCTTGCTCTTCGGCAGGTCCTTGATATGTCCCATGGTGGCCTCGACCTCGAAACCCTTTCCCAGATATCGTTTGATGGTACGTGCCTTGGCAGGCGATTCTACGATGACGAGAGATCTAGCCATGTATGCTCCTTGTGATATATCTGTTGCCGGCGATCCGCTCAAGCGATCCTGCAAGCTCGAGCCTGCTCACCCTGCGGCTGGCCTCCGAGACGTCGATGTCGAGGTTCTGAGCTATCTCATCGACACTGACGGGAGAGCCTGAGGCCAGGGTGAGAATATCATCGGATTCGTCAGTGGCTTGCTTAAGCTCCCTGACGATGCCGCTTACCTGGGGGGCGATCTCGGCAAGCACGTCCTGGGCATTCTGGACCAGGAGGGCCCCCTGCGTTATGAGATGATGCGGCCCCTGGGATCGCACATTCGTGATGTTTCCCGGCACGGCCATGACATGCCTGCCCTGGTCCAGGGCGTACCGGGCCGTAATCATCGCCCCGGATTTGAGGGTCGCTTCAACGATGACCACTGCCTGGGAAAGCCCTGAGATGATCCTGTTCCTCCTGGGAAAGTTCTTTGCATCGGGCCTGGTCCCGGGAGGGAATTCGGAGACGACGGCCCCCTTGGCCCCGATGCTCTGCGCGAGTCCCTCGTGCTCCGGCGGGTAGATGATGTCGATGCCCGATCCGAGGACGGCCACGGTCCCTGCAATGCCCTCCAGTGCACCCCGGTGTGCCTCCTTGTCAATGCCGCGGGCAAGGCCCGAAATGATGGAAATGCCCTGGGCGCTGAGGTCGCGGGCGATCCGGAAGGCTGCCTCCTTTCCGTAGAGGGAGGGAGACCGCATCCCCACCATGGCGACCGCAGGCTGGAGATCGTCCAGGCTGCCCCTGGTATAGAGAACGCTGGGCGGGTCATCGATCTCCTTGAGGATCTCGGGGTAGCCGGGGTCGTCCATACAGATTGCCCTTGCCCCGGCTGCTTCCAGACTCTCCATGATCTCCCTTACCCTCGATTCATCCGGGCCGGCCAGGATGGCCTCGACCTGGGATCTGTTCAGAAATCCGAGACCGGAGATCTCTTCGGCAGATGCGTCGAAGACCGAAGCAGGAGTCTTGTACACCCGAAGCAGCCTCCGGACGGTTTTCGGTCCTATGGCCGGCAGCAGGTCCAACGCGATCCATGCCTGGGTCGAATTCATTGGGATCAATCCATCTCCAGGATTTGGGAAGCTATCGGATGTTGGTGATGGATGTCAAGGATGATTATCCTGATGGCCTGCGCTTCACATCGAGAAGGCATGATGTAAAAAAATTACCCTGGCCTGGCGAAACTATTACCACTCTTCCTGGCGAGGGGGCCCCCCTTGATGGAAGTAATCCTTGAATAATGGAAGGAATTCCAATGGGCATGGTTGTTGCTGATACTTCTCCATAGCAGTGAATGAAACTGGAGTTTCTCAGTGGTGAGGTTATCCCGGGGAAGGGCCTTGAAGGCCATAGCATCCCATGAGGTGAAGAAGCATGAAGAGATGGCTGCTGACAATGGCGATTACGGCACTGATGATCATGCCTGAGTATCTCTGGGCCATGCCGGTTGTCCTTCGTTGAAGGAGACAGGCTCTGACCCGATGGGTTGCCGCCCTGGGTGACCGTTCTGCTGGGCCTTCAATCGTTCATTCCCGCCGAAACCTTCCATTCTTCGACCAGCACCTTGGCCTCGGCTATCTGGTCGGGTGTCATCTTGCGGGCCATGTCATCCAGATATTCCGCGGCATCCTGTACGCCCAGATCAGCGGCAAGCTGAAGGCACAGATATGCCTGCTTGAGATCCTGCGGTACCCCCAGTCCCTTGCTGTACAGGATGCCCAGATTGTACAGGGCCAGTTCGTGTCCCTGCCTGGCGGCCTTGGTGTACCACTTAGCCGCCTCTTCGTAGTCCTGGGGTACCCCTTGCCCTTTCGCATACATGCGTCCGAGGGTGAACTGGATGACGGCATCATCCTTGTCGGCCGCCATGCGGTACCACCTGGACGCCTCGGCATGATCCTGGGGAGTGCCCATGCCTTGGTCCGAGAGGAATCCAACGAGGCCCTGGGCCCTTTTTTCACCCTGTTCCGCAGCCATGCGATACCAGTATGCCGCTTCTCGGTAATCCTGAGGGACACCTTCACCATTGAGGTAGATATTTCCCAGACTGCCCTGGGCGTGGATGTTTCCCTGCATGGCAGCCGACTTGTACCATCTGACGGCCTGGACGTGGTCTTTCTTTATGCCGAGGCCGAGTGAATACATGTCGCCGAGGCTCGACTGGGCATCCGCACTTCCCTGATCAGCGGCCTTCAGGTACCAGTATGCCGCTTCCCTGAAGCTCTGGGTCACCCCGTTGCCTTTATAATAGATGGTTCCGAGTTGCACTTGTGCATCGGGATCTCCCTCTTCTGCACGGGTCACAAGTTCAATGAGGGCGGGGGGAAGATCCTTTTCGCGGACGAGGGTCCCGGGCGATTTCGTGCTGCATGCGCAGAGCAAGAATGCCGTGGTCAGCAAGAGGGCGATGCATCCTCTCAGGTTCATGGAAGGTCCCTTCCCCTCAACGTACATCATCCAAGTCCGGATCCGTATTCACCGTTCCTGGGAGAAACGGAAACTTCGTTCTACATCATATATGGACATGAAGGCAAGCCATCGACATCGGGGCTGCATGCGACTGACAAGGGCCACACCGACTGCCGCTTACCCTGCCTTCATGCCGCCCTAGGCCCTGTTGACCAGGACCGGGCATCCGGCAGCTCTCACGACCTTGTCTGTCACGCTGCCGATGGCATGTCTGGCGGTTCCCGCCTTGCCGTGGGAGGCTATGACGATGAGGTCGGCACCGAGCCGGAGCTGCTCCTCCAGGATGGTATTGCTGGGGTCACCCTTTCTGACCTCGAACTCGATATCCGCCTTTCTGGTATCCTTCAGGGCGTTCACCTGCTTGCCCAGCCGCTCATTGGCTGACTTCGTGAGCTCGCGTTCGAAGGTCGTGACGAAGGTGTCCTCAAGGCAGTAGTCCACCAGGTAGTCGATGGCACACTGTTTGACGTTCTCCTCGATCACATGAAGCACAACCACCTTGGCGTTCCATTTCAATGCCATGTCTACGGCGTTCCCGAGCGCCTGGTCCGATGATTCCGAGAAGTCAGTGGGAACGAGTATTTTCTTCGGGCTCAGCATGATTTCCTCCTCTTTCGTTCATGGGGGGAACTGTGCGCCACCCCTGTCGATCTTTCCATCCAGTATCATCCTCTTCATAAGAGATCAACCGCGGAAGGGAACGATTCCACGTGAGTGGGGAAAATCGTGCATCTCCATCGGTACAATGAGTGCCCCTGGAGAGGCCTCGCAAGAAAACCCTTGACAGAATGTCCCTGTCAGGGGATATACAGAGCGATGATGAAGAATACAGCAACCCAGGCTTATTATTACTGCTTTTACTTTAGGAAGGGCGGTTGCCCATAGGCCTGGTTGCCGGTAACCTGACAGACAAGGCCATGGGCAGAAACCCATGGTCTTTTTTTATCCCAAGGGGCGAAGGGAAAAGGCGATGAAGAAGATCCTCAGCGGCAACGAGGCGATTGCGAGGGGTGCATATGAGGCAGGGGTTTCCTTTGCCGCCGCATACCCCGGCACACCCAGCACCGAGATCCTCGAGACCATTTCCAGGGAGTACCAGGCCATTCACTCCGAATGGACTCC
This sequence comes from Thermodesulfobacteriota bacterium, assembly GCA_025454155.1. Taxonomy (GTDB): domain Bacteria; phylum Desulfobacterota; class Desulfomonilia; order UBA1062; family UBA1062; genus MWEI01. Next base: position 15,485 of record JALOOZ010000016.1, read on the forward strand.
CAATGAAAAGGTGGCTCTGGAGGTGGCGGTAGGTGCCTCATACGCGGGCGCCCGAGCCCTGGCCATCATGAAACACGTCGGCGTGAATGTCGCTGCAGACCCTCTGATGACACTTCCCTATACCCTGGTTCGAGGAGGGATCGTGCTCATCAGTGCGGATGATCCCGAACTGTTTTCCTCGCAGAATGAACAGGACAACAGGCATTATGCCCGTTTCGCCAAGATCGCCATGCTGGAGCCCTCCAGTTCTCAGGAGGCGAAGGACTTCACGAAGGAGGCCTTCCGTGTAAGCGAAGAATACGGCACTCCGGTCATGGTCCGTACCACCACGAGGATCTCGCATTCCATGGGCATCGTCGAACTTGGCGAGGCTGAAGAGCGTAAGGATCCGTCCCTCGAGCGGCACCCGGCCGAGTGGGTCATGCTGCCCGCCAATGCGAGGAGACGGCACCCTGTCATAGAGGATCGCGTGGTCGCCCTGAAAAAGCTGGCAAACACCATACCCATGAATCGTGTGGAAATGTCCGAACGGGGTCTCGGGATAATCTCTTCCGGTGTGGCCTATCAATACGCCAAAGAGGCCTTTCCGAAGGCGTCTTTTCTGAAGCTCGGCATGCCGTATCCCTTCCCGGACGAGATGGTCAGGGAGTTTGCGTCCCAGGTCAAAGAGCTCTGGGTCGTGGAGGAACTCGACCCGTTCATGGAGGAGATGGTCAAGGCTCTGGGCATCTCCTGCCATGGCAAGGACCGGATCCCGATGTGCGGAGAGCTGAACCCGGACATAATCAGGGCGGCCATATCAGGCGAACCTGTCCTCAAGCCGGTACCAGCCGCACTGCCCGGCAGACCTCCCTCCATGTGCCCTGGATGTCCCCACCGGAGCATGCTCTATGCGCTGCGGCGGAACAAGTGCTTCATCGCCGGGGACATCGGGTGCTACACGCTGGGTTTCCTGCCGCCCCTGGACGCCATCGACACCTGCCTGTGCATGGGAGCGGGCATCAACCACGCCCACGGCATGTCCAAGGTCTTCGGGCCGGGCAGGGAAAAGCTCGCCGCAGTCATCGGCGACTCCACCTTCTACCATTCGGGCATCACCGGGCTCCTGAACCTGGCCTACAATCGTGGTGCCGCCGTCATCGTGATCTTGGATAACCGGACCACGGCCATGACCGGCTCTCAGAACCATCCGGGAACCGGCGTGACCATCGGCGGCGACAAGACCACCAGCCTCGACCTTGAGGGCCTGGTCAAGGCACTGGGTATCGAGTGGGTCAGGACCATCAACCCCTACGGGGTCAAGAATGCGAGGGCTGTGGTGAAGGAGGCCCTGGAATACGACGGACCTGCGGTCATCATCTCCAAGGCGCCTTGCGTGTTGCTCAAAACCAGAGCCGTTCCGGGAACGCCTCTGGCAGTGGACCACGACAAGTGTACGGGCTGCAAGGTTTGCATTTCAATAGGCTGTCCGGCTCTCGAGTTCAAGGATGAGAAGGCTCACATCAACGATGTTTGCGTGGGCTGCAGTGTATGTGCCGAGCTCTGCCCGGCTGGGGCCATCGGAGGTGATGTATGAATGTGCTCATGACAGGTGTAGGCGGACAGGGGATCATCCTCGCCTCTGATGTGCTCTCGGAGGTCATGATGCGCCACGGGTGCGACGTGAAGAAGTCTGAGATCCACGGCATGGCCCAGCGGGGCGGCAGCGTGATGTCGCATGTGCGCTTCTCAGATCACGTCTTCTCTCCGCTCATCCCGTACGGCAGCTGCGACATCCTGCTCTCCTTCGAGGAGCTGGAAACCGCGCGCTACATGCCGTACCTCAACGGCTCAACGCGGATCATCATCAACCGCTTCCGCCTTTCACCGCCCACGGTTATAGCAGGCAAGGAGACATACCCGGACATTACCCCCCTGCTCCGGGAGAAGACCAACAACGTCCACCTGGTGGACGGCAGCGCCCTGGCCATGGAGCTGGGAAATCCCCGCGGCGTGAATGTCGTGCTTCTCGGCACGCTCTCCACACTGCTGGAACCGGCCGAAACGCTCTGGATCGAAACGATCTCGGACATGCTTCCGGCCAAGATCAGGGCGGCCAATATCGAGGGGTTCAAACGGGGTGCGCAGCTCAACGTGCAATGAGAGAGACGAAAAGAGGAGGCTTACGCTATGATCTTTAATGAAGAATTCGAGACATTGCCCCGGGAGGCCCTCGAATCCCTGCAGCTCAAGAGGCTCAAGCACATCGCCGAGAGGGTGTACCACACCGTGGGCCACTACCACAAAAAATTTGAAGAGGCAGGGGTCACACCAGAGGACATCAGGAGCCTGGACGACCTGAAACGCCTCCCCTTCACCACCAAGCAGGACCTGCGGGACAACTACCCCTTCGGGCTCTTCAGCGTGCCCATGACCAACATCGTGCGCCTGCATGCCTCGTCAGGCACAACCGGCAAGCCTACCGTGGTGGCCTATACCAAGCGCGACATCGAGACCTGGGCAGAACTCATGGCCCGCTCCTTTGCTGCGGCCGGGCTCACCAGGAACGATATCATCCACAACGCCTACGGATACGGCCTGTTCACCGGCGGCCTCGGCGCCCACTACGGGGCTGAGAAGCTCGGCGCCAGCGTCATCCCCATGTCGGGCGGCAACACCAAGAAGCAGATCATGCTCCTCCAGGACTTCGGCCCCACGGCCATCTGCTGCACTCCATCCTACCTGCTGTACCTCGCCGAGACCGGCGAAGAGATGGGCATCGACATGAAGTCGCTCCGGCTCCGCGTGGGTATCCTGGGCGCCGAGCCCTGGAGCGAGCGCATGCGCGCCGAGATCGAGGGCAGGCTGGACATCACGGCACTCGATATCTACGGCCTCTCCGAGATCATGGGTCCGGGTGTTGCCATGGAGTGCCTGGAGGGGAGAAACGGCCTGCACATCTTCGAGGACAACTTCATCGTCGAGGTCATCGATCCGGCCACGGGAGAGGTGGTACCGAACGGCCAGAGGGGCGAGCTCGTGTTCACCACGCTCACCAAGGAGGCCTTCCCTCTCATCCGATACCGCACCAAGGACATCTCCCGCCTCATGCGCGAAGTGTGCCGTTGCGGCAGGAACTTTGTACGAATGGAGCGCGTCTCGGGCCGCAGCGATGACATGTTCATAATCAGGGGAGTGAACGTGTTCCCGTCCCAGATCGAGAGCGTGATCATGGAGATAGAGGGCCTGGAACCACACTATAAGCTGATCCTCGACCGGGAAGGGTCGCTTGACACCCTGGAGATACAGGTGGAAGTGAGCGAGAAGATCTTCTCGGACGAGATCCGGCAGCTCCAGAACCTGGAGCGCCGCATCGCCAAGGACATCAAGGACTACATCGGCATCTCCGCCAAGGTGAAGCTCGTGGAGCCCAAGAGCCTGCAGCGCTTCGAGGGCAAGGCACAGCGGGTCATCGACAAGAGGAACATTTAAGGCAAGGAGGTCTTCTCATGAAGGTGGAACAGATTTCGATCTTTCTGGAGAACAAGCCGGGCGGACTCTCCGGTGTGACCAAGGTCCTCAAGGAAGCGGGGATCAACATCCGTGCGCTTTCACTGGCCGACACGAGCGATTTCGGGATCCTCCGGCTCATCGTCGACGACGTGACTAGAGCCAAGAAGGTCCTCAACGACAGCGGCTTCGCCGTCGGAAGGACGCACGTCATCGCGGTTGAGGTGCCGGACAAGCCGGGCGGTCTGCACAGCATCCTGGAGCTGCTCACGAAGAACGGCATCAACGTGGAGTACATGTACGCCTTTGTGGAGCGCAGCGGCGAGAACGCGGTCATCATATTCCGTTTCGACAACATCGACCAGGCCATCGAGGTACTGCTCAGCGGCGGCTTCACGGTGCTCAAGGGTGAGCAGGTCTACAGCCTGTAGTCCAGCCCGGGTTAGACCGAAAGGCACACGCACTCATGGCACACATCATCAGACAGACCGTCGATGACAATCTGGGCAAGGAGGCTGGACTGGCGGTGATCGGCCGGGCTTTTCTCGTATCCGGGATCCTTGCCACCCTGGGCGGCATTGCCTTTGCCATCTGGATGGGCGAATTCGTCTGGATCTTCGGTGGGCTTGCCTGTCTCGTCATCGGCGTAGCGTTTCACGTGGCTTTCGGCGCCCTGTCAGAGATCATTATCCTGCTGAAACGCCTCTGCGGATTGCCATGCAGCGGGTTCATATCAGGGACGGGTTCGGGGGAGATTTTCCTCTGCTCAGGGTGCGGTACCATGGTGTATGCGTCCAGCGAAAAGTGCCTCAAGTGCGGTGAGACTCTTGATGCCGATGAGGAGTAAGCGGTTTCTGAGACACATATAGACACTTTACATGAAAAGGGGGAGGTTCCATGAAAAGGTACGTACTGGTTATGCTGTGTGTAACACTGGTCCTGTCGCTCGTCATCTCGTGCGGTAAGAAGGCCGAGGAGCAGGCTGCGCAACCGGCGGCCACCGAGGCCGCCAAGGCCGAGGCCATCAAGCTCTCCTACAGCATCTTCTTCCCGCCGACCCATCCGCAGTGCAAAGCGGCCGAGGACTGGGCCAGGGAGGTCGAGAAGCGGAGCAATGGTGCTGTGAAGATAGACATCTTCCCGGGCGGGACGCTGACAAGCGCCAACGACTGCTACGACGGTGTCGTCAAGGGCATCTCCGACCTCGGCCTGTCCTGTTTCGCGTATTCCCGCGGCCGCTTCCCGGTCATGGAGGCGGTGGACCTGCCGCTGGGCTATCCCACCGGTATGGATGCAACGAAAACAGCCAATGACTTCTACCAGGAGATGAAACCCGCCGAGCTCGATGACGTCCACCTGCTCTACATACATGCCCACGGCCCCGGTCTGCTCCATGCCAAGAAAGAGGTGAAGAGCTTGAAGGACCTCAAGGGCATGAAGATCCGCTCCACGGGCCTGAGCTCCAAGGTGGTGGAGGCCCTGGGCGGCGTTCCGGTGGCCATGCCACAGCCCGGCACCTACGAGGCGCTCCAGAAGGGTGTGGTGGACGGCACCTTTGCACCCATGGAGACCATGAAAGGCTGGAAGCAGGGCGAGGTAGTCAAGGCCACCACCAACTGCAAGACCATCGGCTACACCACGGCCATGTTCGTGGTCATGAACAAGGCCAAGTGGGACCAGCTCCCGCCCGAGGTCCAGAAGGTCTTCACCGATGTGAGCAGCGAGTGGATCGCGGTCCACGGCAAGGCCTGGGACGATGCGGACGCCGAGGCCAAGACCTACATCGAGGGACTCGGGAACAAGTTCATCGAGCTGGGCGCGGATGAGACCAAGAAGTGGGAAAAGGCCGTCGAAGGCGTGGTGAAGGGGTACGAGGAAGAGGTGAAGCCCAAGAACATCGACGGTGCAAAGGCTGTAGCTCTTCTGAAAGAGCTTATAAAGAAAAACGCGCAGTAGAGTTCGACGTTCACAGGTAGTGACGGCGGTCTCCCCTGGACCGGGGAGACCGCCTGCAAGGAACGAGAAAGGCAGAAGATCATGCTGTCGTTTCTGAGGATTGAGCGTTTCACGTCCCGCCTCTCCGAGAAGATGAACTGGATAGGGGCGGCAACACTCGTGTTCATGATGCTGCTCACCGTGGCCGATGTCTTCGGCCGTCTCTTCGGTTCGCCCATACCGGGAACCTTCGAGATCATCGGGTTCACCGGGGCGGCGGTCATCGCCTTTGCCCTGCCGTACACAAGTGTGATGAAGGGACACATCGCGGTGGACATCGTAGTGGAGAGGCTTCCATGGCTGGTCCGGGTCATCATCAATGCGATCAATGCGCTCGTCTCCATGGTCCTCTTCGGCGTCATCTCGTGGCAGTGCATGAAATTTGCCCAGAGTATCAGGGCGAGCAAAGAGGTATCTCTCACGCTCCAGATGCCCGTGTACCCTTTCGTGTACGGCATAGCGGCCGGATGCGCGCTTTTGAGCCTGGTCCTGTTCGTCGAGTTCATCAGGCAGCTGAGGGGAGCTGAGGTAGAATGACACCCACCACGATCGGACTTATCGGCCTGGCGGCCCTGGTCGTCCTGCTCTTTTCCCGCATGCCCGTGGGTTTCATCATGGCCATTGTGGGGTTTTTCGGGTTCGCCGCCATCGTGTCGCCCGATGCCGCGCTGAACCTGATGGCAAAGGACACCTTCTCCACCTTCGCCTCCTACAGCCTCACCGTGATCCCGCTCTTCGTGCTCATGGGCCAGGTGGCGTTCCATTCGGGTATCAGCTCCCGGCTTTTCGACACGGCATACAAGTTCATGGGGCACCTGCCCGGCGGTCTGGCCATAGCCACCATCGGGGCGTGCGCCTTCTTCGCGTCGATCTGTGGATCCACGAATGCCACGGCCGCCACCATGGCCTCGGCCACCCTGCCCGAGATGAAGCGTTACAACTACCATCCGGAGCTTGCCACCGGCGTGGTGGCATCGGGCGGGAGCCTGGGTATCCTCATCCCGCCGAGCGTGATTTTCATCGTGTACGGCATCCTCACCGAGCAGTCCATTGGCAAGCTCTTCATATCGGGTATTCTGCCGGGCATCATCCTGACCATCCTCTTCATCGCTGCGGTACTCATCTGGGTGACGCTGAGACCCGAGCTCGGGCCCAAGGGGCCGAGATTCTCCTTCAGGGAAAAGATGGCCTCACTGACCGGTGTATCCGAGACGCTCATCATCTTCGTGCTCGTCATGGGCGGACTCTTCGTCGGGTTCTTCACACCCACCGAGGCCGGTGCCATGGGTGCCTTCTTCACCATCATCATTGCAGTCATACGGAAGCAGCTTGCATGGAAGGGTTTCATGCAGGCCCTGTCCGAGACCACACGCATCACCTGCATGATCATGGTCATCGTGGCGGGCGCAACCATCTTCGGTCACTTCCTGGCGGTCTCGCGCATCCCCTATGACATCGCGGGCTGGATCTCCGGGTTCGATCTGCCGTCATGGGTCATCATGAGTTTCATCATTCTGGGCTACCTTGTGGGGGGATGCTTCATGGATGCCCTGGCGCTCATCATGCTGACCATCCCCATCTTCTACCCGGTGGTCATGAAGCTGGGATTTGACCCGATCTGGTTCGGCGTGATCATCGTGCTCGTGACCCAGATGGGCGTGGTCACGCCGCCTGTGGGGGTGAACTGCTACGTGGTGAGCGGGGTAGCCCGCGACGTACCGCTGCACGTGATCTTCAAGGGGTGCGTGCCGTTTCTCATCGCCATGATCATCCTCGCCTTCCTGCTCATCCCGTTCCCGCAGCTGGCCACATTCCTGCCGAGTCTGATCAGGTGAGGATTCAGTACTTCATGTAGTGGAACGGCTCGATGGTGGCCAGCGCCTCGGGTGTGAGCGTCCTGAACTTGTGCTCCTTCAGGATCTTCTGAGAGCCCTCTAAGTCG
>JALOOZ010000016.1:22919-29830 GCA_025454155.1 Thermodesulfobacteriota bacterium
TCTAAGTCGGAGACGTCCACCACGAAGACCGCGGTCTTGTTGCTCTCGAGCACGAAGCCGTAGGCGTTCTCGATGTTGATCTGCTGCTTGGCCAGAAGCTGTACCAGGCTGTCCATGCCACCGGGCCTGTCGTCGATGACCACGGCGATGATCTCCTTCAGGCTTGCCTCGATGCCTTCCTTGTTGAGCACTTTGAGGGCCAGCCTGGGATCGTCCACAAGGATGTTGAAGAATCCCTTGTCCCCGAAGGACGAGATGGTGATGGCACGGATGTTGATCTTCTCCCGCGAGAGGATTCCCGATACCTGGGCCAGCCTGCCTGGCTTGTTCTCCACCGGAACGGTCAGTTGGTATGCTGTCATAGTCCACCCTGGTATGTTATTGTCCTTACAGGCACTGCTTCTCTGGATTCATTTGTATGTCCCGGTACAGCAATGTCAAGGGGTTTCTCGGAATGAGAAGAAGGTTTGGCAGAGCGATCAATGACCGCATGCCGAGATGAAGCAGTGGTCATCCCGCCACTCCTCAGGTCTTTCCTTTATCGTTGCACCTCATCCGGGCAGTACCGAAGCACCTGCGGGGCCATTGACAATTCTTCGTCTTGTGGGATAGATTCACGGAGCTTGAAAAATACAGGAGGATGGCATGGATTACAAGGATACACTGTGTCTGCCGAATACCGCGTTCCCCATGAAGGCGAAGCTCGTCCAGAAGGAGCCCGAGATACTGCAGCGCTGGGAGAAAGAGCAGCTCTACCACAAGATCATCAGGGCTTCGGCCGGCAGAAACAAGTTCATTCTCCACGACGGACCTCCGTACGCAAACGGTCATATCCACCTCGGGACCGCTCTGAACAAGATCCTCAAGGATATCATCGTAAAGTCCCTCTTCATGATGGGAAACGATACTTTCTATCTCCCGGGCTGGGACTGCCACGGCCTTCCCATCGAGCACCAGGTGGAGATTTCCATGGGGGAGAAGATCGGCGGCATGTCCAAGGCCCAGATCCGCAAGCACTGCCGTGAGTATGCGGGAAAATTCCTCGACATCCAGCGGGAGGAATTCAAGCGCCTGGGCGTGCTCGGCCTGTGGGAAGACCCTTATGTCACCATGTCGTACGGATACGAAGCCACCATAGTCCGTGAACTGGGCAAGTTCATCGGTAAAGGATCGCTGTACAAGGCCCGCAAGCCCGTGTACTGGTGCGCCACCTGCCAGACCGCGCTGGCCGAGGCAGAGGTGGAATACAATGACCAGACCACTCCGGCCATCTTCGTGCGCTTCAAGATGATCTCGGACATCTCAGAGAAGGTGCCCGAACTCAGGGCGCACAAGGATGATGCGCATGTGGTCATCTGGACCACCACGCCCTGGACCATACCGGCCAATCTGGCCATCGCCTTCCACCCGGACCTGGACTATGCGGCGGTGAAGACGGACGCGTACGGCGTGCTCGTCATGGCCAATGACCTCGTGTATGCGGTCATGCCCCAGATCGGGGTCAAGGACTACCAGGTCCTGGCCACCTTCAAGGGCAGGATCATGGAGCACCTCAAGGCGCGCCATCCCCTCTATGACCGCGATTCTCTCCTCATCCTGGCCCCCTTTGTCACCCTTGATGCAGGCTCCGGTTGCGTGCACATCGCCCCGGGCCACGGCGAGGAGGACTACGAAATCGGCAAGGTCTACGGCCTCGATATCTACGCCCCGGTGGACAACGAGGGGAAGTTCACGAACGAGGTGGAAGAGTTCGCGGGCCGGTTCGTGTTCGATGCCAACGAGGACGTGAACAAGGCCCTGGCAAGAGAAAAGACCCTGCTGGCGGCCGACAAATACGAGCACTCGTATCCCTACTGCTGGCGGTGCAAGAGTGCCATCATCTTCCGATCCACCAACCAGTGGTTCATCTCCATGGAGCACGCCGACCTGCGCAAGAAGGCGCTGCAGGCCATCCAGAAAGTTCGTTGGATCCCTTCGTGGGGCAAGGACCGCATCTACGGCATGGTGGAGAACCGTCCCGACTGGTGCATCTCCCGTCAGCGTGCCTGGGGAGTGCCCATCCCGGTGTTTTACTGCAAGGACTGCGGCGAGGTCCTGGCAGACCAGGCCGTGGCGGAGCATGTGGCGAAGCTCTTCGAGAAGGAGGGGGCGGATGCCTGGTTCACTCACCCGGACAAGGACCTGCTGCCGGAGTCAACGAAATGCCCAAACTGTTCGGGTACGGACCTGGTCAAGGAAGAGGACATCGTGGATGTGTGGTTCGACTCGGGGGTGAGCTACGCCGCCGTGTGTGAAGACGATGCAAGGCTGGGCGTTCCGGTCGACATGTACCTCGAAGGGTCCGACCAGCACAGGGGATGGTTCCACAGCACCCTGCTGGCCTCTGCGGGGACGCGTGGCGAAGCCCCCTACAGGACCGTGCTCACCCATGGTTTCGTGGTGGATGGGGAAGGCCGCAAGATGTCCAAGTCACTCGGCAACACCATCGCACCACAGGAGATCATCGACAAGTACGGCGCCGAAATCCTCAGGCTCTGGGTGAGCGCCCAGGACTTCAGGAACGACATCCGTATATCCAGCGAGATCGTAGAGCGGCTGGTGGAGACCTACCGCCGCATCCGCAACACGGCGCGCTTCATGCTGGGCAACGTTTCGGGCTTCAACCCGGACACCGACATGGTGCCCTGTGGGGAGATGCTCGAGATGGACCGCTATGCCCTGCACGTGACCCAGGAGCTCATCGAGAAGGTGCGCAGGGCCTACGAGGAGTTCGAGCCCTACGTCATCTACCAGCTCGTGCACAATTTCTGCGTGGTGGACATGAGTGCATTCTACCTCGATGTTCTCAAGGACCGGCTCTATGTGTACAAGGTCGGTGCCATGGAGCGCAGGTCGGCCCAGAGCGCCTTGTTCCTGATCGTGAAGGACCTCACCAGGCTCCTTGCGCCGGTCCTGGCCTTCACGGCGGAAGAGATCTGGGATCACATCCCTGCCTTTGCCGGCAAGGAAGAGAGCGTTCATCTGAGCGCCATGCCGGTATCGGACCCGTCGCTGAAGGATGAAGCCCTCAAGGAGAAGTGGGAGCGCATCCTGGCTCTCAAGCAGGAGGTCTCCAAGGTCTTGGAAGGCGCCCGCAGGGACAGGGTCATCGGCCACCCCCTTGATGCCGATGTGAGGCTCATGGCGGACGGGGAGACCCTGGAGTTCCTCACCTCAGTGGAGCCCCTCCTGGAGGACGTGTTCATCTGCTCGAAGGTGGAGGTGTCCAAGGGCGACGGTCCCTTTATCGAGAGCGAAAACTTCACCAGGCTGGGCGTTGAGGCTGCAAAGGCCCCGGGATCCAAATGTCCGAGGTGCTGGCATTACCGAGAGGACATCGGGACGAACAAGGCGCATCCTGAGATCTGTGTGAGGTGTGCCGAGCAGCTTGCATAGAACCCCTATCTGCAGGGGCGCTTTCACCACAACTAGTGCATCGTTCCTGAAGGCACGAGAACGGTCTTCCCGTGTTCACACCGTCATGGGCCTTTATGGGGTATGAGGCTCATTGCCCTTTCCGCAAGAGCGGTTATGGTGAGGGCAGGATTAACACCGACATTGGCAGAAACTGCAGCCCCATCGACCACATAGAGTCCAGGGTATCCAAAGACCTGGTGAGATGAATCAATGACCCCGTTCTCACGAGACGATCCCATGTGGCATCCGCCCAGTATATGTGCGGTTGTCGACATATTCATCAAGCTTTCATTGCTGACGTTGGTAGGCATCCCATCCGCCACTTCCGCAAGCACTGCGCAGGCCCTGTTGGCAACAGGTATGTTGACGGGGGCTTCCTTCCCCGGAACTCTTTTAGACTTCAGACGGCGTTTCATGAAACCAAATGCGGCACTGGGTCCGTATTCGAATGAAAGCTGATTGTCATGGTTCTGCATGACCGTGAGGACGATGATCCGCTTATTCCAGTTCTTCGTGAAAAGGCGGCGATAAACGCCTACGGGATTCATGATCATTTTGGCAATCGTGACAAGCGACCTTCGCACTGGATTGGGATCGTCCACGAGCGGCACGCTGAAATATTTCATGAAGCCGTATCCCGCGGGGAACCGGTTCTGGGTGACATGCGTGTACTCATCGGGATAGAAATCTGATGATATTGTTGTACCGCGGGATAGGTCAAGGTCCTCATTCTTCGGCAGAACCCCGACGATAGACTCGCTGTTGGTCCTTACTACCACACCCAGCTGGCTGGAGATATTCGGCAAAGTCTTCAGGACATCTCTGCATTTGAAGAGGAGCTTGAGCGTCCCAAGCACCCCCGCCGCCAGAACAACCTTCCTTGCCTTGACATCGGGAGCCTTTCGGAACATGCCCGAGGTATCTTTCACCTTGAGGACATAGGTTCCGTCATTCCGGGGGACTATGTTCGTCACTTCTCGGTGAGGCACGATTGTCGCTCCAGATTTCTGAGCCAGATAGAGATAATTCTTGTCAAGAGAGTTTTTCGAGCCATGCTTGCACCCGGTGAGGCACTCACCGCAGAGATAACAGCCAGTACGGGAAGGCCCCTTTCCATCAAAATAGGGATCATCCGCAACCACTTCAGGAGATCCAAAGTATATGCCTGTCTCGGTAGGGCCAAAGGTGTCACCGGCTCCCATTCGTATTGCGGTCTCCCTCAGGTAATCATCCATGACATCCAAGCTCGGATTTGTCACCACACCGAGCATTTTCGATGCCGTATCATAATGCGGTTTCAACTCCCTTTCCCAGTCAAACCCAAGCTTGCTCCAGGAAGGATCCCTGTAGAAAGCGTCCTTGGGTCTTAATGTGGTGGCAGCGTATACAATGCTTCCTCCTCCCACCCCGACCCCACCAACGATTGCGACATGTCTGAAGAAGTCATACGTAAAAAAGCCTTTCATACCGAATGCCGGATTCCACATGAGATGCTTGAGGCTCTTGGATGCTTCTTCCTCATCTAAGGGCGTCACCCACTTGCCTTTCTCGAGTACAATGACCTTATAACCCTTTTCCGCAAGCCGAAGAGCTGAGACGCTCCCTCCGAAACCACTCCCGATGACGGCAAAATCATAATCCATGCTCATCCTCCTCCGTGAACCTTTCGTGTCCCTGCGTGCGAGAAAAAAATGAAAACGCAACTGCAGCATCGTTCACTACCATCACCCCCATATGGTTACAAGAACCGTATACCCAAAGAAAGCAGTTGCGAGGGCAGAAACATTATAAAAGATAAATGTAACTCGAATCCATTGCAAGTAGTTCCTGTCACTCAAGGCAGCACAGGGGATCTTCTCCCGGGGAGAATTCTTTCATCTTGCATGAGGCCATGCACTTGTGGTGTTGTGTCCAGGGCACTGGATGGGAAAACCCCGCGGGAGAGAGGACAGGAAAGGATGGAGACCTTGATGAGATACAGAATCCTGGCTACATGGACAGGACTCCTTGCAGTTCCCTGCTATGGGATTGACCAGTGGACCAAGTGGCTCGTCAACGAAAACATGGAAATCGGCAGCGGATTCACCGTCATCCCCGGATTCATCGACATTATCCATGCGCGCAATACCGGTGCGGCCTTCGGCATTCTCCAGGGTCTCCCTGAAACATATCGCACCCCTTTCTTCGGGCTGATCACCCTGATCGCCTGCGGGGCCATCCTTGTCATCTTCTGGAAGATGGCGGATGACTCATGGCTCCTGAAGACGGTCCTGTGCCTCATCATAGCAGGCGCGCTGGGAAACCTCACCGACAGGCTTATCTTCGGAGAGGTGGTGGATTTCCTGAGCTTCCACATCGGGCGCTTCCGATGGCCGACCTTCAACATGGCGGATACCTGGATATCCCTGGGTATGGCGGGTCTCCTGGTCCAGACTTTTCTGGTGCAGAAGAAGGGTTAGAAGCGATTCCGTTCTATCAGGCTCTCAGATGTACGCCACATCCCACTCTTCCGGCTTGATGAGGGACGGGATATCCACCAGGATGACCATCTCTTCCTGGGCATCCTTGTAGACACCCCCTATGAACTCGGTGGATATCTTGGCCGAAAAGACCGGCTTTTTCTGAACCCTGGCAGGTTCGATAACGAGCACGTCCGCCACATTGTCCACCACCATGCCCATGAGCCTCTCATCCACCCGGACAATGAGGAAGACGGTGAACTGGGTGTATTCCTTGGGCAACAACCCGAACTTGAGCCTCAGATCCATGATGGGAACGATCTCACCGCGCAGGTTTATGATACCCTTGATGAAATCCGGGACATTGGGCAGCAGGCTGATCTCCTGCAGGCCGATGATCTCCTCTATGGTCTGGATAGGTACTGCATAGACCTCGTTGTCCAGGGTGAAGGTGATGTATGAGTTGTTCTCTTCTTTCTGAACTGCCTTCACCTCTTCCTTGAGGGCGGCGATCACCTCTGTGGCATCGGACTCATCGTAGGATACGCAGCTGTAGTCGCGATCCCGCTCCTTATCACCCATGTGCTGTCTTGGCTTGGGAACCGGTTTTGCCTTCTTCGTGGCCTCCTTCGTGGCCGGTCTTGCAACTGGAGGCATGCAGCTCTGCGGAGACGGCCCGCCGGAAGCTCTCAGCATGGAGTCATTCACCTGGAGGAAGGATTCCTTGCCGACCCCCAGGGCCAGCGGTACCATGTCCGGCTCCATGATGGTCGAGAAGAGGGTGATGAGTCTGCCATCGGGGGTGGTCTTCTGGGCCAGGACTTCCCCGAGGTTCCTGAACTCGGATTTGATGTGGTCCACATCGCCTTTGGCCATGTCGGTGGTTATGACATAGACCTGGGAGGAGGAGAGCTTTGCCCTGATGGTCTCATGATTCACGCTGAGCGTTGACAGGGGATCGTCTGATGTCGCCGCCGCTGAGGTCCTGGCGGTCCC
>JALOOZ010000130.1 GCA_025454155.1 Thermodesulfobacteriota bacterium
CTCCTTATGATTCGCAATGAACGATTCACTCCACCCTAGGCGGATAGAATACCTTTCATTAAGCGGGATTCGTGCCAGGAGATGATATATGTGCTTTTTCGGATAACGATAGGGAACTATTGCACATAACGGGGCATGAAGACTCGAAGGAAAGGGGGTATTACCTCTGCTGCTGACGATATTTCGGCAATGCGACTTAATATCGGCAGAAAGTGGTGGCCGGCCTTATGATCAAACCATGGATCATTGTGTACCATCAAGTGCTGCGGTATAATGTCCAAGGAAGGGCAATGGAAGTATATCAGACACCTCTATAGGTTATACATATTCACATGGCCAGGTTGATAGAAAGAGAATTCATTAAGTTCTGCACAGTCGGCTTCTCGGGTCTGTTTGTCGATATGGGTGTCGTTGTAGCGTTCAAGACCATGTTCGCTTTCGACACGCGTATATGTGCATCATTCGGCTTCCTGGCGGCTGTTACTACGAACTATATTCTGAACCGTCTATGGACGTTTGAGGGTGCCCGCAATACATCGCTCTTCACGAGTTACGCTTCCTATGTCACCGTATGTTGTGTCGGGTTCTTGGCTCGACTTGGAGTGATGCACCTGCTCATAGAATATACAAGCCTTGACACAGGGTATGGTTATATATTCAATAATCTCGTTGGAATAGGAGTGGGAACAGCTGTGAACTTCATTGGCAGCAAGTATTTTGCCTTTTCCCCCCTGCAGAGGGCCTTCAAAAGGTAAAGCGTGGGGTTTGTTTTTTCGCAGATCGTCGTCATCCCTATATTCTATAATAATATTAATATATTACCTTCGGTAAATCGGTTTTTCCGGGTTTCCTGCAGGAAACACTCGTTTTGTCCATGCATGATGCCGATGAGGAGAATACCTCAGTAGTTCCGTTGCTATAGCCAGGCGGCCGTGAAAAGGGTTGCCTGGCCACTTTCTTTTTCAGACCCAGCACGCCAGCTCGCTCAGCGCGGTGGATTCCTGGAGGTAGCTAACCCCGTGCAGGATCGATCTGCGCTGGATCTCCCTTATGAGTTCAGCAGGTGCCTCGGGATAGTGTCGTTGGGCCGGGTCGAGACCGGATACGTACCCCCACATGTGGAGCAGGGCGTTCATGATTCCGCCCTGGGATGGTCCGGTCCGGAGGGCCTCCGCCAGTGTGCGGGAGAGCTCCCGGAAACACTGCTCTCCCTTCCTGTTCGCTGCCAGAGGCCCGATGCGCTTGTAGAGCTCAGGATCCCGGGCAAGGACGGAGTACTTGTGCTGGGCCCAGAGCTGCTGGGTGTTGTGCGGAAGGGGAATACGACCGTGGTGCTTCCCGTGATATTTTCTCGCAAGGACATCGAACTGTTCAAAGGGCGGGTTGATATACACCTCGGGCCAGGGGGACATCGCCACCTCCGGTCCCGGGCTGTGGTGGTGATATCCCCTCAGCATCATCTCCTGGACGATGATACCATGCCGGACCACAAGGGCTCCCATGCAGCCCCGCCAACGCATGGTCTCGGGGTGACGGGCATAGCCCTTCCTGCAGTTCAGGATGACGGAAAACACGGCGTGCACCTCCCTGTGCTCGCCCAGAAGGCTCTCGCGGTTCAGGTAACCGGGGTGTATGTCCCAGACGCGCATGGCTCGACGGACGCGGGCATCCCGCTAGTACTTCCGCTTGCCTTTCCTGTCGGGTCGTTGCCCGGACCTCTCTTCCTCCCTCTCCACGGCCTTGCCCTCGAGGGTCCTGAACCGCTCCGGACCGAGGATCTTGCGCACCTCGATGAGATACCTCATCCGCTCGGAGGTGAGCCTCTGCTGCTTCTCCTCAACCCGCCTGAGCTGGGCGTTGGCAGCGGCCTCATTGAAGGGCTCCCGGTCCATGACGTCGGAAAGCCTGCTGCGTTCCTTCTCGAGGTCGGCCTTGATGTCGATGAGCGAGTCACGGTTCCTGGCGTACAGGTCATCCAGTTCCCGCTGTTCTTGGCGGGTCAGCTCCAGGTCCCTGGAAACCTCAGAATGCCTCCACCACTTGCCAGGCTTCACATCCTGCCCCCAGGCCAGGCCGGCCCCGACGAGCAGGGCCGTACATACCAACATCCCGATAAGCGTCCGTTTGTTCATCTCGCGTTTCCTCGCACTGCGTTCATGTCCTTTGGGTCTCGTCCCCATCCGCATCCAGGGGGATCAGAAAATCGAAGAACTCATCATCCAGGCTCCCCCCGGGTTCCGGGATGATCTCCGCGTAGGCACCCGGGAGGGGATCGTTCTCCAGAGCCCTGACCTCGGCCAGGAGCGTCGCATCGCGCACCGTCTCCTGCGCCAGTTTCAGCTGGTCGATCTCCCCCACCCCGCCGGGGAACAGTCGCCCCAGCATGAGCGCGGCCACGATGGCCACCGTGGCCGCGGCAGCAGCCACGCCCATGGACCACCGCATGATCCAGGCCAGCGGGTTGGCCGGTTGTTCCGCAGGGAGGACGACCCTCCGGAAGGACTCGGGCGTGTGCCGCCCGGCCTGCTCGGCCAGCCCCGTCAACTGCGATGCAAGGCGCTCCCTCGCGGCCGTGCATGCGGGGCACCCTGACAGGTGCTCCCGCTCCTGGGGCGACAGCCCGCGGTCATCGACGAAGGAGGCGATGATGCGCTCGGGGTCAAGATGGGACTTGTTTTCGTTGCTCACGACTCCTCCTGCGGGGACATCCCGTATTGAGAACCTTCTGTCCGGAACTTGTCAAGTGCCCGGTAGAGGTGCGTCTTCACCGTGCTCTCGTTCCTGCCCAGGGCCACTGCGATCTCATGGATGCCCAGGTCGTCGATGAACCGAAGACGGAAGACCTCTCGCTGGAGGGGGGGCAGGGAGGAGAGAAAGTCATTGATCCTTGACCAGAACCGCCTGGCGGCGAGGTGGTCGAAGCCGTCCGGGCCGGGATCCGGGTAGTCTTCGTCCGCCTCCTTGGAGGTGAATCCGAAGAGCGACATGAGCTTGCGTTTTCTCATGAAATCCCTGACCCGGTTGAGCGCGATGCGGTAGAGCCAGGCCTTGAAAAGCTCCGGCTCACGCAGGGACGCCAGGTTGCGGTATGCGCTCAGGAAAACGTCCTGGACCACATCCTCCGCGTCCGCCCTGCTCTGCATCCGTGCATAGACCATGCGGAATATCCCCTCCTGGTGGATGGTGATGAGCCGCTCGAATGAGGGCCTGTCTCCTCCCAGGGCCGCATTGACGAGGGAGATGCTCCCCCCTGCATCATCGCCCTGATTCTTCCCTGTTCCATCCCCGTGCATCGCCACAGCATTCTACCAGCACCGAGTATCCGCGTCTGCCCCTTTCGAGCTTCTCTTACCAGACAAGACGCTTGGAGCCCGTCGTTTGTCTACATAGGCAGCCGTGTCTTTCATGCCTGTACGCCTTTGTCTGCCTCCTCGGGGCCGATCAAACCCACCGTTCGAGATGCACCTTCCCGTCAGAACCGCTCGATGACGATCTCGTCCAGCGGTCGCTTCGGAACATGGTGCACGCCCTGCTCATCCCGCCAGTACCTGATGTCGCCGTCAGGGCCCACAGCCTCGATCATGACCTCCTCCGCGGGTTTGCCCAGGGCGATGACCAGCAGGATCTCGTAGCGATCGGGGATGTGAAGGGCCTCCACGAGGGCCTTCCGGTTGATGGATGCGATCATGCACCCCCCGAGCCCCTTTTCAACGGCACCCAGGAGGATGGACTGGGCCGCGATTCCATGGTCGCACCAGTAGTGGGTGGCGATCTGCGTGTCTCCCAGGATCACGATGTAGGCAGATGGCCTCTCCCCTTCGACGGGACCCGGCCAGTCCTTGAGGTAGGCCGCCCAGCCCAGGCACGGGAAGATGCGGGCATTCATCTCGGGATCGGACGACACGAAGAACTTCAGCGGCTGCATGTTGGCCCCGGACGCTGAGAGCCTTGCCAGGTCGACGAGTACCCTGAGTTCCTCCGGGCTGACCCTGTGTCCCTCAAGAAATCGCCGGTAAGAACGGTTCTTCACGATAGTCTCGCGCAGCATCCCTCTCCTCCTTTTCTCTCTTCGCCTGCAGCAGGCAGCGGCTACCCGCCCTGCACCTTGGGCCTGATGAGTTTCCACTCCGATCCCTGCGGACAGGCCCTCATGCACGCCATGCAGTTGTCCACGTCTGTGATGAGGGTCTGGCCGAACTCCACGACGAAATCCCTCCGGGCTGTATGAGTCAGGAGCATCTTCAGATATCCGGGCCAGTCTTTGAGCCTTTTCGGCGGAACCCTGTCAAAGCCCCATGACCAGAAATGGAAGCAGGGGTCCACGGTATAGGCGCCGCCACGGATTGCACCCACCGGGCAGGCCTGCTCGCACAGCCTGCACCCGTCCGGGCACGGGTCGAACACCCGCGGCGTGTCCGCTTCCAGCGGGGCCTCGGTGATGACAGCCCCGAGCCGCACATGGGGCCCGAAACGCTCGGTGATGAGCAGGTTCGACCTCCCGATGTTGCCGAGGCCTGCACTGACTGCGGCGTGCTTGAGGGAAAGCTGCCCCAGGGTCTTCGTGTGTTGGAGCTTCTTGCCCGACCGAGGATCTGTCTTGTGGATCTCCACGGGCTTGTCCGCAGACACAGGCAGAGTCAGAAACCCCTGCCGCTCGAGACATCTCCCCACCTTCTCGGCGACCTGGTCCAGCAGCCGGGAGGTCTGCATCTTGTTGCGGGTCCACAGCCGGATGTCGGGTGCGTAGACTGACCCGAGGCTGTGGGCGACGGCCATGACGATCACGCTCCTAGCCGTAGGCATGAGGCCGCGGGGCGGCCTTGCGGGATCCGCCAGCAGGAGGTCCTCGGCGGAGGCAATTCCCGCGAGATCAACCCCTTCGGCGAGGATCATGTCCTTCATGGATCGGGCATCAATGGCCATGCGGTTTCCTTGTGCAGCTTGATGGAGTTTCTGGCGGTTCCGGCGGAAAGCTCATCTGCCGAAGAGCTCCTTGAGCTTCATGAGAACGGCGAGGTCTCCTTCGGCCTGGTATTTCCCGTCCGTGAACAGCGTCTGCCCGTCGGCCTTGTTCGTGAGGATGTCCATCCACACCTCGAAGGGCGTTCTGATCACGAGATCTGCCTTGCCGGTAGGCCCCATGGTCTCCTCCATGCCAGCTGCCGATACGGCAAAGGAGCACGTCCCGGCCTGTTCACCGGAAAACTCGAACCGTATGGTGGCATTCATGCCCGAGGCTTTCTCGGGCTTGAACGCCATCTTCATGAGCAGGACGAATTCCTCAACGGTCTCCGGCCTGGGCACCACGCCCTTTGAGCGCATCTCCTCGGGGGTCATCTTCTCGCGGATGCACGTCTTCCAGAAGATGTTGGCGGCCCTGGCCATGACCTCCTTGTCACCCAGCGGCTGGGTGATGCGCTCCATGGTGGCCTTGGATACCTTCATGGTCTTCACGAGCTCGGTGCCGGCCTCGGACACGGCATCGAGGATATCGTCCCGTACCTTCATGTAGGAGGGGCTGAGGACCATTGCTTCGGCGGCAGGCCGGTATATCTCTCCGATGAGCCCCTTGCCGTACATGAAGCGCAGATGGCTCGAGAGCTGGTCGAACACCGATATCTCGGGAAATCCGGCCACCGAGAGGACGACCACGGCGGGGTGCCTGCCGCGCAGGGGATGGTAGGTCGCCTCCCCCTTCTGAGCAAGATAGGGTTCGAGAACGGGCAGGGTCCTCTCTATGAAGGCCTTCATGGCCGCGTTCATGGTGAAATGGTACAGCGGGGTTGCCAGGACGGCGATGTCGGATTCGATGAATGCGGGGAAGAGTTCCTCGGCCATGTCATCCCGGTGGATGCACCTCCCGGGTGTCTTGGTCCAGCAGGTGTAGCACCCGATGCAGTTCTTCACGGTCTTGGTCCTCAGGTGCACGACCTCCACCTGGGCACCGGCCTTTTCCATGCCGGCAACGAGGCTGCTCAGCAGGATCTCGGTCTTGCTCTGGCCCTTGATCCTTGGGCTGGAATTCAATGCAAGCACTTTCATCGCGTCCTCCTCTTCACCCCATGCCCGACCGTTCCGGGGCCTTTCAGATGTACCAGATAAAGGTATCTTTTTCCTTCCCGGTTGACAAGAGGGAAGAGACCATGATGCGGGAACCTGTTCTCCCCGGGTACTACTGGAGATATTCCCTGAGCTCCTCCATACGGGTCTTCACCTGTTCCTTGATGACCGCGATGATGGAAGCGTCGAACCCCAGGGATGCAACGGCTCCCAGCGATTCCGGGTCAGTGCCTGCCGGGTTCGGCGAGCCGAATCCCATGGACTTCACCGTCACGTTGGCAAGATTCACCACGAGCAGCTCCCTGCTCGGGGTCAGGATCTTCTGTACCTCATCATGGAGCTCTGCCACCTGAATGAAAACCCCGGGGAAAAGCCACTTCTTCAGCAGCACCGCCCCTGCCTTTCCGTGATGGGCATCCACCGTTGCCATGAGCTCCTGGGCATCCGCCGACGTATCTTCACTGCCGTTCTTTTTCAGTTCGCCGATGACCCTCAGGAGCATGAGCTTGCCGATGTCATGGAGCAGTCCCATGGAGAAGGCGTCTTCGTTGAGCTTGATGCCCTTGAGGTCCACGATTATCTGGCATGCATGGGCACAGGACAGGGAATGCTCCCAGAGCTTCTCCACGACCTCCTTATATTCAGGATCGGCATGTTCATACAAGGTCCTGCCGGAAAGGGCATCCACGGTCTGTTTCGCAGTGATGAGACCCAGGCGGTTCACCGCCTGCTCAACGGTGGTGTTCTCGGCAATGCCCCGGTAAAAGGATGAGTTGGATATCCGGATGAGCTTCGAGGAGATGGCGGGGTCCTGTTTCAGGAGTTCGCCGATTTGCTGCATGTTCGCCCCTGCCTTCATGAGCTCATAGAACTTTTCCTGGATGCGTGGAAGCGGGGGCAGCTCGATCT
>JALOOZ010000017.1 GCA_025454155.1 Thermodesulfobacteriota bacterium
AGGCTGCGGGGAAAAGGCACCATCGGTACGGGTGGCCCGGAAGACATCCATGAGCTCTTTGCTCACGCCCGTTGCCCTGAGAACCCTCCCCTGGGCCCTTGCCCGAAGCCAGAGCTTGATCAGCTCGTTGAGCCCGAAAACATCGACGTGTTCGATGCCCGCACAGTCGAGGACGACCTCGGCACCTGTTCCGGATGTGCTGTATGCGTCTCCGAGGGAACCGGAGGCGGCGCCCGTGATGAGCCCCTCCAGGACGATGCGTCCGTCTTCGCCGCGGACATGATAAAGTGAATCAACCATGAAATGCCTCCTGCCGCCCATACGTTCCATATGGATACCTTGCCGGACCCGATATGAATATGATAGTGCGTCCGGCAGTTCGAGACAACCCCCGCGATGCAGGCCTTGCCTGAAGCGTCAGTCGCTGATGACGACGATACCCAGATAACCATCCACGGTCAGTACGTCTCCAGTCCTGATGAGGGTTACGGCCTCGGGGACTCCGGTGACGCACGGCAGGCCGTATTCGCGGGCGATGATGGCCCCGTGTATCAGCATCCCGCCCCTGCGCTCCACGATACCCGCAGCCAGGGGAATGATGAAGGTCATGTTGGGATCCAGTGCATCACAGACAATGATCTCCCCGGCCATGAATCCTGACAGGTCCTTCTCACCGGCAATCACCCTCGCCGTCCCTGTGGCTATGCCGCTGCCGGCCGGCTGGCCTACAAGCTGGCGGGCACGCATCATAACCAGAGTCTTGTCTGTCTCTCCGAGGTTCTCCGTCTCGGGAGGCGGCTCGAACCCCGGATCTTTCAATGCCCGGGGGATATCCTCGTCCGATATCCGGATCGGGCGGCCGGTGAGCCTTTTTTTCCCCTCCTCCAGAGCCGCTTCCCAGTGCCCCCTGATCCTGCCCAGATAGATGTTGTCATCGTCCCTCAACCGGTAGCTTGCCCGGGCGAGGTCCAGCAGCTCCCGGGCAAAGGACTTGTGAACATCGGGGAAGAATGAGAGGTAGTATTCCTCCAGGTCTTCCATGCCCTGCTTGCGCGCCTGCACTCCGGAAGAAGGTCTGAATGCGAGCTTGAGCACAAGTGCCCTGATCAAGGAGTCATCGCGGATACAGCGTGCGCTGTAGCACGAGAGGTCGCCGAAGGTCCTGATGAAACGAGAGAGGGCTTCCTCGAAGGCGGGAAATGCAGAGGCGCCGTTGGCTTCCCTCAGCGCTGCAGCCAGACCTGGAGATTGCTTCACCTGAGCGGCAAGTCGCTCGAGCTGGGTGTTACGTTCGATACTGAGCATGGACGAGGATCTCAGGAGGTCCATGAACTCGTACGGATCGTGGGGACGCAGTGTATCGTTGTAGACCCTGCCGAAGAGTCTCATGCCGTGGGCAAAGGGGATGAAGTACTTCCAGTATGCCCGTTCCCAGGCCTTGTATGTGGCTGACCTTTCGAGGATCTCTTCCGCCAGCTCGTCGTTGCCGAGGTGCGCGGGATCGGCGCTCGGGAAGGCGTCAGCCGCCTTCTCCATTTCTGGTATGAGCTCATCTTCGATACGTGTCTTGAGCTTCTTCAGGTTCTCGAAGCTCCTTGTAAGGCTTCGGTACAAGTACCGTTCATCGCTCAGCCCCCTGGATGCTGTTGCGGTGATCGGCCTGGCCTGGAGCGCGTACAGGGACTTCCCTTCGTAGGTCCACTCCACATCCTGGGGCACCCCGAAAAGATCCTCGATCTTCATGGCCAGCCGGAACACCTCAAGGACCTCTTCAGGATTGAGGGGGGGGGTCAGCCGCGCTTCAGGTTCCAGGTATTCCAGGGATGTTCCGTTCGCTGCGGGGGCCATGTACCTCTCTCTCTCCGCTTCTTCGTGGGACATGATCGCAGCGTCAGCTCGCGCGACGCTCCATCTGTCAGGCTCCACCATGCCGTCCACGAAACCCTGGTTAAGACCGTAAATGGCCTCTATGACTGCACGGCCTTCATCTACGGGGCTCCTTCCGAAGACAACCCCGGACTTCCGGCCCGCTATGAGTTCCTGGATGATGACTGCCATGGTGCTGTGATGGACATCGAGCTCCAGTTCCTTGCGGTAGAGCAGGGCTGCATCGGACCACAGGGAAGCCCACACGAGACGGATGTGATCGAGGATGGAGTAGATGCCCTGCACATTCAGATACGACTCGTGGAGCCCGGCAAACGAGGCGGAGGTGGAATCCTCCCCCAGTGCGGAAGACCGAACGGCAACGGGTCTGTCGCCGAAAAGATCCTCGATGGGTCCGCGCAGTCTCTTCACAAGAGCAGAAGGCATGGCGGTGTTCAGAAACATGCTCCTGATGCGCAGAGAGCTGTCCCACAGCTCCTCCCACCGCATGTCGCGGAAGTCCTTGCGGCTCAGCTCAAGGGATATGCGTTCCAGAAGGCCTGTGGAGCGGACATACATTTCATATGCCTCTCGAGAAATGCACAGGGCCTGGGGCACGCGGATACCGCTGAGGAAAAGACGGCTCAGGGCAAAGGCTTTGCCGCCAGCTTCCGGTGCCTCAGCATCGGCGATGCTGTCCAGGGGTATGATGATGTTCATTCCTTCATCGTCAGCACCATGACGTGCTGGAATCTGCTGACCACATAGTACCTGAGCACCTCGAGACGCATGAGCGCGCAGGAGGGGGACATGACGAAGTCTTCCAGGTGGGGATGCTTGGCCAGGTAGAGCTTGAGAAGCCCGTCCTTCTCCGGGCCGATGGTCTCCTGTGCATGCCCGGTGGCTGTCACTGCCATGGCTTCATGGAAATCTGCCACGCGATTGCTCCGGTTGTCTATGAGCATGGATGCCCGGGGATCCTCGTCGATGTTGGTGAATTTCCTGGTGGCCCGGGTCGTGGCAAAGGCCAGGTGCTTCAGGTCCTCCGATGAGGCGAAGGCAACGAGGTTGCAATAGGGCTGGCCGTGGTCGTGCGTTGACAGGACGGCAAGACCCTGGCTGGTGAAAAGGGCCTTTAGTTCCAGGGTTATCTGCCGGGGGTCTGCGACCTTGACTTCTCTGAACTCGAAATCCACCTTCCCTCCTTCCTGGTGAAAACCGTGATGAAAAGGGTTCTCGGGAGTCAGCTCCCCATGAGATGAATAATAAGCGTCCCCATGGCACAGTCAATGCGTCCCAAGAAGAATGATGATCCCGGGAAACGCTCCCGGACACGAGATCAGGAATCCCCCAGCACCCTTTCCAGCTCCATCCGTAGGTTCTCCAGCCGGTAGGGCTTCTTAATGAACCCTGCCAGTCCCTTGCCGAGAAAGCGGTGAGTGGTTTCCTGTTCATTGAAGCCGCTGGACAGGATGACCCGTACCCTCTCGTTCATGTGCTTGAGTTCGTCGAAGGTATCCAAGCCGTCCTTCCTGGGCATGGTGAGGTCGAGGATGACGCAGACGATGTCGGCAGCCTTCTCCCGGAAAATCCGCACGGCTTCCTCCCCGTCGGAAGCGGTTATCACGGCATAACCAAGCCGCTCCACCATGGACCTGCAGAGGTCCCTGACCATCTCTTCGTCGTCAACCACCAGGACCGTTCCTGCGGGGACAGGCTCAGAGTTTCCGCCGGAATCCTTTGCCTTTGTATTGGCGGATTCTCTGAGAGTCTTCACGGGCGGATCTCCGGATACCGGCAGAAGCACCCTTATGGCGGTCCCCCTTCCCGGCTCCGAGTCCACCATGATGGCGCCCTTGTGTCCCGTGATGATACCGCTCACTGCGGCCAGGCCAAGACCTCGGCCGGTGAATTTGGTGGTGAAGAACGGATCGAAGAGGCGGTCCATGGTCTCCTTGTCCATACCGCATCCCGTATCCTTAACCTCGAGCAGGACGTAGGTGCCTGTTTCCGGTTTATCCTTGAGAAGGCTCTGCTTCAGACAATCTTCCATGCACTCCAGGGAGTCAGTGGTGATGGTGACGACCCCCGGGGCATCCCCGATGGCCTCGGACGCATTCACGATGAGGTTCATGATGATCTGCTGAATCTGGCCCGGGTCCGCCTTGATCGACGGGAGGTCCCTGGCCGTCTGAAGGTTGAGGGTGACGGTCTTGGAGATGGACGCCTTGAGCAGGTGTGACATCTCTTCCACCAGCTCGCTCAGGTCGAAGGTCTTCAGGTCGAACCTGCCCTTGCCGGAGTATGCCAGCATCTGGTTCGTGAGGTCTGCAGCCCTGCGCGCCGCCACCATGGCATGGTCGATGAACGGCCGGGAGCGCGAGACCGGAGTAAGGTCCAGCTGGGCCAGGTCGAGATTTCCCAGGATGGCCATGAGCAGGTTGTTGAAATCATGGGCTATGCCGCCTGCCATGACACCCAGACTCTCCAGTCGCTGGGCATGGAGCAGCCTGCGCTCCATCTCGAACCTGAGGTCCTCGGCCTTCTTGCGCTCGGTGATGTCCCGGGCCGTGATGACTAACCCGTTGATGCCCGGATAGTCCTGGAGGTTGTTCCCTATGGCCTCAAGAAAGATCCAGGTCCCATCCGCCTTGCGGAAACGGAATTCAGTGGGTGTGCCGTCGTTGCGATTCTGATAGACGTCACCCAGATCCAGGGCGACCTTTTCCACATCATCGGGATGGATGAGATCGAGAGGGTTTCTGCCGAGGAGGTGCCCGTGCGGGTAACCGAGGATGCGCGAAAAAGATGGTGTATCGTATGAGACGAGGCCGTTGACGTCCAGTATCACGACGATATCGGCGGAGTTCTGGAACAGAGAGCGGAAGCGCTCCTCGCTCTGTTTGAGCGCCTCCTCGGCCCGCTTCCGCTCCGTGATGTCACCGACGGTGCCCAGCATGCGGTATGCGTTTCCCGAGGCATCGGGGAGGAATACGCCGTGGTCCTCCGCATGGATGTATGAACCGTCCTTTCTGCGGAGCCTGTATTCGGCCTGGTAGGGTCCGCATTCCTGCAGGGCGGCCTCGAGGGTCATGATGGTGTCGCTGCGGTCCTCGGGGTGTATCATGGCGTTCCATGCCTTCACGTCCACTTCCACGAACTCCTCGGGCAGGAAACCGGTGAGCTGGGATACGGCGCCATGCCAGGTCATGCGGCCCGACGGCACATCGTAGTCGTAAACCAGCTTTCCCGTGAGCTCGGCCATGAGACGGTAGCGCTCCTCGCCCTCCCGCAGGGCCTCTTCGGCCCGCTTGCGCTCGGTGATATCAAGGGCGGTGAAGGTAACGCCGGCCGTATCGTCATCCGGGTCGATGGGTGTGGAGCTGAGAATGATGTCGAAAACGGTACCGTCCTTCCTCTTCCACCGCGTCTCCACCGTGCCCGTACCTTTCTGCTGTATCTGCCGGTACTTCTCCGACCCCACGAACTCGTAGTCTTCCTGGTTCGGATAGAGGATCCGGGCGGAGTTTCCGACGAGCTCTTCACGGCTATATCCGGTCATTTCACAGATGCGCTCGTTGACCTCCAGGAGGATCCTGTCGGCAACAACACCGATGCCCGTGGGAGCCGCACGGAAGATGCTGTCGAGCCTGGCCTGACGTTCCCGAAGGACCTCTTCCACCTGCTTTCTTTCCGTAATGTCTCTGAACTCGGTCACCCGGACCGTTCTGCCATGATAGGGGATGTTCTTGCCGTGGATCTGGAGGGGGTAGACGGTCCAGTCCCTGCGGACCCCCTCAGCCTCATAGGGCTTGTCGTAACCGCCCAGGATCTTCTGCATGACAAAGTCACGCCAGGCCGGAGCGATGAGTTCGAGCCCGTTCATGCCGATGAGCTCCTGGATGGAGTATCCCGTTATCTCCGAGAGGCCCAGGTTGCTGTCCAGGATGATGCCCTTGTCGTGGATGCCGATGCCGCCGAAGGATGCATCATGGAGGGCCCGGAAGCGCTCCTCGCTCTCCCTGAGCTCCTGCTCGGCAAGCTTGCGCCAGGTTATGTCGCTGACCACCCCGTCGTAGGACATGATGGCCCCCGATGCGTCCCGGTGCAGGACCGGCATGTTGCTGATCCACCGCACCGAGCCGTCCTTGCGGCGGATGCGGTGCTCGATGGGCTTTACTTTCTCCCCCGTGGTCACCCGGGAGAAATGCTCCCGCACCAGATCCCTGTCGTCCTCCTCCACCATGGTGTACCAGAGGTAACGGTCTGCAGAGAAATCCTCCATGGTATAGCCGGTGATCGCCTCGCAGGCGGGGCTGTGCACGGTTCGGACGACATCGCCTTCATGCAGGTACACCGTATAGATATAGTCCGTGACGGCATCCGTTATATGCCGGTAGCGCTCCTCACTTATCCTGAGGGCGTCTTCGTCATCCTTGCGACCGGTGATGTCGCGGAACGTGACGAGATTCGCCTCCGTGCCGCAGAACGACACCTTCTGGCCGGTGGCCTCTATCCACCTGTCTCCACCCCTGGGTGTCGCCAGACGGTATCGGGAGAGAAGGCAGCCTGTTCCTTCCTTGGCATGCATATGGTCTTCCATGGCCCTCTGGAGATCGTCGGGGTGGATCACCCGGGAAAGGTTGAGGCCCCCGGGTTTCTTCCTGACCCGCAGGCCGGCGATACGGTAGGCGGCCTTATTGGCGAAGAGGATGCCGCCCTCGCGGTCCACAACGATCATCCCGTCTTGCATGCCGTCCGTTACGGCACCGTACAGTTCAAGGCTTTCCCGGAGGCTTTCATCACGCTCCTCGATACCCGGAGTTGTGCGTGGTGCTTTGGATCTGCCGGCTGGCTTCCCGGCATCCCTCTGTCCATTCCTGGTGAGACCGCGCCTCCTGGTGCTCATCGACAGCCTCCTCCCGACGTTCATTGCCCTTGGGTACAGGTATACTGACTCTTCATTATCGCTGTTAATAACGATCAACTAACCGGAGTCAATGGATCAGCTTGCCCCGGTGTTTTCCCTTCCGGGTGAACCCGTGAGGATGTATCCCCCCACCTTTTCCACATAGGCCCTGATGTCGCACTTCCGCTCCAGTCCCGATGCGGTCATGGTTCGCACCGTTCCGAAGATGTCCCTCTCTCCCCATGGCCGGTCGTGAAGGCCGAAGACCCATCCAGCGCCTGCGTAAGAATTCGGGTCTCTCCCGTCGAGGAAATGGCGGTTGTTGAGCCACATCAGCGTCCTGTAGGCCTCCCGTGGCGTCGGGCTCCATTCGAGAATCTTCTTTCCCCAGTACATGCGCATGTAGTTGTGCATGAATCCGGTGTACTTCATCTCGTTCATGGCCGCGTTCCAGTAGGGATCATGGGTGGCAGCCGCATCGAGGTCGGCTGCCGAGTACACATACGGCCGCCTGTTCGGGGCATGCCGTTCAAGGGTCCGCCGGGCCCACGCCGGGATGCTGCCGAAGGAATCGTAGTCATCAGTATACCTGACAAAGTTGATGGCCAGCTCCCTGCGAACGATGAGCTCCTCGAGGAAGGCGTCCACGGCCTCGGGATTGTCGTCTCTGTGCTCCTGAACCTTCAGGGCCAATTCCATCGGTGAGATCTGCCCGAAGTGAAGATACATGCTCATGCAGGAGCAGTTGTCGGTCTGAGGCTGATTGTGGTTCGGCACATAGTTTTCCAGCTTTTCCTCGAGGAATTTCTGGAAGAGTCTACGGGCCTGAACCGCACCTGGCCTGAAGAAGTTTCCCGCGGGAGGAACGCCACGGTCAATGGACAGTTTCTCCATGGCGTCCTCCAGGGATGCCTCCCCTGTGACGTCGAGCTCGATCCCGACGGAAGATCGCCTGGGCGCCCTCGTCTCCAGGGGCTTGAGAAAGTGCCCCAGCAGGCGGTGCATCTTCGGGCGGATGGTCCTCGCAGCGTACTCCGCTTTGGAAGAGACCCTCTCCACCGGGATCACCACGTCTCCCTCCACCTGGATGAAGGGACATTCGATCCTGCGGCCGACCCCGTGCCTCCAGGCGATCTGATGACGCAGGTACCCCCGGTCGCAGACGACCAGGGATGCCCTGCGTGCCAGCCGGGGTATCGCCTCTTCCGGTCGCCCCTTGATGAGGAAAAACTTCATGCCCAGTTCCCCGAGGTCCAGGGCGGTCTCCCTGAGCCCCTCCAGCATGAATGCATAGTGCCTCAGATTCGCCTCCGGGTAGTCGTCCATCAGACAGAATATGACCACCACGCCGAGGCCTCTTTCGTCGGCCAGATGGACGGCATACTGCAGGGCATGGTTGTAATCAAGACGCTGTGACTGCTGCATCCAGTAGATGACGAAGTCCCCTTTGGGGAGCCCCTTGTCGTTCAGGGGGACAACGCGTTCAGGGTCGATCCCGGCCTGTTTCATGGACTCAGTCCTTTCCCGGTTCATCAGGCTCCGGGCCGGGGCATGACAGGATTTCATCAAGGGGCGTCTGCCGCCTGATCTCTTCATACCAGAGGGCATATCCCTGGGCCGAAGGATGCAGGTAGTCATGGGCGAAGTATCTGTCCTTGTCCTTCAGAAATGCGTCCTCTTGCCGCTCCTGGAAGAGGTCGACGTAATACACGCCGAGACGGCGGGAGACATCGTGGAATATACTGCGCACCTTGCGAGTGCGTTCCGTATAGATGACGTTCAGCGGCCAGAAGAAGGCAGGGGCATTCCCCACATTCCCTGTACTTACGAAAATGATGCTTCCGCTTTTCATTTGTGCCTTCTTCAGCATCTCCTCTGCCGATTGACGGATCTCGTCCAAGGTGGTGAAACGGAGAATGTCGTTGCCCCCTGCATGCACCAGGACGAGATGAAAATCATTCCTGCGTATGGTACTCAACTGGGCGCTCACATCATTTATCAGTGCGCCGTCATCGGCGATGTTCTCAATGGACACACAGGCATGATCACGAGCGATGAGGCCCGCTATCGATAATGTAGGCTGAAGGGCTCCCGTCCCTACGCCCGTACTGTCACCCACCACCAGGACCGTATGTCTGGCGAGCGGGGAATATACGCTCAAGGGGGAGCTCTCCTCTGCCAGGCGCATGCCGCGTGAGACCCTTATCCCGAACAGGACGCATCCGGTCAAGAGATAGAGCAGTGAAGTCAGGAGAAGGACTCCGGCTGTCAAGGGAACCTTTGCTCGTTTTCCCATCTGAACGGCCTCACGAAGACAGAGAGCGGGCGATCCCCCTCACCTCTTCGAGCATCAGCGACCTCTCTGCAGGCGTGGAGATGGGGACTCCCACGAAAAACCTGTGCTCCAGGACCTGGAAGCCGCAGAACCTGAAGATGCCGCCATCGATGGTCTGCCTGATGTTCTCGATCATGCCTGACTTCTGGTAGTAGTTCAGTGCACCGCCCGTGGTGTTGATGATCACGGCCTTCTTGCCCTTGAGGATCCCTTTCGGCCTGTCCCCCTCGAAGATGTAGGCGAATCCCAGGGAGAAGACCTTTTCGATGTATCCCTTGAGCATGGCGGGCATGCCGGCCCAGAAGATGGGAAAGACGAAGGTCATGGTACCTGCCCAGCGGATAAGGTCATGCTCCCGCCTGATGTCTTCCGGTGGCGTACCCCGGTTGATCATGTCGTAATCGGACTGGACGATCACGGGATCGAACGGCACGGCGTAGAGGTCCCGGATGCGCACCTCATGGCCAGATGCCTTGAGTTCGCTGGTGTACGCGTCGAGAATGGCATGGTTGAAGCTCGCCGGGTTCGGGTGGGCGTAGACGACGAGATGGTTCATCCTTGGCCTCCCTTCAACATGGAGTGGCGTGTCGATGATAACGACAATCCTAAAGCAGCCGGTCACCCCCTCATGACGCCGGCGGCCCTTCTCCTTTCCTCCTCGGCCTGCGGGGTTTCCTTGTCAGCCCTGCCCCTCAGGCTGAACTTGGTCCAGACCCGCGGGGGTTTCGTGTCCTCGAGGTCGTCCACCCTGTCCACGTGGAAGACTGAAACCATGGCGGGCAGCAGGGTCATGACCGAGAGCGTCACCATGAGGATGGCGATGGAATTGAGCAAGGCGAAGTTCTTCACCGCAGTGACATCGGAGAGCAGGCATACCACGAATCCGCCGAAGGTCGTCATATTGGCTGTGCAGACCGCCCTGCCCACGTGGCCCATGGTCATCTGCAGGGCGCGCTTCTTGGGGACCCCGCTCAGGTGGAGCCGGTTGTAGTAATAGAGGAAATGGATGGATCCGTCGATGCCCAGACCCACGATGAGAGACCCGCACAGGACCGTGCCGATATCCAGCGGGATGTTGATCAGCCCCATGAACCCCAGGATGCCGATGAGCGGTACGAGAACGGTCATCATGGACATCATGCCGCGGCGCATGGACCGGTAGGTCAGGGCCACCATGATGAACACGGCTACAAGGGCAAGGGCCAGACTCTGGACCTGACTCCTGATGAGGAGTCCGTGCACGAGGCGGACGGTCGCGGGCATGCCGGCCTGGTCGATCCTGACAGGGACCTGTGCGTCGATGGCATTCCCGATGCCCGGCACTGCCTCCACCTGCTTGCTGAAAAAAACGGGGCTGGGGGAGACGAGTTCCCAGAGGACGCCGTCGGCGCGCTTGGTGAAGTTCTCGCTGGCGGCCAGTGACGGTGTCACCAGATCCCCCATGGCCTGCCTCAGGGACAGGGCCTTCTGGATACGGAAGGTCGCATCCGTACGCTTGAGCAGGCCCTGCACCGTTGTCACGGCATCCTCGGGGCCCATGGCACGGCCGGCCGTGATCATTCCGGCAAGCTCATCCGCCGTCTTCTGTTCGCTCCTGACCTCCCAGACCTCCCCGATCCTCTTCATGAGCCCTGCAACGAGCGCCTCCGGCAGCACCTCCACGGTCTCGGCGGTGAGGTAGTTCCGGAGGTCCGTCCAAACGGGGGCCATGTCGACCGAGCCGGGCAGCCCAGCAAGGGCAGAGGATAGTCTGGCTTCGAAGACCTCCCCGGATGTCTGGACGGTCCTGTCGTAGTAGTTGGCAAGCCATGCGAGCTGGAGGGCGGCGTCCCTCAGGCGCACCTGGTCGAGGGCCCTGCGGCCTTCTTCCGTGAGCCTCGACGGTTCGATGGTGAGGATCTTCTCGGAAATCCGTGCATCCTTGACCAGGTCGAAGCGCGTCGCGAGAAAGCGCATCTCCTCGGTGGAGGTCAGATTGACGATGGAATTCACCAGGCCCTTCTTCCGGTCCTCGGTGACGAAGGTCTTGAGGATGTCGTGCCCCTCCAGCATGAACCAGAGGTTGGCGATGCCGTCCCTGGTCTCGGGAACGGCGTACACCCCGTTCATGAGCCAGTTCTCCTGGGCTATGAGGGCGTTGATGGAGGTGAACCCCGCGGCGCTCTTTTCGGAGCGCATGGAGTTCTCCAGGTAGTTCATGCGGTTCATGACGGCCGGGTCTTCCAGGTCACCCCGCACGTAGAGGTTGAAGGGGTACATGCCGTTGAAGTGGTCCACCAGGATGTTGCACCCCACCCGCGGCGGGCTGTCCTTGGGGAGCTGGCCGATGAAGTCCACGTTGGTCTTGATGGCAGGGACGCCGAAGGCCATGCCCAGGGCGAAGATCCCCACCATGGCCAGCATGAGCCTGGCATGGCTGAAGATCCACCCGCCGAAGGCGTCCATGATCCTGGTGAACCGCGTCTCTCCCTCATCCTGGGAGAGGACCTCCGAGGGCTTGACCTTGAACATGGAAACGAACACCGCCATGAGGACGATGGCGAGTATCCAGGCCACGGCCAGACCTATCGCGAGCTCGACGCCGAAGTTCTTGAACACCTCGATGCGGGTGGTGGCGAAGGTGAGCAGGCTCACGATGGTGGTGAGTGCGCTCATGGTGACCGGGATGGAGATCTCGGTGGTGGAGGTGGACGCGTCTCCTCGCTTGAGATGGTGGTTGTAGTAGTGCACCGCGTAGTCCGTTCCCATTGCTATGAGCAGCACGATGACTGCAGGCACCATGATGTTGATCGGGTAGCCGAAGATGGACATGAGCCCGAAGGTCCATACGATGGCCAAGAACACTATGGACATGGGCAGGACGACCCCGGACAGCCTGCGGAGGCCGAAATAGATGATGATCACCACCACGAGCACGCCGAGCGGCAGGAGCACCTTGAGGTCTTGCATCATGTAATAGTTCAGGTAGAAATTCACCGACGGGTCGCCGCCGTAGTAGCGGGTGTGACCTGCAGCAAGGCCGTCGATGATCTTGAATATCCTCTCGGCCACCAGGACTTCGTCCCTGCTGCTCTCGATGTTGGTCATGATGGCCGTGTATCTCTGGTCGGCCGAGACGATGGAGTTCACATAGGTCTCTTTGGACAGGACGTACGCCTTGAGCCTCTCGATCTCCTCGGGGGTCTTGGGGGTGCCCGGTATGAGGTCGCCCACCTCGATGCCGTCAGAGGTCTTCTTGATGTCTATGATGTTCGTGATGCTCGTGACGTTGAAGAGATCGTCGATGCCCTCCAGCTCCTGGGTGATGCGGTCCATGAGCGCCAGGGAATCCGGTCTGAAGACCCCCTCCTTGAATTCGATGACCGCGAAGAGCATGATGTTGGAGGAGAAGTCCTTGTCCGCCTGGCGCAGGAGCTTGGCCACCTCGTTGTGCTGGGGGAGCCAGGTGTCGTGGTCGTTGTTCACCGTGAGCTTCGTGCTCATGTAGGCGAAGAAGCCGGTGATCAGGAGTATGACAATCAGAACGGGAACCTTGCGGCGGATGATGAAGTCGCTGAGCCTTCTCAGATGCCTTTCCATGGGAAAAGATACCCCCTTGTCATTTCATCGCCCATGGCATGCGTGCAGGCTGTATGCTTAAAACCTCCGTTCACCTTCCTGGAGGAATGCACCCTGCCTGATCATGCATTGGGCTCATTGGCAAATTATTATAGCATGCGTGATTCTGGAATGATACCTTATTTCGATGGCATATCAAGAGAGACCTCACGGGCCACTGCCACGCGCATGAGCAGCGAGCCCTTCTTGGTGCCTTCGCCGATCTCCAGGCTGGTGACCGCCACCTTGTTGATGGACACCAGGCGCTCGTCCTCCCCCGCGGGCTCGGTATAGGCATAGAGATCGTGTATGGCATAGGGCACCCCGCCGACGTCGCCCAGATAGAGCATGATGTGGCCAGGAAACTGAAGCGTGGTGATGCCCCCCCTGGCCGAAGCGGTGAGTGTCTCCCGGCGCACCTGGGCG
This sequence comes from Thermodesulfobacteriota bacterium, assembly GCA_025454155.1. Taxonomy (GTDB): domain Bacteria; phylum Desulfobacterota; class Desulfomonilia; order UBA1062; family UBA1062; genus MWEI01. The sequence goes on from JALOOZ010000017.1 coordinate 13,134, forward strand.
CTTCGCGTCCTGTCGAAGGCCGCGATCAGCGAGCCCGCCTTGGCCTGCTGGCCTGAGTTCCGGGGCATGAGAATGCCGAAGGTGGCGAAGACCTCCTGGATGAACCGCGAGCAGTCCTGTTCACCGTACATGCCCCCCCATCCGTACGGTGCGTTCAGGAGCCTGAAGGCCTGGGTGATGGCGGCTCGCGGGGTATACGGGAGATAGCCGGTGTTCACCTGGGATGCCGGGACATAGGCCGCATCGAAGCTGCACCACCCACCCTCGCTCCTTGCGGGGACGAGCACCTGAACGACATCGTCGTCCATCTTCTGCAGCAGGGGCAGCCTGACGCCCATCTGCACCGAGGTGAGGTGCCGCCTCTGCAGGGGATCGATGAAGAGGTCCGCCTTGGCGGCGGTGGCCACCACGAAGCCGGCCCATGCTTCATAGCGCTCCATCTGATCCTTCGGGCACAGGGCAATGCACTCGGAGCGCACCCAGCCCTCGCTGAAGGGGGAGACGATGTAGTACCACGCATGGTCTGCGCTCTCGTGGAGCACGACCACGGGGGTGACCATCTCCATGGCATTGTTCTGCAGCCTGTCGATGGCCGTGTCCGTGCTGCTCTTGAAAAACGGTTCTGCCGTGGGAAGGAGCCGCTGGTCGCAGGGACGTACTACGTATGCCCAGTGCACGGTCACCGTGGCAGGTATCCCCTGAATCGCCATCAGGGGTTCCACGGCCGCCACCGTGTCGTTCACCGGTTTCCCGTTGCCGTGCACATAGTTCTTCGAGGCTATGGAATCCAGGGTCTTTTGCAGCGAATCCCGCAGCGCTGCTCCGCTGCGGGTGGGCGAGAACCGGGTCAGATCGTAGACCGCCTTCGTCTTTTCCTTGATGGAGGCATTGAAGGCATCAATGTCCTGGGCCGTCATGATCAGGACATCCGGGTCCGGGTGCTTGCCGATCCAGAAACCTGCCGTGTTCATCTCGGGCCTGGTGCCCGGCGCAAGGGAGGGGGCGCCGTAGTACTGCACAACGATCTTCTGGGGACATCCGTACAGGGGCACAAGGGCCAGGAGGAGGCAGCAAGACAAGAAGACCCGCCTGGAATGTCCGGTGAACGGTCGATCATCCTTTACCATCAAGAGATCCTCCCCCTCAGTCCGAAAAACCCGGCGGCAGCCCGTTGTTCTCGGTGGCGGGCGGATCACCCTGGTTTTTCGGCTCGAAAGACAACCCCAACTCCCTGCTCTTGGCCCTGTAGGATCCGGACTCCAGCCTCAGCTCGTCCATGGGCCCCACAACGATGGCCGCACCAGGAACCACCGGGCAGTAATGCTCACAGAATCCACACCCGTTGCACCTGCTCTCGTCAACCGCCGGCACCATGACCGCTATCCCTGGGGCGCGCTGCAGGCTCACTGCACCGTAGGGACACACCTCGTCACACACAAGGCATGCCTTTCCCGCCTCCCAGGCGATGCAGGTGTGGCGGAGGATGTGCGCAGTGCCCACCTTGGCATGACGCTTTTCCTCAAGCACGAGGTCCCGGATGGCCCCGGTGGGGCATACGCGGCCGCAGGCGTTGCATGCCGGATCGCAGGGCCCCCGGCGCGGGACCATGACCGGGCTGAAGAGGGCTGCCAGGCCGGCCGCCAGCCCTGCCGGCTGCAGGGTGTTGGTGGGGCATGCCTTCATGCATTCGCCGCACCCCACGCAGGCCTTCAAGAAACCGCACTCAGGGAGTGATCCCGGCGGTCTGATGAGGGTCGGGTCCATGACCTGGCCCGGGCCGCCCTCGCATGCCCTGCCCCTGAGGGTGGAAAGGGCAACCATCGCCGTGGCTGCCCCGGCCAGGGTCGAGAGGATCAATGCGCGGCGGTTTCGGGAAAACAGACCTGTCCGCAGCGGCTGCGAACCTTTCCCGGGGGTGAAGCGAACCGCCTTCTCCGGGCACACGCGGGCGCATTTCATGCACACGATGCACTCGGAAAAGTCCGTCTTATGGGGATCCTGGCCGATGGCATCCATGGGACAGGAAGTACGGCATAGACCGCAGGAGGTGCACCCGTCGCCCACGCGCCTCCTGGTGACGAGGGGTCTCCACGATGCCAGGGCAAGGACCGCCCCTGCCGGGCACAGGTAACGGCACCAGAATCGGGGCGCAAGGAATGCACCGGCGGCTATGCCTCCCATGAGGGCCACGGTGATCCAGAGCAGATTGAATGCCCTGAGAGGTATGTCGGCATACGCGATCACTGCGATGCCGGCCCTGTCCGCCAGGGGTCTGAGGACGGCCAGACCGGCATCAGCGGCCAGCGACACCAGCGGGTAGGCCAGCATGCCGTAGAACCTGGTTGCCAGAGCAAGCGGAGATCCGTAGGCGGCAAGCGAAAGCCCGGTCAGTGCCGAAACGAGCATGAAGCACAGGACGAGGTACTTCACCGGCTTCAGGCTGGCCCCGGATACGGCCTCTGCATCTCCCCTCACCCCCCTGCCACTTATGAGCCTGTCCGTGATGTCGATGGATGTACCCAGGGGGCAGATCATGGAGCAGAAGAACCGGCCCAGAAGGACACTCATCCCGAGGATGATGACCGCAGGGAACATTTTCAGGAGAAACCCGCGGAGTCCGGCCCCGGTCAGTATGAGGATGAGGGGGTCCATCCTGAGGAAGATATCCACCGGGATGGGCAGCGCCAGGGGGAACGCGGCATACCACAGGAGCAGGAGAAATGTGGAGAAGCTTATGGCCTGGACGGTCCGTCGCAACCTCATCAGAGTACGGTTCTCTTCACGTTGAGATTCTGGATGTCCATGCGCCCGATCCTTCTTTCGTGGGCGAGCCTTATGTGTTTCACCTTGTCCGCACCGATCTTCTTCCCGTACCATTCAAAGGCCTGAACCGTGTACGCGTCGGCTGCCACCATGTCCCGGGAAGCGATGACGGTCCCGGGCGTGATGACCTTGCCGGGACCGCCCGGTCCTTCGGTGGTGAGCACCCTGGTGGCGTCTATCACCACGAGCCTTGGCTTCAGGATGGTGCACAGGTCGACGATGGAGTTGTGGAGATCGTAGCGCCAGTGCATGATGGAACGGTTCCAGACGAGCCCCATCATTCCTTTCATGGAGAGGCTCACGCCCGTGCTCCCGTGCGACTTGGCCACCGGTGCAGCGATGAGGACTTCAGACTCCAGGACATCCTTCATCACGTCGGTCTCCTTGAGGCTCTGAGCGTTGCCGATCTCGACCTCCCTGTAAAAGTCCTTTTTTTCGAGAGCCTGCACGAGATCATCACCGAAGATGCTGCAGGCATCCTTGATCCCTTCGATGCACTTCTCGGACGGACGCAACGTATGGTCGAGCACGCGCACCCTGGAGGCGCCGGCCTCCCTGCACATGGCCACTATCTCGCGGACAACCTCGGGATGGGTGTTCACGGCATCCATGACACTGCCGGTGAAGCTCATGTTGGGTTTGACGACGACACGTTCGCCTCTTTTCACAAAGGCCTTCATACCGCCCAGCACCTCGACGGCCTTCCGTGTCGCCGCAGCAGCACCACCTACGGCAACGGAGATGTCCGGTACGGCGGCTCCAAGGAGGGGTCCTGGCGAGAGGACACCGGAAGAGGCTGCAGCAGCCATGAGTGCGCCCCGGGCATGGGTCTTCATGAAATCCCGTCTGTTCATGAGGCCCCGGAGATGTTCCTCCAGCCCGAACAGGAACCTTTCGATCAGCGGCTTCGGCATGGTTACACCCCTTCACTGAACAATACGTCTTCTCCCATAGTAGGTCCACAGACAATAAAAGGGAAGAGTGAACAGGCTCTCGGAGATGCGGCCGTCAAGAACCCCATCAAAAGGATATTGCATAACCCACCTTCTCTTGCTAGTATCCGGACTCCAAGATGACCAGCCGCTGACTGCAATCCGGCACACGGTTCTCACACTGAAGGGAGTATTCATGAATTCAAGCACATTCCGGATAAAGCTCACCCTGGTTATTTCCCTGGTCTGTATGGCAATGACCCTCCATGCATACGACGGGAAGAAGATTCTCGTCGCCGTCAACAGCAACTGGCCGCCCATGGAGATGAAGGACCAGAAGGGCAGGATCGTCGGTTACGAGATCGACCTGATCAATGCCATAGCCGCGGAGGCTGGCCTGCAGGTGAAATTCACGGATGTCCCCTGGAGGAAGATCTTCAACGAGCTCGACGAGGGAAAGCACGATGCCATCATTGCTTCGGTGAGCATCACGGACGGCAGAAGGGAAAAATACGATTTCTCCGAGCCCTATTTCACTGCAGAGCAGCTCATGGTTGTCCCCAAGGCCATGGCGGAGGAGCCCCTGAACGGCAAGACCATCGCCGCCTTCAAGCTGACCACGGGTGCAGAGACCATCAGGCTCTACCAGAAATGCAGCATCACGTTCTACACGGTGGAAGAGACCGAGAAGGCTTTCAGGGACCTCTCCAAGGGATACATCTACGGCATCCTGTGCGATTCCCCGCTGGCTGTCAATTATGCCGTCTACAACAAGAAGTACAAGGGCAAGTTCGCCATCAGGACGGACGTCATTCCCGAAGGGTCTCCCATACCCAGGGAGAACTACGGGATCGTCGTGAAGAAGGGGAACGCTGAGCTTCTCGCCCTGATCAACCAGGGGCTCCAGACGGTCAGGGACAAAGGGGTCGAGGGCAAAATCCGGGAGAAATGGATTCAGTATGAGGGTCCGGTGGTGCGTGATCTGATCACCCGGCCCTCATCGACCTCAGGAAATCCCTGATTTCCTCGTCCTCAAGCCCCGCCGCCTCGATGCCGAGGTCTCTCCTGATCTTGTCCAGGTCCATTTCACCCGCACTTTCAGTGAGGCCATGGGCAGCCAGTTCCTCCACGTAGAGATCGGGGTCGTCTTCGGTGCCTGTGACAATGTACCTGAAGAGCCTGAACTCCATCTTGAGCCCCTGAAGGAGGATGGAATGGATCTCGGGCGGAAAATCGGGAGAGAGGAGGAGGAGAGTCGGTGGACCGAGAAGGCTGATCTCGTCCGTATGGTAGACCCTGTCGAGGAACTCTCTGTTCTCGAGGAACCACCGGTACCCGGTGAGGGCTTCCATGAGCGCATCGCTAAGGCGCCCCGTGTTGACGGTGATGAGATAGACCCTGACGGCATCGACGGCCAGGATGTCGATGCTCCCGGTGAATGCATTCCCGATACGGTATTCCACGACCCGAAAGCCCAGATCTTCCTTGAGCCACTGGGCGCATATCCTGATGACTTGGGCAGCATCTCCCATGTGGATGGGCTTCAGAAGGCGCATCACGACCCCTCTCCTTGTCCGGGCAGGTGCAGCCCCTCGATGAATCGCGTGCAGATGCCCGACAGGGCCTCCTTGGCCGCCGACTGCCCGGCAAAGAGCACCAGCGGCTTTTCCTCACGAAAGGACCGCTCCACGGACTCGTCATGCACCAGGGTCCCGAGGAAGCCGACCTGGCAGTCCAGGCGCTGCCCGGCAAACCCTGACAGCCGTTCAAAGACGGAACGGTCATCACGGACTTCACGCTGCCCGTCGAAGGCTATCCAGATGCGGGCTCCAGGGGTCTTCCCACGAATGACCTTGATATGCGCATAGCACTGGAGCAGGGACAGCTCCCCGGTTCCGGTGAGGATGATGGAATCGTCGGCTGGGGAACTCTGCAGGATGAAGTCGGGGTGAGGGCGTGCATTTACGAGAATGCAGTTTCCCGCTTCGCCGTCCACGGCCCCTGGGTCCGCATCGGCATCACCCCCCCCCGTGAAGCACCCCTCGGCCCTGCCGTCCCGGATCGTAATCCGGGGTAAACCGTAGAGCATGATCCTGGCATGCCCGTCCTGTTCAGGACCCTGGCCTTCAAGGAGCGAATGCATGAGGGCCGTCACCCTGTGTTCGTCGGGCATTGCATAATCCCACACCTGGACGCCATGGCGATGTCTCGCCAACTCCAGGGCGAGATTGGCCGTGAAAAAGGACTGGATGAGCACGGACGAGGGGTGGCAGACGCAGACGGTGCGCTCCGGAGGCGCCGGGAAAGGTATTTCACCATGCTGCTGCTCGGGCAGGGAGGCCTCCGAGAGAAAGAACGGTGATACATCCCTGAGCCCCCTGCCCAGTTTAGGCCGATCCTTCATGGTCAGTCTATCTCGATGGTGGAGTTCTCACCGTATTCAGTGGCTGCCTTGTTGGGGTTGTCGGGGTCGTTCAGCCACTGGCCGTCGACAAAGAACTTGTATTCGTACTTCCCCCTCTTCAGCGGTACAAGCCTCTGCCACATGCCGGTTCCCTCGACATTTTCCATGGGCAGCTGGCCCACCTTCCAGTTGTTGAAGTCGGCGACCACATGGACTTGAGATGCCTTGGGCGAATAGTAGGTGAACAGAACGCCATCCTTGGTGATGACTGGTCTGAGGAACCTCACATCGTCCTGGGTTTTTGCCTTCTTGAGCTTCTTCATGGACAGGACCTCCCTGGTCAGGGCTAGGTAGTCCTTGGCCCCCGACGAGTTCCTGTCATATTCGAGGATGGTCTGGCCATAGCCTGCAGCCTCCTTCAGCTTCACGTTGAGACTGATCACGGTCCTGAAAACGCGTCCGTGCATGTGGCTGCGCAGTTCCTCCAGGGACTCGCTGGCGATCCGGGTCCTCCTGTCGTACATGGTTGCCAGTGCAGATATGGCGGTGGGAACCGGCTTCTTCTGGTTGACCAGATGGATGGTCTCTATCAGTTTTGCCAGGCCATGCAGGGCGAACAGGCCGCTCTCCATGGGGATGATGGCTTCCGAGCAGGCATGCAGCGCATTAAAGGTGAGCACACCAATGTTGGGCGGGCAGTCGATGATGATGAAGTCGTACTGCTCAAGCAGGGTATTGAGCATGTCGGCCAGGAAGTATTCCCTTCTGTCCCTCTGAAGAAGCACAGGTTCGGCGGTACTGAGCATGACATCAGAAGGGATCAGGTCAAGGTGTTCGTTCAAGTTGATGATGACATCCCGGGTCCGTTCGCCCACGTCATCCCTGCCCAGAAGAAGGTCGTAGACGCTCAGCCGGTATTCGCCGGGGTTGATGCCAAAACCCAGGGTGGCATGGGCCTGGGGGTCGAGATCCACGACCAGAACCCTCTTTCTGAAATCCGCCAGACAGGCGCCGAGATTGATGGCAGTGGTGGTCTTTCCGCATCCGCCCTTCTGATTGATGATCGAGATAATTCTCATCTGAACCCTCCCCTTTGAAGTGGATACAACAGCCATTTCCCCAACACCGATTCCCCGGCGCCACCTCTCGCTGTCCGGGGAGCCCGACCTTCTAGGCCTTTCGTGGTGTCCTTCATATGGGGCCATCCATCTGAAGCTCATTCAATGGGAATCATGCCCTGATTACTCGTGCTGATCCTGGCCCTGCACATATCACTGCATTTCTTACATGTCAACAGAATGATTGGTTTTTTTATCGTCAAAGACAGTCGTCTCAGTGCCCTTTCTTGCGGGTTCTCATGGATTTCTCATTCCTGGGAGGCAGGGTCAGTGCATAGGCATGGGACTTCTTCAACCACCCCTGCACGAAGGGTGCGTCTTCGCACAGGGAATCCGGGATGGCAAGATACTGCCTCATGACGCGTCCCGGCAGCGGCTCAAAGGGCTGGATCTCCTTCGATGTACCGAGGAGACGGTTTCTGTCCTCCTCGCCGAGCCTCAGAAAGATGCTGCTGCGGTAGACACCCGCGAACATGTTTCCCTGGGCGAAGAATGCCGGGCATCCGAACATCTTCTTCTTTTCATGCGGGATGCCTGCCATGGCATCATCGATCAGCCTTTCAAGCATGTCCCCTCCCTTCCGGAAATGATCCGGCATCACCAGGTGAAACCGTTCGATCAGGCCCCATCAAGGCCATGCCGTTCCCTCCTGGTGAACCACGACGACGGGTCCAGGAAATACTCCTGCGCATCCTTCAGGGCAAGATAATGCTCCCGTTCAATCCCGGCCAGGAGCTCGAAGAATGCCTTCTCCCGCACATCGTCCATACCCATGGCCAGGGCAGCATAGGCCTCGACCCCCCTGGATTCGAAATCGGCGGCCACCCGAAGGGCCTCCATGTCATCGGCGTCGCTCTCGGGGGACCCGGCAGCCTTCGCGACAAGCTCACGCAGCGTCTCCCCGATGGCGGTCCCCCTGACACCGAGATCCAGGGCTTCGGGCCATCTTCCCTGCTCCATCCACTTCCCGTGGAGCTGCTTCAGCCGTGAATAGTGTTCCAGTTCATCGTCCGCGATCTGCAGGAACATGGCCTTGCCGATCGGATTGCGGGTGCGTTCCGCATGCCCGAGGTAGAACGCCCTTTCCTTCAACTCATTGTCGAGCGCCATTTCCAGGGCGCTCATCTTCATCTTCTGATCCATGCAGCCTCCTTGTCTTGACCGGGGCACCTTCCAGAGGTGCCTTTCAATGGACCGTCCTGCCCTTTCCCTGACAAATATAACCCTTTTTACCCCTCAGTCAATCTGAGGCAAAAAAACGGCCGGACCCCCTTGCAGAGGTCCGGCCGGACAATCATCTACAGGAATTTCCCGTGCTACTGGATGGGCTTGAACTCGACCCTCCTGTTCTTTGCCCTGTTCTCTTCCTTGTCATTGGGGGCAACGGGCTGGGTGAGGCCGTATCCCTTGGCGGTGAGCCTGTCGCCTGCCACGCCCTTGTCGACCAGGTAGCTTCTCACTGCATTAGCACGCTGGTCGGAAAGCTTCAGGTTGAACGCCGCAGTGCCGAGGTTGCAGGTATGGCCCTGTACCTCCATCTTCACACCCTGGTTGGCCTTCATGTAGTCGGTGACCTCGTCCAGGATCGGGTAGCTCTCCTCCCTCAGCGTCGCCTTGCCCAGGTCGAACTGGATATTCCGGAAAATGATGGCGCCCTGCTCGGCAGGCGGCGGGCAACCGTTGGCATCGACCTTGACGCCCTTGGGGGTGTCCGCGCACTTGTCCAGGCAGTCGATCACGCCGTCACCATCGCTGTCCAGAGGGCAGCCGTACACGTCAACCTTGCACCCGGCAGGGGTGTTGGGGCAGCGGTCGATGTCGTCGGTCACGCCGTCGCCGTCGCTGTCCATGGGTGCGACAGGGGGAGGCGGGACGACCTCAGCCTGTTTGCCTTCTCCGCCGAACTCGAAGCACAGTCCCGCCGTGTAGAGCAGGTTGTTGTACGTGTCGCTGCCGTCGAAGTCCATCACGTGCCGGACATCAGCCCTGAGAGCCATGTTCCTGGTCAGGAAGAACTTCAGGCCTCCGCCGTAGTTCAGGATGAAGTCGTTATTGCTGTCGACGTCGTCTGTATCCGGGTCGATGGTCGACATGCCGCCGCCGGCTGCCAGGTACGGTACCACCATGTCGGGCAGGATGCCGGTGAGGTGATATAGCAGGTCGAGCCGGTAGAGATAGATGTTGGCATCATCTTTGTTCCAGTCGATGACGGGGCTCAGTGAAATGGGTCCGTCATAATCCGACTCGACATAGTTGAAGGACAGTTCTGCGCCGAGCTTCTCGGTGAAGTTGTACCCGAGGCTCAGCCCATAGGTCCAGCCGTTGTCGTAGGGCAGGTCGCCGTCGAGGTTATAGCCGCCGATCCAGGGG
>JALOOZ010000131.1 GCA_025454155.1 Thermodesulfobacteriota bacterium
CGGGAGTTCAGCCGGATCTCGCGTTTGGTGTCGTGCTTGAAGCGCATGTCCGCCAGGAGGAAGTTGGTCTCCATCTCCAGGTATTCGCGGAGCTCCACCGAGGTGTGCCCTTCATTGACCATCTGGATCTTGTAGCCAAGCCCCTTGAGGATGGCGTCGATCTTCTCGGCCCCTTCGAGGATGGACGAGATGTCCTTGTCGTTCTTCTCCCTGAGCTTGACGAGCTCCTCGTCGGAAAGGGCCTTGTACGAGGGGATCCTTTCGTTGCGGGACTGGATGAGCTGTGCCCTGCCCATGACCCACATCAGGGGGGTGTTCAGGTTGTGCACGACCCCGCCGAGCAGGGAGCCCATGTGGGCGAGGATCTTGTCCTTCATGACTCCTCCATGAACGCCCGGTAGGCGAGGTAGGTGGCATAGACGTCCACCTTGGACGAGAGCTCGAAGGGCGCGTGCATGGACAGCAGCGGTGGGCCTGCGTCGACGATGTCCATGCCGTACTCGGCCAGAAACTTGGCAACGGTCCCGCCGCCGCCCTCGTCCACCTTGCCGAGCTCTCCGGTCTGCCAGGGGATCTCCTTGCGGTTCAGGATGTTCCTGATCCAGCCCATGTACTCCGCGTGGGCCTCGCTTGAACCCGCCTTGCCGCGGCTTCCGGTGAACTTGGTGACGCACACCCCGTATCCCATGCGGGCGGCGTTGTTCTTCTCGTGCACCTCCGGGTAATCGGGGTCCAGCGCGCCGTTGGCATCGCCCGAGATGGCCCGGCTCCGGTACAGGACCCGGGCGGGTCTGATGTCCTGCTTGAGCCTGGCGGCCAGCGTCCAGAGGACCTCTTCGAGGAAGATGCTCTTGGCGCCCGTGTTGCCGTCGCTGCCGATCTCCTCCTTGTCCACCAGCAATACGATGGTCGTATAGGGGACCTTCCTGGCTGCGAACAGGGCCGAGAAGGCCGCCCAGGAGCAGACCCGGTCGTCCTGGCCGTAGGCGCCGACGAGCGAGCGGTCGAACCCCACCTCTCTCGCCCTGCCTGCAGGGACCACCTCGATGTCGGCGGAGGTGAAGTCCTGCTCCACGATGCCGTACTTCCTGTTCAGCAGCGTCAGTATCTGGCCCTTGACCTTCTCATCCTTGGCCTTGAGGTCGGGGCGCGACCCGCAGATGAGGTTGAGCTTCTCCGCCACGAAGGCGTCCTCGATCTTCTTGCCGTACTGGGCCTTGCCCGCGAGATGGGGCAGCAGGTCCTCGATGGTGAAGCACGGCTCCGCCTCGTCCTCTCCGATCACGATGTCCACCATCGTTCCGTCGCCCTTGACCACGACGCCGTGGATCGCCAGCGGCCTGGCGAGCCACTGATACTTCTTGATCCCGCCGTAGTAGTGGGTCTTGAGCATGGCAAGCTCGGTATCTTCGTACAGGGGGTTGGCCTTCAGGTCGAGCCGGGGGCTGTCCAGATGGGCCACCACGATCCTGATACCGCCCTCCAGCGGCCTGGAACCGGTCCTGCACAGGGCCAGGGCCTTGCCCCGGTTGTCGATGGCGAGGATGTTCTTGTCCCGGGAGGCCCTGTCCCTGATGAAGGAGACGGCCTCGCGCTCGGTCTTCACCTCGGAGAGAAAGCGGATGTATTCTCTGGCATAGGCGTCGATCCGTGCCTCCCTGCCCTGGAGCATATCCCAGCCAGATCTCGGTTTGTTGGCCAGCGGGTTCTTTCCGTTCGTTCTCTTTGTCGGCATCGTCATCCTCGGTCTGTTGTGGTGGATCCCGTCATGGCTCTGAGAACCTTCCGGGTATGGCATGGTTGCAGTATCCGCAGGCACTGCCCTTCATGGCGTTCTTCTCGATGGAGAAACCCCTGCGCGCGATGAGGAGCTTCCCGCAGGCGGGACAGGAGGTGTGTTCGCCCTCGTGCCCCACGACATTGCCAGTATACACGAAGTGCAGGCCTTCGCTCAATCCGATTTCCCGGGCGCGCTCCAGGGTGCTCACCGGTGTGGGAGGAGCGCCGTCGTAGTGGTAGCGCGGGTAGTACCTGCTGATGTGCCAGGGGATGTCAGGGCTCACCGAACCGATGAATGACGCCATGTCGCGCAGCTCGGCGTCAGAGTCGTTCTCGCCCGGGATCACCAGCGTGGTGACCTCGATCCAGACCCCGGCGTCGTGGTAGGCCTGGATGGCCTCCAGCACCGGAGAGAGCCTGGCCGAGCAGAGCTTCTTGTAGAAGCCCTCCGTGAAGGCCTTGAGGTCTATGTTGACGGCATCGATGGTCCCCCTGAGCTCACCGGAGATCACGTCGATGGAGGTGTAGCCGTTGGAGATCATGGTGTTGAACAGGCCCCTGTCCCTGGCGATGGCGGCCGTGTCGAGGACGTACTCCAGGTAGACCGTGGGCTCGGTGTAGGTGTACGAGATGCTCCTGCATCCGGCCCTGACTGCCGATGCCACCACGTCTGCCGGAGGGAACTCGTCGCCCGTGATGCGGCCCGTCTCGAGGGGGTACTGGGAGATGTCGCTGTTCTGGCAGAAGCGGCAGCGGAGGTTGCAGCCCACCGTGGCGATGGAGTAGGCCGTGGTCCCCGGGTGGAAATGGAACAGGGGCTTCTTCTCGATGGGGTCGACGTTGGCGGCACAGCTCCTGCCCCACACCAGGGAGATGAGCCTCCCGCCGTAGTTCTTCCTCACCCCGCAGAATCCCACCTTGCCGTCGGCGATGAGACACCGGTGGGGGCAGAGCACGCACCGCACCTTGCCGCCCTCGGCCTCTTCCCAGAACCGGGCATGCTCCATCAGTCTTCGTACCTCGCGCCCTTGTCCGCGGAAAGGCTCATGCGCGCATAGCGCTTGAGCACACCGGTGAGTTTCTTCCTCGGCGGCTTCCAGTCTCTTTTCCTGGCAGCGAGCTCCTTGTCTCCCACCAGGAGATCGAGCCTGCGCCTCGGGATGTCGATGCGGATCATGTCGCCCTCCCTGACCAGGGCGATGGGGCCTCCCTCGGCGGCCTCGGGAGAGCAGTGCCCTATGGCGGCGCCCCGGGTGCCGCCCGAGAACCTGCCGTCGGTGATCAGCGCCACGTCCCTGTCCAGTCCCATGCCGGCGATGGCCGAGGTGGGCGTGAGCATCTCGCGCATCCCCGGGCCTCCCTTGGGGCCTTCGTAGCGGATGACCACCACGTCCCCCCTTTCGATGCCGCCCGCCAGGATCACCTTCGCCGCCTTCTCCTCCGAGTCGAAGACCCTGGCCGGGCCCGTGCGCTTCATCATCTCGGGCAGCACGCCCGACTGCTTCACCACGGCGCCGTCCGGGGCCAGGGTTCCCCGCAGGATGGCGATGCCGCCCTCCTTGTGGTAGGCCGTCCTGACGGTCCGGATGACGTCGTCGTCGAGGATGGAGGCCTCCCTGAGGTTCTCGCCCAGGGTCCTGCCCGTGGCGGTCATGACCTTCATGTCCAGCACCCTGAGCCCGGCAAGCCTTTTCATCACCGCCTGGATGCCGCCGGCGCGGTGCAGGTCCTCGATGTGGTGGGGGCCTGCGGGCGAGAGGGAACACAGGTGGGGCACCCTGGCGCTCATGGCGTTGAAGTCGTCCAGGTCCAGCTCGATGCCCGCCTCGTATGCAACGGCAGGCACATGGAGCACCGTGTTGGTGGAGCATCCCAGTGCCATGTCCACGGCCATGGCGTTGGTGAAGGCGGCAGGGGTGGCGATGTCCCGGGGCTTTATCCCCTTCTTGAGCAGCTCCATCACCTTCATGCCCGCATGCTTGGCCAGCCTGATGCGCTCGGCAAAGACCGCCGGTATGGTGCCGTTGCCGGGCAGCCCCAGGCCGAGGGCCTCGGTGAGGCAGTTCATGGAGTTGGCCGTGAACATGCCCGCGCATGAGCCGGCCCCCGGGCACGCGCAGCCCTCGAGCTCGGCGAGCTCGGAAGGCGTCATGGTCCCGGCCTTCACCCTGCCCACGCCCTCGAAGACGCTGATGAGGTCCACGGGCCTGCCCCTGTGCGAGCCCGCCAGCATGGGGCCGCCCGATACCACGACGGCCGGCACGTTCAGCCGCAGCGCCGCCATGAGCATGCCCGGCACCACCTTGTCGCAGTTGGGGATGAAGACCAGGGCGTCGAAGGCGTGGCCCATGGCCACGAGTTCGATGGAATCAGCGATGATCTCGCGGGAGGGCAGGGAGTAGTGCATGCCCGCGTGGTTCATGGCGATGCCGTCGCAGATGCCGATGACCGGAAACTCCATGGGCGTGCCCCCTGCCATGCGGACGCCGGCCTTCACGGCATCCGCCACGGAGCGCAGGTGGATGTGTCCCGGGATGAGCTCGTTGGCCGAGTTCACCACGCCCACGAAGGGCCTGGCGATCTCTTCGTCGGTCAGCCCGTTGGCCTTGAGCAGGGAGCGGTGGGGTGCCTTTTCCATGGCCTTCTTGGTCCGGTCGCTTCTCATGGGATTTCCTCTCGTCGGAACAGGATTCAGGAAAAGAGTATGGCACTATCGGCGCCGGTTTTCAAGCTGCGAAGCTGGGAGAAAATTCCGGTGAAAATTCCGGTGACAGTATACATAATTCGAATATTCGACCCGTGAACAATCTCTATGGGAACCTGACGGCAGGGGGCATCGGATCAGGGCCGATGGGATGATCGCGATTACTGTCCCTGGTCCTTCCGGTCCTGGAGGCTCACCCCTCTCGGTTTCTCCCGGACCTTGTGCGCAGCGACTCTATCATGAGGTTGGCCGCAAAGACCCCGATGAACACGAACAGGCCGGTGCCGAATGTGGACGTGATGAGCCCCGGCTGCATGAGGTTCACCATGACCACGATGGCGACGGTGGCCACCAGGGAGACCACGGCGGTTATGACGAGGTATTCCGCATCGATCTTGAATGCCCTCATGGAGCCCTCTGCATGCAGGTTTTCACGGGCCAGTATAACCGGGCACGGGGCTGCGGGCAATGGCGAATAGTTCAAGCGCCCCCATCAGCCTCTCCCGGCACGATGATGCTTACGGGCGGGCGGTTTTCTGGTACTATCTGCTCGAAAGGAGAACGGCCCGATGGACAAGGTTTTTTCCAAGAAGAGCATCCTGTTCGGATTCCTGCTGGTGGCGTTCATCATCGTCTTCGAGATCATCCTGGCACGGCTCGGCCTGCCCGCATGGCCGGCCTTCATGGTCATGATCTTCTTCTTCGTGGTCCACGAGGATGTGTCTCTGGCGCCCAACATCCTCATCGGGGGCCTCTCAGGCATCGTCTGCGTCGTCCTCATAAGGGAATTCATGCACTTCTTCGGGCCGTCCATCGGGGACGAGGCGGCCAAGCTCACCTTCATCGGCCTGTTCGTGTATGCCATCGTCCTGCTCAAGGATGCACTGCCCTACGTCTTCAACAGCTATGCCTTCATGTTCTTTCTCGTGGCCGCCATCGCCTCCAGGGAGCCCGGCCAGAGCCCGTACGTGTGGATGGCCGTGGAGCTCGTGGTCGGGGCCGTCTTCATCGCCGGCATCCTGGGCATCAACCGGGTCGTCGCGGCCGTCCTCGCCGAGGGGGAAGGGGAATCTGCCGGGCATCCCTGATCAGGATGTCCTGCCGGGCCCTCCTTCGTGCACGGCCCACATGTCCTCGTCCGTGAAGCACCGCTCGCTTTCGTCCGGGTGCATGGCGTCCTTGTCCATGTGGCGGCGGTCATAGGGCTGGTTCAAGACCTCGTCGTAATACTCGTGCTGGATCATGAGGTTCATGATCTGGCTCGTGCCGGTCCAGATCAGAGACAGGCGCACATCGCGCAGGGCCCGTTCGATGGGGTAGACATCCGTGTAGCCGATGCCTCCCATGATCTGCATGGCGTTGTTCACGACCTTCCATGCGGCCTCTGTGGAGAAGCGCTTGGCCTCGCTCACGATGCGGCGCATGTTGGGGTAGCCCGCATCGACCGCCCGGGCCGCCATATGGGTGATGGCCCTGGCTGCGTCGAGCTCCGTGATGGAGTCCGCCACCATGAACTGGATGGCCTGGTACTTGCTGATGAGCCTGCCGAAGGCGGCCCGCTTGTTCGAGTACCGCACCGCCAGGTCCAGGGCGCCCCAGACCCCCAGGCACCCGGCGGCCGAGGTCATGCGTTCCGGGATCATCATCTGGTGGAAGCACAGGGCACCGCCGTGCAGCTCCCCCACGAGGTTCTCCCTGGGGACCTTCACGTCGCGGAAAACGAGCCTGCCGGTCCCGCCGCCGCGGCATCCCATGAGGCCGTAGTGGTATTCGGTTTCCACGCCTGGCCCGTTGTCGATGATGAGCAGGCTGATGCGCTGGTACTTGTGTGAGTCCGGCTCGAAGTTGGTGCGGCAGTAGACCAGGAAGAAGTCCGATCCCTCGGCACCCACCACGAACCGCTTCTGCCCGTTCACGACGAAGTGGTCGCCTTTCAGGACCGCCTTGCTGGTGGCGCCGAAGAAGTCGGATCCGCCCCGTGGCTCGGTGAGGGCCTCGGCGGCCACGAGCTTGCCCTCGAGGTACGGCTTCAGGTATCTCTGCTTCTGGTCCTCGGTGCCGAACCGGTTCAGCGCCTCGCCCACGATGGAGGGCATGACGAAGGCACACCCCAGGGCCATGCCGAGACAGCCGACTTCTTCCGTGGCAGCCACGTCGGCAACCCAGCTCATCTCGCGGCCGCCGTACTTCTTGGGAAACCGTATGCCCCTCAGGTTGTACCGGGCGAGCCCCTCCACGAACTCCCGCGGGTAGACGACCTCGTCCCGGTCCATCTTCCGCAGGAACTCGCTATCCACCTCCTCGCGGACATATTTCCTGACCTGGTCCCTCAAGTCCCTCTCTTCCGGGGTGAGCAGAAAATCGTACATGGCGGGCCTCCTTGTTCGAGCGAATTGGACAGTCACATCCCTCAGGAAGTATACTCACTTGAGCCCCCCGTGAAAAGGGTTCATGAA
>JALOOZ010000132.1 GCA_025454155.1 Thermodesulfobacteriota bacterium
GCCAGGCGGATCATGTTCCTGGCCAGGTCCGCGATCTTCACCGGCCTGCCCATGTCGAGCAGGAACAGCTCCCCGCCCTTTCCCATGGCCCCGGCCTGGAGGACCAGCATGACGGCCTCGGGGATGGTCATGAAATAGCGGGTGATCTCGGGGTGGGTGACGGTCACCGGCCCGCCCGAGGTTATCTGCTGCCGGAACAGCGGCACCACGCTGCCGTTGCTGTCCAGGACATTGCCGAACCTCACCACGATGAACCGCGTGCCGTTGCCGCCCAGTGCCTGCACCACCAGCTCGGCCACCCGCTTGGTGGCGCCCATGACCGATGCGGGCCTCACCGCCTTGTCCGTGGAGATCAGGATGAACTTCTCCACGTGGTACTTGCAGGCGAGCGAGGCGACCTTGAAGGTCCCGATGACGTTGTTGTTCACGGCGTCCACGGGCGCGAGCTCCATCATGGGCACGTGCTTGTACGCCGCCGCATGGTACACGAGATGGGGCCGGTACCTCCGGAAGATGCGCTCCATGCTCCTCCTGCTCCGCACGTCGCCGATGCAGGGGATCACCCGGGGGGCGGACCCTTCCGCCCTGCGTGCGGCCAGCTCCATGTCGATCCGGTACAGGGGCGTCTCGGCGTTGTCGATGAGGACCAGCATCGCGGGGTCGTACCTGAGGATCTGCCGGCAGAGCTCCGATCCGATGGACCCGCCCGCACCGGTGACCGCAACGCACCGGCCCTGGATCTCGGAGCGGACCACCCCCATGTCCACACGCACCGGCTGCCGCTCCATGAGGTCTTCGAGCCTGATGTCCCGGAGGCTGCCGAAGACCCCCCGGCTCATCTCGTCCGCCAGCGACGGGACCACCTTGAAGCGGACCCTGCAGTCCCCGCAGATCTCCATGAGCGACCGCACATCCTTGGGCTTCAGGCCGTCGTCGGCAAGGAGAATGTCCTCGATGCCGTAAAAGAGGATCGTCTCGGGGAGCTCCATCATGGACCCCAGGATGGGGATGCCGTGGATCTTGAGACCGTGGTGCTCGTCATCCATCTCGATGAATCCCACCACGTGGGCGTTGATGGACCTGTTCTCGTGGATCTCCCGCATGAGCATCTCCGCCTGGGGCCCGGTCCCCACGATGAGGACGTTCCTCCGGGAGTCAGGCGGCCTGCGCCGGAACATGAGGTCGTCCACCAGGGCGCTGTCCCTCTGGAGGTAGAGCCTTATCGCCAGCCTGAACCCGCCGATGCACACGATGGTGAGCAGCAGGTCGACGAGGACGACCCCCCGGGACACGAACCTGAAGTGCTCGAAGATGGCCAGGTACGACACATACAGGAGGGTCCCGGCCACCGCGGCCTTGATGATGCCGACGAGGTCGCGGATGCCGGTGTACCGCCACATGCCCCGGTACAGATCGAAGGCGAAGAAGCAGGCGATCTTTGCGGCGATCAGGGGGGGGAGGTTGGCCAGCATCTGTTCCCTGATGCCGGGCGGGATGGAGCCCTCGAACCGGATGAGGCCCGCACCGAAGTGGCACAGGGCGAGGATGGCCACGTCCACGGCCAGGATGATCCAGAAATTCCTCTTCCGGAACAGGGGGGCCACACGGGATGTCCTGATCATGAGGCTGCGCCGCAGCGAGCCGCCGGGCCCGCCCGCCCGCCTGGACGATGCATCCGACATGGGGGCCTTCATCGCAGCGACAGGTACCTCTTCAGGGCGGCGACCTTTTCCCTGCGCCCCGGGTCTTTTGCGGCGTTTTCCCGGTACTCCATGAAGAACGCGGCCAGGATGGAGACGAAGAGACCGGCTATCAGGGCAAGGACCGCCATGAGCGTCCTTTTCGGCCTTATCCTTTTCTCTGGCGGCACCGCCTTCTCCACGACCTGGATCAGGGTGGCGTCCCTGGCCTCGTCGAGCTTGGCCGCCTGGAACTGGCTGAAGAGCAGCTCATAGAGGGTCTCGCTGAACTTCAGGTCCCTCATCCTCCGGGCATATTCCGTGCTCGCGGAGGGCAGGTTCCCGGTGGGGACCATCACGCTCCCGTCTTCGTTCTTGGCCTCGAGCTTTTCCAGCTGCTCCCGCATGCCCCTGAGCTCTTCGACCGCCCTGAGTATATCCGGGTTCTGCGGGGTGGAGTAGGTCCTCATGACCCGGACCTGCACCTCCTTGGCCGCGATGGCGGCCCTGAGGGAGGAGATCCCCTCGATGGCCGCACTGGCCTGGGCATCGATCTGCACGGCCCCGGACTTCTCCTGGAACCCCTTCATGGCATCTTCGGCCCGGGAGAGGGACTCCTTGGCGTCCTTGAGCTGCTCCTCGAAGAAGAGCCTCCTCTGGGCGGCCTCCGATATGGACAGTCCCTTGTTCAGGGCCCGCAGCTCCTCGATGAGCGCGTTGGCCATGTCTGCGGCGAGCTTCGGGTCGGGGTCTTCGAGCCCCACCGTGATGATGCCGCTCTTGATGCTGTCCCTGGCCCTGATGTTCTCCAGGAGGGCCTTCCGGGCCTCCTCCCGGGAATCGGTGTCATAGCGCTTCATGAGGTCGAACCGGTCGAGGACGCGGTCGAGAACCGGCCTGCTCTTGACGAGCTCGATGTAGAGCTCGTTCTGCGACTTCATCGCCGGTGCACCGCCCAGCAGGACCGATGCGGCGCCCAGCTGGCTCATGATCTGGGCGGCCATGGAGGAGCTCGTCTGCGGGGAGAGGATCTTGGTCTCGGCGCGGTATACGGGCGTCATGATCAGGCTGATGACGGCCGTCACCAGGGCCGCGCCCACGGCCATGCCCACGATCAGTTTTTTGCGTTTCGCCAGGACCGTGGCGAGGTCGATGAGGTCGATCTCGTCGTCGTCTTCCCACTGGTGCATCCGGTGCTCTTCCACCTTCCTCTCCTCCGATACTATTTCCTCGACCAGAACGACTCGGTGAGCCCGACCCTCCAGGCGCCCTCTTCCCGGACCATGTACAGGGTGGACGGCTTCTGCGCCTTCCTGTAGGTGATGGTGATCTCGGCCCGGTCATCCCTGAAGGACCCGACCTCCCACTTGCTTTCTTCAAGGACAAGAACCGGGTCGAAGTTCTCCAGGTAGGCGTCCCAGTAGGCCCGGGACAGCACCCCGCCCCGTGCGAAATCATCGGATACGGACTCCTCCGTGTACGAGGCGGACTTCATCGCCGTTCTGGTGTCGCCCACGATGGTAGATCGCGATTCACCGGACAGGTATGTCCAGATCCCGGCATAGTCCTTTCGCTGCATGGCCTTGAACAGGCCTTCGGCCGAGGAGAGCACGGCATCCGGGTCACGCTCCGCTGCCTGCGCGAGATACAGAGGCAGGGTGAGAAGGCAGGAGGCGAAAATAATGATCAGGCCCTTTTTCATCAGTGAGGGTGTTCTTGCCTGGAGAACGGATAAGCTTCCGCAGGGTCTTCCCCGCGACACAGAAAGGCTGAAAACGGCGAAGCTGTCTTCAGCCTTGTACGAACAATGAAAGACTCTTGCCTGCCCCTTCAGTGGTGAGACGTGCTCGATCCGTTGCCGCTCGACGCCGAAAGCGCAATGGCCAGTGCCGTCGCGGCGACCACGACGACGGTGACGATGGTCCCGGCCGAGATGCCTGCGGTCGTGGCCGCTCCGCCTGCTGCACCCGCTGCGGCGGCGTCTTCGGTGGCCTGTGCTGCAGGGGCGGGCGTGTCCTCGGCCATGACCCGGGCCGTGAACCCGGGCAGGAGGACCGTGGTGAAGACGAACACGCTCAGGACCGCCAGTGCCGTTTTCCAGTCTAAGAAACGCTTCATCAAACCTTCTCCTATCAACACAACAGCTTCCGCATGCCACGGATGCCTGTACCGGTGAGAAAATTATATTCCCTGTGTGGAATAAATCAACAGAATTCTGCGTTGGGAAACCTAACGTTCACTAAGCCTGCGGCACGCCTCGTCGAGGACCTCGTCCTCCTTGGCGAAGCAGAACCGGGCCAGGTTCTCCCCCGATGCATCGTGGTAGAAGGCCTTTCCCGGGACGCACGCCACCCCGGTCTTTTTCAGCAGGGACATGACCTTCTCCTTGCTGTCCGCGCCCGGCAGGCGCGAGATGTCGGCCAGCACGTAGTAGGCGCCCCGGGGCACAAAGGGGGGCAGCCCGGCACGCTCCAGGGCGGTGCAGATCTTCCCGCGCTTCGCCGCATACTCCACGGCCAGCTGCTGGTAGTAGTCCTCCCCCAGGGCCTTCAGGCCACTTGCCGCACCTATCTGCAGCGGTGCCGGCGCGCACACGTACACCAGGTCATTGAAATGACCGATGGTCTGGCTCCAGCGGGCGTCGCAGATGCAGTACCCGATGCGCCAGCCCGTGATGCTGAAGGACTTGGACACGCCGGAGATGGTGATGGTCCGCTCCCGCAGGCCCGGCAGGGTCATGGGGGGGATGTGCAGGGAGTCGTCATAGAGAAAGTGCTCGTAGATCTCGTCGGTGAAGACAAAGAGGTCGTGCCTCTGTGCGAAGCCGGCGATCATCTCGAGCTCGCCGCGGGAAAAGACCTTGCCCGAGGGGTTGGCGGGGGTGTTGACCATGATCCCCCGTGTGCGCGGCGTGACGGCCCGTTCGAGGTCGCCCCGGGAAAAGGACCACCCGGGCGGCTGCATCCTCACGTACACCGGTACGGCGCCCGTGGCCACCAGCGTCTGCACGTGGTACCCGTAGTACGGCTCGAACAGGATCACCTCGTCGCCGGGGTCCAGCAGGGCCAGGCAGGCGCAGTAGAACACGCCCGTGGAGCCCGCGCTGACGATGATCTCGCTGGCCGGGTCGATGTCGATCCCGTAGAAGCGCTTCTGCTTGAGCGCGATGGCCTCGCGGAGCTCCATGAGCCCGGCGTAGTGGGTGTAGGTGTTTTTGCCCCCGTCAATGGCCTCCCGGGCGCCCTGGCGCACCACCGGGGGGACCTCGGTGTCGCACACGCCCTGGGCGAGGTTGATCCCGCCGGTGCGCTCGCACTCGATGGACATGTTCCGGATCTCCGACTGCAGGACCCACTGGTGACGCTGGCTCAAGTGTAATGACATGGTTTGTTTCATCCCTTCATCTTACTTCTTCAATTGCCTCTTATGGGGGAAATGCACCCGAAGGAGGATCAGTCAGAGAAGCCTTATTGGACAAACTCGAGATGCAAGGTCTGCAAGTATGAAACCGTAACAGAAGTAAACGGGAGGTTATCTTTCAGCTGTATCTGCACAACCCCTCCGGATACCGAACCACACCTGTTCATGTATATCCAGTTCTTCCCGGCTGGTATGTACAAAATAGAATTCACGGGAGGGGTATCTGCGGTGCATATGTCCGTACCTGTCCATAGCGGCGCTTCCGGTATCACAGCGATCGACCACGGCAATGGTATCGAGAAGCCGCCGTTTTTCAGGCGTCGTGTGCGCCTGGATGGCTTCCACGACAAGCCACTGATTCGGATAAGCCTTCCGGATTTCCGACCACTTCATGTACTTCTCCTTATCACAAACTCTTGCATAAGAGAAACGTCATGGTTCTTGCAAAGGTTATATCCCTTACGCCCTGCCTGCCTCTGCCATGACCTTCTCGACCACCCTGGCCATTGCCAGCATGTCTTCAGCGGACAGGGTCGGGTGGACAGGGAACATGAGGCTCGTATCTCCCAGTTCCCGGGCCACAGGGAGACGATCGTTCTGCGGGCCCACGGTTTTCGAAAAGGCCTTTTCCAGATAGATTTCACTGCAGCCACCGCTGAAGCAGGGGACACCCTCCTCATTGATCCTGCCCATGATGCGGTCCCGGTCCCACCCGGGTTTCAATCTCTCCGGCCGCACGAACGCATAGTATTTGTAGTATGAATGGAAGACGTCAGGAGACGGTACGGTCAGGCGGATCGCATCCAGTTCAGCCAGGCGATCGGTGAGCGTCGATGCATTCCGGCGGCGGATATCCACCCATGGTGAAAGCTTGCGCAATTGCACGCGTCCGATGGCCGCCTGCATCTCGGTCATGCGCCAGTTCGTCCCGAAGCTGTCGTGCAGCCAGCGGAAACCCGGCGGATGCTTCTTGTTGAAGACGCTCCCATAGTCCTTGCCATGGTCCTTGAAGGACCATGCCGAGGACCACACCTTTTCATCATCCGTCAGGAGCATGCCGCCCTCGCCGCCCGTGGTCATGATCTTGTCCTGGCAGAAGGAGAAGGCGGCGGCATGGCCGAACGTGCCGACATACCTGCCCCTGTACTGTGCACCGTGTGCCTGTGCGCAGTCTTCGATGACCTTGAGATGGTGCTCGTCCGCCAGCTCCATGATCGCGTCCATGCCGCAGGGCCAGCCCGCATGATGGACGGCGATGACGGCCTTCGTCCGAGGGGAAAGAACTTTCTTGATGGTCTGTGCAGTAATGTTCTGGCTCTCCCTGTCCACGTCGGCGAAAACCGGTATGGCTCCCTGAAGAACGGCGCAGCTTGCCGATGCAATGAAGCTTCGCGGCGTCACGACGACTTCATCACCGGGGCCGATCCCGAGGACGCGCAGGGCCAGCTCGAGGGCCACCGAACCGTTGGCAAGGGCTATGGCGTGCTTCACGCCGTGGAACGCGGCGAATTCACGCTCGAAGGCGGTCCCCTCCTCACCGGTCCAGTAGTTGACCTTTCCGGAACTGAGCACCCTGGTGACCGCGTCGATCTCATCCTGGGCGAAGAACGGCCAGGGGGCATATACTGGGCGGCTGGTCATTCCCGTGAACGTACCACCCTGGCAGGGACACCGTAGGCCACGGAATTATCAGGTATGTCGGCATTGACGAAGCTGCAGGCGCCGACGATGCTGTTCTCCCCGATGGTGATGCCCGGCATCACCACGCT
>JALOOZ010000133.1 GCA_025454155.1 Thermodesulfobacteriota bacterium
TCATACCCCGTGAACTACACGAATGATCCAAGGATCATCGCCATGAACAACAACGTCATTGCCATCAACAACGCCGTCGAGGTGGACCTCTTCAGCCAGGTCTGCTCAGAGTCGGCGGGAACGGCCCAGATATCGGGCACGGGGGGCCAGTTCGACTTCATCTTCGGTGCGTTCAACTCGAAGGGGGGCAAGGGCATCATCGGCATCAGCTCAACCTTCACCGACAAGAAGGGCAACGTGCATTCCCGTATCGTCCCGACCTTGAGGCCCGGCGCCATTGTCACAGTGCCGCGCTCCATCGTGCAGTACGTGGCCACCGAAAACGGGATCGTGCAGCTCAAGGGGAAATCCACATGGGAACGGGCGGAGGCGCTCATCAGCATCGCTCACCCGAAATTCCAGGACGACCTCGTCAAGAAGGCCGAGGAGATGAAGATCTGGCTGAACAGGAACCGGTGAACCTGGGCCAAAGGCAACTGGCCTAAGGCATAAGGTTAAACCTCATTATTATCTTATGCCTTAAGCCTATTGCCCTACACCTGCTTTCTTCTTCATCCAAGATGGGGCTTCCTTGCGCCCGGCCAACCTCTGAAAACCAACCGGGAACAGACGTTTGAGCCAGTCCAATACATATGCATCAGGGCCCACCATGATACGGTGCTTGTCTTTTTTAATGCCAGAGATAATAATCCTTGCCGCCTTGTCTGCCGTTGTTTTTGCCATGACGTGATCGAATATGGCAACCGCCTCATCTCTGCTCAATGAAGAGTCCGAGGCCTTGAAGAAGCGAGCGTTGCTTGCAATGCTCGTCTTGATGCCACCAGGATATACACAGGAGACTTTGACCTTGCTTCCGGCAAGCTCCTGGGCCAGAGTCTCGGTGAAACCCCTCACCGCGAATTTCGCAGTACAGTACGGTCCATTATTCGGGTTGGTCAATATTCCGTTTACGCTGCTGATGTTAACAATGTGGGCCTCGTTCTGCAGCTTGAGATAGGGAAGAAATTCCTTACAGCCGTAGACCACACCCCACAGGTTGATCCCCATGAGCCATTCAAAATCTTCATAACGAACGTCTTCCAGGGTTTCTGTCACAGCCACGCCCGCATTATTGATGAGGAGGTGCACTCCGCCATGTTCTTTTACTGTCTCTTCGGAAAAACGCCTTACCTGATCTCGGTCTGCCACATCCACCCTATGGGTTGTGACTCTGACATTGTGGTCGCCGATCATGGCAGCGGTCTCCTTGAGACCCTCTTCGTTGATGTCCGAGATGGCCAGATGGCACCCCTGTTGTGCAAGATTGACCGCGAGGGCCCTTCCGATGCCCGATGCCGCACCGGTGACGGCTGCAACCCTGTTTCTCAGTTCCTTCATCCTGGATGTCTCCTTCCTTCAATCACATTGGCTGAACTCGGAATATGATCCTTCGTGCCCTGCAGGCATGACGACGGGATAGTGTTCAGCCTCCCTGCGTGCGCTCGAGCGCCTTGGCCTTTACCCATTCCTTGCCGAGATATACACCGATGACCACGGCCGCGAACACGCAGGAGATCTTTGAAACAAGAGCCCCTCCCAGGGGAAGGTGCTGATATCCCAGGCCATGGAGTACAATCCCATACACAACGCCAGTGCAGATGCCCATGAAAAGGATGAGGAGGAACAGGAGAAACCCGTTCATCTTCAATCCCTTGCCCTTCATGGGTATGATGCCCTGGAAGAGGTCCGAGAGCATATACGTGGTGGCGGCCAGCGCGGTGAATCCGCACACGAACACAAAGGTGAAAACGAGATCCACGCTCACTGCCGCCGATGGAACGAGCCCGGTGAGAACCGGGAACTGCTCTTTGAGCTTCAAGGCCTCCTGTGAAAATGCCCGGGTTCCCAGTGCACCGTTGATGATGCCCTGAAAAACGAGGTTGGGCAGGACATACACACCCCAGATGCGCCCTGTCGCAGAGCCAGCCCGCTTACCCGAGCCCAGGCCCCGGGAGGCAAAAACGGCGAGGTCACGCCCCATGAAGCGGGCGGTGATGAGGAAATGCGGGACCACGTACAGGAGCGCCGCCAGAACCGTACCTGCGGGCGTGGGGTTCCAGCCGAGTCCGTAGATGAAACCGACGGCAATGGCGGTACATAGAATGGCGACGGGCAACGATGTCCCCAGGGTCATGGACCAGGGGTTCCGGGGTGCTTCATCGGGGCCGGCCTGTATCGTCCCCGTATCAACCTTACCCTGGATGAGTTCGCTCCGGGCGGCATAAAGCGTTCCTGCCGGCTGGAAGGTTATGAATGCCAGGTACACGGCGGCGATGAAGCCTGCCGAAGTGAAGGGGGTGTACCCGGTTCCCATCACACTGAAGACCAGGAAACCTCCCAGGGCGACGAGGATGCCGATAACGGCGAAGCTCACCAGCATCTGGACCATGAGCATCTGTTTGACCGTGAGCCTTTTACTGTTCGATGCGTCCACGAAACCTCCTCTCTCCCATCGGGCTCATGCCTGCAGGCATGGATCTGACAGGACGTCGGGGAACACCATCAAGAAACACACTCCTCTGTACCAGAGAAACACGAATGCGATTAAAAGTGAATAAAAAAACACCATGCCATTCGATGGTTTTGGTAATCCTTGGAAGAATGGGCGTGCCTCTGCTGAGGCCGACAAGTGATCAGGAGGGAAGAGTGAAGAAAGGAATCAGAACACGGTACGGGCGGTTCGCAAACCTTCTATCGTTCAGCTCTCTGCTATACTTCGGGGCGCGGCTGCGGTCCCGGCACGATGCCGGCAATGTCGGGGTCTTCTTCTCCCGCAACAGGGTCCTTGTTTTCCTTGAGGTCCTTGCGCTCCAGCTTCTTGGCCTCTTTTGCTATCCTCTTGCGCCGCTTTGCCTCTTCTCGTTCCTTCTTCTTGAAGGTGTTGGTCGATCTGTTTGCCATGATTACCTCCCGGTTTGACGCCCTTGAAACCAGCTCCGGCGGAACGCAATGCGTGGGAATATCTCGTTGAGACTGAACTCGCCTGGTATACCAGGTTACATCGGGGGCGGGGTTCCACCCGCCCCCGATATTCTTATTATTGGGATAAGGTTACGTTCGATGCCTGCATCCCCTTCTGCCCCTTGACCATCTCAAAGGATACCCGCTGGCCTTCTTCGAGGGCCCTGAATCCCTGCTGGTTGATGGAGGTGTGGTGAACGAACACGTCCTGCCCGTTGTCCGCAGTGATGAAGCCATAGCCTTTTTCCCTGTTGAACCACTTTACTGTTCCCTGTGTCATGCATAAACCTCTCTTGAGTATTTCCCCCGAGCGTCCGGGGAATGGTGCGTGTTTATTTCTGAAAATGAATGATCTCGTCTATGAAATGTTGACGTGGGGAGCTTCACTTAAAGGTGTTCTTCACCGGTCAAGATTCAAGTCGGATATGTTCATTTTCAGATGTCTGCTACTCGTAGTGCACAACGGGCTTAGTGTCAAGATAAATCAGCTTATCCAAGGTGCGTAGGCGATGGATGCCGCTCATCCGATCAGGCGTCCTTCTTCTCACTGCCCATGAGGCTGAAGGTCTCGAAGACCGTTGCAGGCGGTATGTAGAGTTTTTCCTGGGGCTTCTTGAGGAGGCTCAACGCCTGGGTGGGGCAGCTCGACACGCACAGGCCGCATCCTATGCAACGCTCCTCCCTGAACTGGACCTTGGCCTCCTTGAGTCTGAGGGCACCTACGGGGCATCGCGCTGTACAGGCCCCGCAGTCGGTGCACAGTTGCTCCTCCATCCGGCATACATAGTTACTCTTCACCTCCCGGGCAGGTGCCGGGAAGAGCTTGAGCGAGATGAGCATGCCGCAGCAGCAACTGCAGCATGCGCACATGGCCTCCACCTTCTGGGAATTCAGGATGTGGATAACCAGCCCCTCTTCCTCGCTGCGCTTGAGGATGCAAAGCGCCTCATCAGTGGTGATGTACCGCGCCAGAGAGTTTTCTACGTAATAGTCTGCATACGAGTCGAACTGAATACACGTTTCAGACGGGTGCTTGCACTCCTTGCCGTACATGCGAACGGCCTTGCGGCAGAAGCACTCTGCCACTGCAATGCGGGACTTGCCCCTGATGATGGCCTCGGCATCGTCGTAGGGGGCGACGGGTCCGCCCAATGCGATGTTGGTATTGATGGGGATGGACCTGAGGTGGGGAGTCTTGGACCCGTGGAAGGTTGCACCGAGCCCGGAGAGATAGTACTCCGAGATGTCCTTGAGGAGCTCCGGGCTCAGGTTGTTCAGCTGGAACTCATAGATGCCCACGATGAAGGGCACCGGAACATAGCGTGGCTCTTGACTGTCCTTCAGCCTGAAGATGAGACCCCTGCGGGCCATGTCTTCAAGTCGCTCCACCATGGTCTCAGGTTCTGCCCGAACACGGGACGCCACTTCAGAGACGGTTTGGGGCTGTGGTGCCATGGCGAGGAACAGGGCCGCATCGTCCTCGCTGAAGAGACGCTTCAGTATCCTGATCTCTGCCCCACCCGGGGTGGCGGGATACCCGGTGGCCATTTCATCGAGCCTGTTGCGCAGCTTTTCATAGATGTCAGCCATGGCGACACTCCCCCTTGGGTTTGGTGCAGAACATCCTATCCCATTCGAGCGGACATTTCCATCGTGTTCCATGAAGGTAAGATGTCAGTATGATGCATCGAGGGGGAGATGCCTGCCGAGAGAGAGCGCCCTGCCCCCCAGTCATTAGGGAATATAGATAGTTATTATCACATTGAAATTACCTGTTTTTTTTCAGGTTGCTTTTGCCGGGCATGCTCATTATTATAGCCTTGAATTGGATGTTGCCCACCGGGCGTTATCTGAGGTTGTTTATGGAGAGAGGTTGACCGTGGCCATCAAAAGGATATTGATGGAGGATGTTATGGATGACGAGGCGGCCTGCTTTTCTGACCTTGCGTCGGTGATGCTCCAGACAGCGGCACACAGCGTCAGGGAGGCCGTTTACTGCCCCTTCAGAAAGACCTCCTTGACCCTCCAGGCAGCCCGAAGACATTATGGGAATATCGTCAGAGACATGCAGGACTATTTTATAAGCAAGACCGTGTTCGACCTGGAATACCAGTACAGGAACAGCCTGGAAAAAGGCGCCAGATAGAAATCAACAGGGAGTCCATGCGGACCCCCCGTTGTCAGATCCCTCTCCTTCTTATGATCCGGGCGGTTCGGATATGACACCTTCAAAGCTGCCCGTGATGGTCCCGGTAAGAACCTCGCTGTCGTCCTCGTTGATATCCCTTTCCCCCTCGACGTCGATGCTGAACGTACCTTTCAGTAAACCTCCCACTGAGGTGCCGAAGTGCTCCACCGTGATTGAGCCGCCCACTGCCGTGAATATGACGACCGGATCATACGGATTATTGCCTTGC
Source organism: Thermodesulfobacteriota bacterium (assembly GCA_025454155.1). Lineage (GTDB taxonomy): Bacteria > Desulfobacterota > Desulfomonilia > UBA1062 > UBA1062 > MWEI01. Next base: position 5,418 of record JALOOZ010000133.1, read on the forward strand.
CAATTGGGAATATGCGGGGAGGAGTAGGTGACCTGAGCATCGCCGCCCTCCATCAGTTCGTCGGTCGTCAGCGAGATGGTCCTGGGGAAGGACCCGGCGAGGGCCGGATCGAACATGATCAGGAGCGTGTCCTGGTTCACCAGGGCGCCAGGCGTGGTCATGTCAAGATCGCCGTCGGTGCCGATGATGCTGGGGATGTCTCCGAGGAGAACATGCCCCTGGCCGTCATCTATGGTGCCCAGCGTAGCGAGCGTCCCTGTGAAGGCGAAGCTCGCGGAATAGTCCTCGATGGAAACCACGGCGGTCAATATGTCGCCGATCACCACCTCGTTGCCGCAGAAGTCCGTGACGGTGATGCCCGAGAACGCGCCGGACGGGATCAGGAAGGACCCGCCCTCACCATTGCACATAACCTCCTCGGCATCCTTGATAATACTCGATATATCCTTTTTCGTGTCGATGATCTCGGCCAGTTTCCCTATCTTGTTTTTCATGGTCGACAGCCAGGACAGGGTTATGTCGTAAGCCTGCTTCAGGATGTCCGAGCTCCAGTCGTAGGCCTCCCGGGATTTGGTAGAGAAAGAGTCGGCCATCTTTTCGGTGATGGCTGTAGCCCCGAGTTCCCAGGTGGCCTGCAGGTATGTCAGCGCGACGCCCCCTGCGCCTGCAATGTCTTGCCCCGCCTCGACCATCACGGCATAACCTCCTGCAGCCAGTTGGAGAGACTCTGCCGTGAGCCACATAGCTGCGAGCTTCACCCCTCGTTTGGTCTCGTCGACTACGTATTCTATACCGCCCCGGAGGCGACGAAGTCGCTCTTCAGGGGAGATCTTGTCCCAGTCGGTAAAATCGATCATCTCTCCGCTCTGAGCGGACACACCGCGCATCTCTGCTTCCAGGCCGAGAATCCACGTGGCCATCCACTGGTCGACCTGCTTGAGCTCCTCAGCGTTCAGGGTACGTGTCACACCCTCCACAGGGATTATGGTGAGGGTCCTGGTGGTTCTGATCTGCGCGATCATGGCTTGGATCTGGAGGATCCTCGCATCGAGCTTATCTATCGCACCGGAAAGAAAATCTATGGACTCTTCATCCCTGATGTCCGAGAGGTGTCCCTTGGTCAGTTCCATCTCGGCGTTTATCTTTTCAAGGAAGATCACATACACCTCGCCCGCCTCTATCCCCAGTTCGGGGATATCCTTGATGGTGAAGGTCCCCGAGGCAGTGTTGCCATTGACCTTGACGGTAACTGCCCCGGCGGCGTTCGCTCCGTTGGCCGGGTCGAGGTATATGGGCACGCCGGTCCGGACACTGCCGTCTGCCTCAGGGTCGATCTTCACGGTTACTCCGTAGCCCCCTGCAGCGCTGAATTCGATGGCGCTCTCCTGTCCGGCCTTGATGGACTCGTGGGTAATGGTGATGTACTCTCCCGGAAAGGC
>JALOOZ010000134.1 GCA_025454155.1 Thermodesulfobacteriota bacterium
CTCCGGGTGGTGGTACCGCTCGTAGGCGGGTGTCTTCTTCCCGTACTGGATCGCCTCCTGGGGGCACCACTGCAGGCAGGCGAAGCACTGGTCGCACCGGTGGTTCCAGACGGGTTTCCCTTCGGCAAGGGTGACATTCCCCGCAGGGCAGACCTTCTCGCAGACCCCGCACCGGTTGCACTTCTCATCCGACCAGAAGGGCCGGTCCATGGCAGGCACCTTGGCGAAGCTCATCCGGTAGATGGCCGTGAAGAGGATCCTCTGCCACAGCGGCCCCTTTTCCACGGGCATGACAGTCCGTTCCTGGATGTGTCCGGCTATGCGGGACAACTTCTCTCTTGCACGCTCGAAGCGCCTGAGCTGCTCTTCTTTTGGACCCGGGCCTCCCCAAGGTATGTAGTTGGACGGCATGGTGATCTGGAACCCTGCTGAAAGGTTCAGGCCCTTGGATGCCATGATCTGCTTCAGCTGGACCAGGGTGTTGGACACCTGGCCGCCGTTGACCGCGATGGCGAAGGCATACCCTGCATGCTGCACGTTCAGCGACCGGATGAAGCGGATGACCGGCGCGGGCACGCCCCAGATGTACACCGGGAAGACGAAACCCGCCACATTGCCGTCAATGATCCTCTTCTCGTCGGGGCATCCCGCCATGGCGACGATGTCCGCACCGCCCAGCTTCTCTCCGAGCAACCGCGCCACCCACAGGGAGTTCCCGGTGCCGGTGTAGGTGAAGATGGTCGCCTTGGGGGAGGGTGAAGAGCTCACGTCCGCTCACTCCTCGTGGATGATGTCCTTGATGATGTAGCTGCCCGACTTCTCGTCCAGCTCCAGCACCAGCAGGCCCCGGTCCCTGGCCTCTTCCAGGAGACGGCTGAAGGACCGGAAACCGTAGTAGCTCTCGTTGAACCCGGGCTTGCGGCGGCGCAGGGCCTGCTTGATCATGGAGCCCCAGAGCTTGTCCTCTTCGCCCCGCTCGTCGAAAAGGGCATCCACGGTCTCCACCACCAGGTCAAGGGCCTTCTGCTTCTTGTCTTCCTCGCCGTTCTCCTTCTGCTCGGGTTTCGGCTGGGCGCCGGCTGCGGGCTTGGGGGACGGTTTCTTGGCCTTGCGGCGCTTGGCCTCGCTTTCGCGGACCAGGTCGTCATAGAAGATGAATTCGTCGCAGTTCGCAATGAGGAGCTCGGATGAGGAGTTCTTCACCCCCACGCCGATGACGAGCTTGTTGTTCTCCCTGAGCTTGCTCACCAGCGGCGAGAAGTCCGAGTCGCCGCTGATGATCACGAAGGTGTCCACGTGGGACTTGGTGTAGCAGAGGTCGAGGGCGTCCACGACCATGCGTATGTCCGCCGAGTTCTTGCCCGACTGCCGCACGTGCGGTATCTCGATGAGCTCGAAGGAGGCCTCGTGCATGACGGGCTTGTAGTCCTTGTAGCGTTCCCAGTCGCTGTAGGCCTTCTTGACGATGATGCTGCCCTTGAGCAGCAGGCGTTCGAGGATCTTCTTCACGTCGAACTGGGCGTACTTTGCATCGCGCACACCCAGCGCGATGTTTTCGAAATCGCAGAACAGGGCCATGTTCTGGGTCTTTTCCTGTACGGCCATTGATCACTCCTTATGTGCGGTTTTGCTCATGCCGGTTCGGTGCGTCTGCCATGAACGGATCGGTCGCTGTCACATCCAGTCATGGTGCGGCAATGCACCATTCATCCTTTCTTTCTGAAGTGCTGTCAAGGTGATAAATGGAGATGATGGTTCACGGGCATGGACTCATGCCGCCTCAAGGCGCCGGGGATGCCCCTCTTCGCATCTGCCGGATGACCTGAAGGAGTCAGCGACTCGGTGCATCAGGCACAGGGCAAGGGTTGCGCCCTGGGGATCTTGGGGGTATGTAGAGGGAGTCATCAAAAAGGCTTGAGAAATTGTTCTCGCAGCCATTCAAAAAGGATGGGTGATGGGAAGATGGATGGACTGACTCTTGCCGAACAATACTTCCAAGCATATGGCCTGCCCATGATCCTGAAGGCCTTTCCGCTGCATGCGGAGAGGATGGCATGCGGTCTCGTGGGCGACGGCTCCGAATGCTTCGGCTTTGACGATGAGATCTCCCAAGACCATGACTGGGGCCCCGGGTTCTGCATCTGGCTGAGCCGCGATGATTACCATGGCATCGGCCAGGACCTGATGAAGGGGTACGAACGGCTTCCGAGGACATTTGCAGGCCACGGCCCAAGGATGAAGAGCAAGTGGGGAGACGACAGGGTTGGCGTCTTCGAGGTCGGCGCCTTTTATTCCCGGTTCATGGGGAATGGCGGCGTTCCCCGGGACAATGAAGAATGGATGAGGATCCCCGAGCCGGCACTTGCGGCGGCGACCAACGGCAAGGTCTTTTACGATCCCCTCGGGGAGTTCACCTCGATACGTAACGGGCTGCTGCACTTCTACCCGGACGATGTCAGGCTCAAGAAGATGGCCGCCCGATGCATGACCGCAGCCCAGTCCGGCCAGTACAACCTCGGGCGCTGCCTGGAGAGGGGGGACCAGTTCGCTGCCAGGTATGCCGAAACAAAATTCTGCGCCGATGTCATCTCGCTGATTTTTCTCCTCAACAGGCGATATACGCCATTCTACAAGTGGATGAACCGTGCCCTTCTCGCCTTGCCGCGGCTGGGCGGGGAGATCCATGAAAGGATAGGCGCGCTGATACAGACCTCAGACTCCCGCTCCAAGCTGGAGCAGGTGGATGAGATCTGCTCCCTCATCATTGCGGAGCTCAGGGCGGAAGGTCTCACGGATTCTTCGAGCACGTTCCTGCTGGAACACGGCCCCGTAGTCCAGAGCAGGATACGGAACAGAGATCTCCGTGAACGCAATGTCTGGATCGGATGAGGTGACGGACCGTCCATGAAAAACGCGCTCATCATCGGTGGCAGCTACTTCGTTGGCAGGGTCTTTGTGGAGGAGTTCTCGAAGGTCCCGGGCTATGCAATCTACGTCATGAACAGGGGGAACGTCCCGCTTGGAATGAAGGGCGTGACCGAGATCAGGTGCGACCGGCACAACACCGAGGCCATGAGCGAGGCCATACCCTCCCTCATGTGGGACGCTGTCATGGACTTCTGTGCCTATAGGGCTGACGACATCACCCGAGTGCTCCATGTCATCCCGGCTCATGCAATCGGTCACTATGTTTTCATCAGCACTGCGTCCGTATACGATAGAACCACTGAACTGCCCGTGTGCGAGGGTGCCCGAACGGTGGCAGGACCACAACGGGGTCCGCATGGAGATTATGCCTACAACAAGTACCTTGCCGAAGAGGAGCTGAAGCGGGGCTGCAGGGAAGGTGACATCCCCTGGACCATCCTCAGGCCGACGTTCATATACGGGAAGTACAACTATGCACCACGGGAGAGCTACTTCTTTGACCTGATCCAGAAAGGCGAGAACGTCATCCTGCCGGACAATGACCTTGCTCTCTTCACGTTTGTCAGCGTATGGGATGTGGCCCGAGCGATCATCGGGTGCATCGCGAACCGGGAAACCCATGAAAAGGCGTTCAATCTGTCGGGGGAGGAACTGGTCTCCTACCCGAGGCTCGTGGACGTGCTCCGGCTCGTCACAGGCATCGACCTTCGCGTCGAGTACAGGAGCGTTGAAAGGATCGTTGCACAAGGCATCCCCCTGCCGTTCCCTCTCGAAGAGCATCTCGTCTATTCCGGGGCACGGATCACGAGGGTTGTGGGGTTCTCGTACATGCCGTTCCTCGAGGGCATGAGGGCGACGTATGAATGGTACTCTCGGACAGGGGGTGGAAAGAGATGACAGCGGGAGACAGGAAGAAGAGGGATCTGATAGAGGAGATCCTTTCAAGGGAGCTCACGATGTTCCTGAGTGTACCTTCGGCGCAAAGAAGCCCGTGCCAGGAACACCCGGAGGGCTTCAAGCTCCACCGCAGGGCGCAGTTTTCATGCTGGTCGGAAGAGACGCTCGAGAGCTACCTGCATGACCTCGAGAGGGCTCGGGAGAACGGGACGAACCTCATGACGCAAAAGTACGCTCGCATGGATGACCTCATTCCCCCGTTGAGCAGCAACCCCGTCATCGACACGATCGTCGGCTACAAATGCTCTTGGCAGCGAACGATGATGAGGAACTATCCCGGGATATTGAGAGGAGGGCGCCCCTTGACGAGTGCCGAGGATTCCGAATTCATGACCTCCTTCGAGACGTACCTGAAGGGCGAGCTCGAAACCTATTCCGATGCCACCCTGGAGCTCCTGGTCAGGGACATCCTTGCCAAACACGCGCAGGGCATCAGCATGGCCGAGGAGATCTATACATTCCTGGTGAGGGACCTGGGATATGCCTCTCTCGAGGAGGCCGAAAAGGCATCGTTGGGAACAGGGGAGTGAACCTCCCCCGTGGCCTTACACCATCATCCTCCTGTCCGCTTCCGTCAGCTGAGCATATCGCGGCCGTAATCCAGGATCCGGCGTGCAACGACGAGCATCTGGATCTGCTGGGTGCCCTCGTAGATGTCATTCACCTTGTTGTCCCGCATCCACTTCTCCAGCAGGTATTCCCGGGAATAGCCTATGGGGCCCAGGATCTCCACGCATTTCTGGACGATGATGTTGCCGTATTTGCCGCACTTGGCCTTGGCAATGGACGCCTCGAGGTTGTTGGGTCGGCCGTTGTCCGCCATCCAGGCTGCCCGTTCGACCAGCAGCCACATGACCTCGAGCTGGGCTTCCATCCAGATGAGATCACGTTCAACGGCGGTCTGCTCCAGACAGGGGCGGTCATACCTGATCGTGATGCCTTCCTTCGCCAGGGCCTCCCTGGTAAATTCATAGGCGGCCCTGGCACACCCCACGGCCATGGCAGCCACCAGGGGCCGGGTGTTGTCAAAGGTCTGCATGACCCCTTTGAACCCGCCTTCGGCCTTGATCTCAGGGTCTCCGAGGAGATTGGTCCTGGGAATGCGGCAGTCTTCAAAGACCATGGTCGCAGTGTCCGAGGCACGGATGCCGCACTTCTTCTCGAGCTTCTCCACCCTGAAGCCCGGGGTCCCTTTTTCCACCACGAAGGATTTGATCGCTGCCCGGCCCTGGGACTTGTCCAGGGTCGCCCACACCACGACCGCCTCGCACCTGTCGCCGTCGGTGACAAAGATCTTTTCACCGTTGATCACATACTCATCACCGTCGAGCACGGCCGTGGCAGAAACGGCACTGGCATCGGAACCGCATCCCGGCTCGGTTATCGCCATGGCACAGTACTTCATGCCGAATCTTTCATACTGCTCGTCTGTCGCAACGGCATTGACGGCGGCATTTCCCAGGCCCCCGCCCGGCATGGCCAGCATCAGCCCCACATCACCCCAGGACAGTTCTTCGGCACCGACAACCCCGATGGCATTGCTCCCGATGCGGTCCTCTGTCTGTTTGATCTCCCTCTTTTCCTTCTTGCTCCTCTTGCCCCCGCCCATGCCTGCCTGCATGATGGGTTTGAAGGCCTCCAATTCCTTGGGGCGTTCATGCTCATGATCATCATAGTACCGGGCTATGGGGCGGACGATATTCTTCACCATGCCGTGGAGCATGGCCCTTACCTGATCTATCATCTCGGACGTTTCGAAAGTTATCATCTTGGATCCTCCTTGGGAAAGGTCAAGCCATGAGCATGCCTTCGAGCATGGCAAAGGACCGGGCGTTACGGAACCACATCTCAACCGGGTATTCGCGGATGAGCCCGTGCCCCCCGAGGATGGATATCCCGTAATCCGAGATCTTGAAGGCCTGCTCGGCGGCGTACAGTTTCGAGATATGGGCGAGGCGCAAAGGGTTGTCGTTCTGGTCCGCCGTCCATGCCGCCTTCCAGTTCAGCAATCGGCAGCAGTCGATTTCAATGGCCATGTCAGCCAGCATGAAGGCAATCGCCTGCCTGGAGGCGATAGGCTGACCAAAGGCGATCCGCTCCTTTGCATAATTGACGCAGTAATCCTTGGAGGCGGAGGCCACTCCCACTGCGGCTGCCGCCAGGGCAATGCGGCTGCACGCGATCAGCCTGGCGTAGTCAAGGCCCGCCAGACGGCACTCCATGTCCACCTGGCAATCCTGGAAATCAATGCTGAAGGTGTCGAGGGCGTTGATCCCCATGTTCTTTTCCTTTTCCCCTATGGTCACACCCTTCGATGATCTGTCCACAATGAAGGCCTCCACGCCCTCCGGACCGCCGCCCGGTACCGTGGAAGCGACAACGATAAGATGCCGGGCCCTGTTCGCCAGGGGGACCAGGCACTTGCTGCCGTTGAGGACATATCGATTCCCTCTGCGCAGCGCCGTGGTCCTGAGGTTCCCTGTATTGAAGCCAACGGCATGCTCCATGACCGCCAGCGTCCCCGTGGTGTAGGCGTCTCCGCAGAAGCCGGGGAGATACGTCTCCTTCTGGGCCTCGCTGCCCATCTCAAGGACCGGCAGCACGAACAAATACGGCGCCATGACAGCGGCCGCCAGGGAGAGATCTCCATAGGCCAGCTCTTCCGCCATGATGGCGTTGTTGAGCACGGACCTGGCAGACGCATAACCTCCATACTTTTCCGGGATGATATTTGCGGCAAGCCCCAGGTTCCATGAACCCGCCAGGAAGTCATCCGGGATCAGTGCCTTCTCATCGCAATCCCTGGCAATGGGCCGCATCTTGTCTGCTGCAAACCGGCGCATCGAGTCCTGAATCTGTCGTTGATCCTCATCCAAACCGAACGTTGACATGCCCGCCTCCCTCTTGGGGTCAATTCATGCTCATGCGGAAT
>JALOOZ010000018.1 GCA_025454155.1 Thermodesulfobacteriota bacterium
CGAGGCCAAGTACCGGGCCACCGTGGAGCATACCGGCACGGCCATGATGATCCTGGATGAGGATTACACGATCACCTTTGCCAACAACCAGATGGAGAAACTCAGCGGGTACAGCAAGGAGGAGATCATCGGAAAGATGCGCTGGACCCAGGTGGTGCACCCCGATGATGTGGAGCGCATGAAGGCGTTTTCCAAGGCAAGACGTCAGGGCGCCCTGGATGTTCCGTCCCAGTACGAGTTCCGTTTCCTGGACAAGGCCGGCCATGTCCGCGAGTCCTTTCTCACCATAGGCATGATACCCGGCACCATGCAGAGCATCGTTTCCATCATGGACATCACCGACATCAAACAGATGCAGAGGGAGCTCGAGCAGACCCGGAAGATGGCCATCCTGGGCGAGATGTCAGCACACGTGGCACATGAGGTGAGGAATCCCCTCCAGAAGATCAAGACGGGCGTGGAACTGCTGTCCAGCTCACTGATCCTTGACGGGCGCCAGCGCAGGCAGCTCGACGGGGTGAAGAACGGGGTGGACAACCTGGAGAAGTTCGTCACCCAGATCCTCGAATGGACCCGCTCTGGCGAGCTCAGACCCAAACCCCACCGGATAAGCAACATCATCGACGGATTGCTGTTCAACCTGGCCGAGACCTTTGCCCAGCGGGGTGTGGAAGTGAAGACCGCCTATGACCAGGAAGCCGACATGGCGGTGGTCGATGGCATCCAGATCCGGCACGTCTTCGAAAACATCATCGAAAACGCCCTGGATGCCATGCCCGACGGCGGCACCTTGACCATATCCACCCGGATCATTCCCCGGCATGTGTTCTCCTGGCACAGACGGACCTTCTCCGCCGATGCGGTGGAGGTCCGCCTTCGGGATACGGGATGCGGCATCGCCGAAGAGGAACTGGAAAGGGTTTTCCAGCCGTTCTATACGAAGAAGGCAAAGGGAACCGGACTCGGGCTCGCCCTCGCCAGGAAGGTCATCGACATGCACCGCGGAGAAGTGGTAGCCGAAGGCGGCATGGGTCACGGGGCCGAGTTCGTCATCCGGATTCCCCGCGGGGAGTATGGTCAGGCCCCCGATGGCGGCAATGACCGAATGCAAGGTTGAGAGCGAGGGGCCCCGTGGAGGAGAGAAAAAAGATCCTGCTGGTCGATGATGAAGAGGTCTTCCTCGAGCAGCTCAAGGACGCCCTGGAGCATTCCAGCCTCGAACTCCAGGTGGACACCGCCTGCGACGGAATGGATGCCCTGGAGAAGATAGAGGCTCAACGCCACGACATCGTGATCACCGACATCAAGATGCCCCGCATGGACGGGTACAGTCTGCTCAAGGTGATCCATGACCGATACCCCACGACCTACGTGGTGGTCATAACGGCCTTCGGCAGCATATCCGGGGCGGTTGAGGCGATGAAATACGGCGCCTATGACTTCCTGGAGAAGCCCTTCAATATGGATACCCTCGAGATCTCGCTGACCAAGATCCTCAGGCAGCATGAGATCCTCAGGGAGAATATCGAACTGAAGGGCCAGATCCAGCAGCACACCGAGGGTCTCGACCAGCTTGTGGGGTCACATCCCAAGATGCAGCGCCTCTATGAGCAGATCCTGACCGCTGCCGAAACCGACCTCACGGTGCTTATCCTGGGGGAGACGGGGACCGGCAAGGAGCTCATCGCCCGGTCCATCCATTCGCGGAGCGACCGGAGGTCCAAGCCCTTCGTGGTGATCAACTGCGCCGCCATCCCGGAGAATCTTCTGGAGTCGGAATTCTTCGGCCACGAAAAGGGTGCCTTCAGCGGCGCCATCAGCCAGCGGATCGGCAAGTTCGAAAAGGCCCATACCGGCACCATTTTCCTTGACGAGATCGGAGACATCCCTCTGGATCTCCAGGCCAAGATCCTCAGGGTTCTGGAGGACCATAGGATCACCAGACTCGGGAGCAACCGAGAGATAGAACTGGACTTCCGGGTCATCTGTGCCACGAACCGGCCTATTCAGGACATGATCAGGAAGGAGCTCTTCCGGGAGGATCTCTACTACCGCATCAGTGTCCTCCCGATCATTGTGCCGCCCATGCGAGAGCGCAGGGAGGACATATCGCTGCTGGCCGGTCATTTCATCTCCAGATATGCCAGGAAGCTCAATTCCAAGGTCAGGGGGATCTCGCCCAAGGCCATGGCGCAGCTCGAGACTTACCCTTGGCCGGGCAATGTACGGGAGATGGAGAACATCATCCAGCATGCCATGGTCTCGACGCGATCCGAACTCATCACGGACTTCCCCGAGCTGGGCAGGGTCCTGTCCGGCACGGCGCCTGAAAAGACTTCATCCATGCCCGATGAACCTGCCATCCTCGTGGATGCGGGAGAAGGGAACGATTACCACGCCATCAAGAAGGCGCTCCTGGAGCAGTTCGAGCGAAGGTACTTCGCCCATCTCCTTGAAAAGCACAGGGGCGTCATTGCCGAGGCAGCCCGGGAATCGGGCCTGAACTACAAGACCTTCTATCTCAAGGTGGAAAAATACCGGCTCGCCAAGAAAAGGGAAAGGACGACGTGATCGAGGTCGCCCTCCGGGAATATGAAGGGAGGGGCCGGGATCATGCAGGATGATATGCAGCGCAAGGCAAGCGAACGCAGCGTGCTCGTCGTCGCCTCCATCGCATCTTTCATCACGCCGTTCATGGGTTCTTCGGTGAATATCGCCCTGCCTCGGATAGGACAGGCCTTTGCCATGGATGCGGTGCTGCTCAGCTGGGTATCCACCTCATACCTCATCGCATCGGCCGTATTCCTGCTCCCCTTGGGGAGGGCAGCGGATGTCCTCGGCAGAAGGAGGGTCTTCACCGCCGGCATTCTGGTCTTTACCCTTATGTGCCTGTGCATCCCCCTCGCAGAAAGCATCTGGTTGCTGCTTGTGCTCCGCGTCATCCAGGGCATCGGGGGGGCCATGATCTTCAGCACGTCCATGGCCATCCTGACCGCGGTCACCAGGGCCGACAGGCGCGGCAGGGCCATCGGGATCACCGTGGCGGCTGTCTATGGGGGGCTGACGCTGGGGCCATTTATCGGCGGAATGCTAACCGACCGGTTCGGATGGCAGAGCATTTTCTTTCTCGGCTTCGGGCTCGGCGTAGCGGTCCTCGTCATGGCGCTGGCGTGCATCAGGGAAGACCAGGAAGGCACGAACCCAGGGAGGCTCGATATCCCAGGCGCTGCGATCTATTCTCTCGGCCTGATCTCCCTGATGATCGGTTTTTCGTCGCTACCGTCCCCGCAGGGGTTGCTCCTCATGGGAGCCGGCGTGGCAGCCCTTGCGGCATTCGTACTCTGGGAGAAGGACCAGGCCTTTCCGGTGCTCGATCTCAAGATGTTCCGGGCCAACCGCGTATTCGCATGCTCGAACCTCGCTGCGTTCATCCACTACAGCGCCACCTTCTCCATCAGCTTCCTGGTCAGCCTCTACCTCCAGTTTATGAAGGGATTGAGCCCTTCCCAGGCAGGCCTCATCCTGGTGACGCAGCCCGCCGTCATGACAGTCCTATCCCCCCTGACAGGACACCTTTCCGACCGCATCGAGCCACGCGTCATGGCGTCGTCCGGCATGGCCGTGACCGCCATGGGTCTTGCCGCACTCGCATTCCTCGACGAGCATGCAGGCACGGGACGGCTGCTGATGTGCCTTGCCTTCATCGGCACCGGGTTCTCGCTGTTCTCCTCGCCGAACACAAACGCGGTCATGAGCTCCGTATCCCGGAGCGACTACGGCGTCGCCTCCGGCGTCGTCTCGACCATGCGCATCACGGGGCAGACCTTCAGTATGGGGGTGGTGCTCGTCCTCTTTTCCCTCATCATCGGCAGGACCACGGTCACCCCGCAGGTCGGGGGAGCCTTCATGACGGCCTTGCGTCTCGGGTTCTTGTTCTTTTCCGCAATCTGTATCCCTGGTATCTTCGCTTCCCTCGCCAGGGGGGATGTCAGGAACAGGGGTGGTCAATGAGGTTCAATGATAAGGAGATCACCGCAAGGAGGGCCGATGGCGCAGCAAAGATGAGGTCTCGTGTCAGCGGTTCGCCATCAGCCCCTCGTGATGGGGTGCGCCTGGAGTGTGCGGTGGTGTGGGTATCTTGGTGGTCCGGCGCTTCGAGCTGATCCTTGCGGTCAGATGGGAAGCTCGCCCCCATGTCTGCAGAGTGATCAGGTGTACAATGCCGCCAGGCTGTCCCAGTACAGGGTTCCCCAGGTATTCTTCTTGGGGTCAGCCTTGCACGTGGGGCAATAATGGGTGATGATGATGTTTCCGGGATCGTTGGTGGCGATCTCCTGGTGACTGCAGTGCCTGCATACGGGTGTGCCGCACCCGGAACAGGATGTTTCGGAATGAACGCCGCATGCACATATGTTGAGCTTTCGTGCCGCCTGCATGGTCATCTCCTTTCTCTCTTCATCCCCTGACGGGGGATATTCTCACCTGGTGATTGCCATTTCTGTGCCAAGAGGCCGGTTTTCTGGAGGATGGGCCCGTTGTGTGAAAATGATCGGGGAAACGGATAGTTGGAGAGAGGGTATCCTTCGTGGCCGGATTGTCCGACAAGAGGGTGAAATGGCATCATCGCCATATTCTATGGTGCATATGCCATAAAACGTACCTGACAGGGCAGTTACATCACCGGGAGACGGGCATCGTCCCCGTTGACTCAAGACACCCTGTCCCCCGGCTCAGGTTCTCCGTCAAGGGTGCAGATGCGCCAGCAATCACCGCTGCCGCCGGCCAGGATCATTCCTTCAGATGTTCCGAACTTCATTTTTCTGGGCTTGAGATTGACCACCACGACCACCTTCTTCCCGATGAGCGTGGCCGGATCGGGGTATGCCTGACGGATACCTGCGAAGATCTGACGGGGTCTGTGCTCACCCACGTCCACCTTGAGGCTCACGAGCTTGTCCGAGCCGTCCACGGTTCCCGCCTCGAGGATGCTGCCCACCCTGAGGTCAAGCCTGGCAAAATCGTCGATGGTGACCTCGGGCTGTACGGCAGGGTGCCGGTTCTCTTGTGCCGGCGGCTTCTTTCCCGCGCCCTTGGGTGCATCCTGTAATTCTGGCGCGGCCTTTTCGATCTTGGCCCACGAGTCGCGCAGCGTGACGGTACGGTTGAAGACCAGCGCACCGGGCATGGTCCCCCGGCTGTCCCCACAGAAGTACCCCAGACGCTCGAACTGGAACCTGCCGAGCGGATCAGCCGATTGAACGGAAGGCTCAAGCATGCAGCCCTTCAGCGTCACGACCGATCTTGGGTTCAGAAACTCCTTGTAATCCTTCCCGGTCCGTTCGCACTCGGCACCGATGTTCTCCACGGTGAAAAGCCTCTCGTAGAGGCGCACCTCGGCGGGGACCGCATGGGCTGCCGAGACCCAGTGCAGGGTCCCTTTGACCTTTCGGCCGTCCGGCGTGTCGCCGCCTCTGGAGGCCGGGTCATAGGTGCAGCGGAGTGCGGTGACGCGCCCGGTGTCCGGATCCTTTTCGACATCGGTACAGGTGATGAAGTAAGCCCCCCGCAGCCGTACCTCGCTCCCCGGCGACAGGCGGAAGAACCTCGGCGGGGGGTTCTCCATGAAGTCGTCATGATCGATGTACAGCGTACGGGAAAAGGGGACCTTCCGGGAACCCATGGAGGCGTCATCCGGGTGATAGGGGATCTCGAACACCTCGGTCCTGTGTTCGGGATAATTTTCGATGATAACCTTCAACGGCTCAAGCACGGCCATGACCCGGGGGGCCCGTTCGTTGAGGTCCTCCCGGATATGGAACTCCAGCAGCGCCATGTCCACCATGCTGTCCTTCTTGGCCACACCGATGCGTTCGCAGAATCTTCGGATGGCCTCCGGGGTGTACCCCCGGCGCCGCAGGCCGGCGATGGTGGGCATGCGTGGGTCGTCCCATCCGTTCACGATACCGAGCTGCACGAGCTCCAGGAGCCTGCGCTTGCTCATCATGGTGTAACTCAGGTTGAGCCGCGCGAACTCGATCTGCTGGGAACGGTACATGTCGAGCTTGTCCAGGAACCAGTCGTAGAGTGGCCGGTGATCCTCGAACTCCAGGGTGCAGATGGAGTGGGTGATCTTCTCCAGCGAGTCGGATATCGGGTGTGCATAGTCGTACATGGGGTAGATGCACCAGTCGTCACCTGTCCTGTGGTGGGTGGAGCGGAGGATCCGGTAGATGATGGGGTCGCGCATGTTGAGGTTGGGGGAGGCCATGTCGATCTTGGCGCGGAGCACCCGGGCCCCGTCCGGGAATTCACCCGCCCTCATGCGGCGGAAGAGGTCGAGGTTCTCCTCCACGCCACGGTTCCGGTAAGGGCTCTCCCTGCCGGGCTCGGTGAGCGTGCCGCGGTACTGCCTGGTTTCCTCGGCGCTCAGGTCGCACACATAAGCCAGGCCTTTCCTGATGAGCTCTTCGGCGAGATGGTAGGTTTTCTCGAAGTAGTCGGATGCGTAGTACATCCTCTCCTCCCAGTCGAAGCCCAGCCAGCGCACGTCCTCCATGATGGAGTCGATGTACTCCTGATCTTCCTTGGAAGGATTGGTGTCGTCGAAGCGCAGGTTGCAGATGCCGTGATAATCGGCCGCTATGCCGAAGTTGAGGCAGATGGACTTGGCATGCCCGATGTGGAGATACCCGTTGGGCTCGGGGGGGAAACGGGTGTTCACCCGGCCGTCGTACTTCCCGGACTTCATGTGCTCGTTGATGATGGCGCGGATGAAATCTACGGGTTTCGCTGTATCGGCAGGCCCCTCTGGAGTGGCTTCCCGTGTGCCCGTTCCGGGGTATCTCAGTTTCGCCATGGCTCGCTTCCTCGGTTATGGATTTGTGCATGGGGACTATACCACAGGATCGTCTTGTTTTGAATGACCGAGCGTATGCCACTGCGCAAACAATGTTGCGGGACAGCTCCATTCAGTATAGAGTATGGGGACCTTCATAGGGACTTATTGCATGAAGCCACCAACGTCAACCAGGCCGGCGGCGAGCCGCAGGAAAGGGAACTCAGCGGGAAGATCCTCCTTAGAAAAACCACGGAAGGAAGTGATCGCCGAGCTCATCAGGGCTGAAAAGGCCATCGAAAGGCTTCGCAAAGCCGAGTCTCACAGAAAGAAAGAGTGGGAACACTACGAGGAGATCACCCATGCCCTCAAGGAGCGTGTGAAGGAGCTCAACTGCCTCTACAGCATATCGAACATCGTGGAGAAATATGGTCTCGACCTCGACGAGGTGCTCCTGAGGACGGTGGAGATCATTCCCGACGCCTGGCAATACCCGGAAATCACCTGCTGCCGCGTGCAGCTGGGGCACAGGTCCGTGCAGAGCCCCGATTTCATCGAGACGGGATGGATGCAGTCGCAGGATATCCTGGTCAGCGGAGAGAAACGCGGGACACTGGACGTCTTCTATCGCGAACCCAGGCCCGAGAAGGACGAGGGGCCGTTCCTGAGGGAGGAGAGGAGCCTCATCAGGGTGATCGCCGAAAGGATTGGAAAGATCCTGGAACGTCATCATGCCGAGGAAGCCCTCAAAGACAGCGAACAGAAAACCAGTGCGCTGCTCAATGCCATACCCGACCTCATGTTTCAGGTCGACAGAAACGGGACCCTGGTCGGGTTTCACGAGGGGACCTTCGTCACGCTGCGCGAGCTTGGCAGAAAGATGATCGGAAAAGACATCTATACCCTGGCTGACCCGGAGAAGCTCATCCCGCGACGGCTCCTCGATCAGGGTATGCTGTCGGTGAGGCGGGCCATCGAGACCGGCAATCCGCAGATGTATGAACAGCACACCTCCATCAATGGACATGGTCGCGATTTCGAGGTCCGCATGGTCGTGTGCCGCAGGGACGAGGTGCTGGGGATTGTCCGGGATATAACCAACAGAAAACAGCTCGAGAGGGAGATCCTCGAGATCAGCAACAGGGAGCAGAGGCGGATCGGGCAGGATCTTCACGACAGTCTCTCCCAGCACCTGACCGGAATCGGATTCATGGGCAAGGTCCTGGAGAAGAAGGCGGCCTCGCACATCCCGCTGGAACCATCGGATATCCAGGAAATAGTCGAACTCATCGATCAGGCCATCACCATGACCAGGGGGTTTGCGCGCGGATTGAACCCGGTGGAGCTTCAGGCCGACGGGCTCATGCATGCCCTGGGCAAGCTCGCGGAGAACATGAAGAGGCTCTTCGGGGTTTCGTGCACCTTTGTGTGCTCAGCTCCGATCTTCATCTATGACAACGAAAAGGCAACCCACCTCTACCGGATCGTGCAGGAAGCCCTGAACAATGCCATCAAGCATGGCAAGGCGGATGAGGTAGCCATATCACTGGACAGGGAAGGGACGACGTGTGTCCTGACCATAAGCGACAACGGCATAGGGTATGGGAAAACCCCGAGTCACGGGAGAGGTATGGGCCTTTCCATCATGCGATACCGCGCTTCCATGATTGAGGCCACCATCGATATCAGGGCCCGTCCGCAGGGTGGGACGGACCTTGTGTGTTGCTTTCAGGTCAGAGATGGGTTCTAATAGCGCACATTCCATGCTGCCGGAATGATGGAGGAAAGGAATGGGCCGCAGGAAGATCCTGATTGTGGATGATCATCCGATTCTCAGGAAGGGGCTTGCCATGGTCATCGACCAGGAGCCCGATCTTGTCGTTGCCGGTGAGGCCGAAGATGTCCCCGGGGGCCTCGACATGATCGAAGTTCTCAAGCCGGATATCGTCATCGTCGATCTCTCCCTGCCGGGGGTCGACGGCATCGAGCTGATCAAGACCATGAAGCTGAAATACCGCGACCTTCCTGCACTGGTCGTATCCATGCATGATGAAACGCTCTATGCCGAGCGTGCACTCCGGGCCGGGGCCAGGGGATACATCATGAAGCAGGAGGCGGTTGATAAGGTCCTCGTCGCCATAAGGAAGGTACTGAAAGGCGAGATTTTCGTAAGTGACAGGATTACCACCAAGATGCTGGAGACACTCATCTCGGGGGATGCAAAGGGAGCGAGCACTCCCCTTGACCTCCTCAGCAACCGTGAGCTGACCGTATTCCGCATGATCGGCCAGGGGCTCAAGACGAGCCAGATAGCGGACACGCTGCACCTGAGCGTGAAGACCATCGAGTCATACCGTTCCCATATCAAGGAGAAGCTCAGGCTCCACACAGGCACCGACCTGATGAAATACGCCATCCAGTGGCTGCAGAACGCGAGCTGAGAAGGCTCCCATGCAGGGAGATCCCTCCCTGTACCCCTCAGAGGCCTGGACACCCCGCAACGAAGCCCGCGGGATATGGGGGAGGTACGGTGTACAGGTTGTGGTTCCTGCTCCACTGAACGTTTCTCCACGATAATCGTTCATGGTCGATTTCTTCCGATCCTGACAGTGTCCAAGGGCATCATCCAGGCAACACCCCTAGATCAGATAGGGGAAACCCCTATGCTAAAAACAGCTTTGGCCTGATTGCGTGACCTGCATTTTTCGGGTTTCATGAATAGAGATTTTCTCATGCCAGAGAGGTGGTGCTGAAACGATGAAGAAAAGACTGGTGCTCATCAAAAACGGGAATCATGAGTGCACTGACCAGCTCGCCGGTGTCCTGAATGCCAATGGATGGCTGTGCGAGACGATCGAGCTCTCCAAGGGGGAGCCCCTCCCGAAAAGTCTGCAGCAGATCGACGGACTGCTCATTATGGGGAACTCCATCGATGTCTTTGAGCAGGCCGTGAATCCGATGCAGGTCTATATCGGATCCTGATATCCCCAGGCCGCTCCTCTCCCTGAAAAGGATGCCTTACGTTTTATAAGGAGACAAGGAAGAATTATATCCATAGGAGGAAGATAAGAAGATGTCTGTAATCGGCGATGTCATAGAAAAGGTCAAGCAGAAGGATCCCAATGAATTCGAATTCCACCAGGCAGTGGAAGAAGTGCTCATGAGCCTGGAGCCGACCACGAAGAAGCATCCCGAGTTCGTGAAGGCCAAGATCTATGAGCGGATCGTTGAACCGGACAGGGTGATCATGTTCCGGGTGCCATGGACCGATGACAAGGGCGAGGTCCATGTCAACCGCGGTTTCCGCATACAGTTCAACAATGCCATCGGGCCCTACAAGGGCGGGCTCCGGTTCCACCCCTCGGTGAACCTGGGGATCCTGAAATTTCTCGGATTCGAGCAGATCTTCAAGAATTCTCTGACCACTTTGCCCATGGGCGGGGCCAAAGGGGGCTCCGACTTCGATCCCAAGGGCAAGTCCGATAACGAGGTCATGCGGTTCTGCTATTCATTCATGCGCGAACTCTTCCGGCACATCGGCCCCGACACAGACGTGCCGGCAGGCGATATAGGCGTAGGCGGCCGCGAGATCGGTTACCTGTACGGATACTACAAGAAGATCCAGAACGACCATACCGGTGTGCTCACGGGAAAGTCGCTCCCGTTCGGAGGAAGCCTCATCAGACCTGAGGCCACGGGGTATGGATGCGTCTACTTCGCTGCCGAGATGCTTGCCGCCAAGGGGCATGACTTCAAGGGCAAGACCGTGGCCGTCAGCGGTTCGGGGAATGTGGCCCAGTATGCCGTGGAAAAGGTCAATGAGCTCGGGGGAAGGGTCATCTCGCTGTGCGATTCCAGCTCCACCATCATCGACGAAGAGGGTATCGACAACAAGAAGTGCAACTACGTCATGGACCTCAAGAACGTGAAAAGGGGCAGGATCAGTGAATATGCGGAAAAATACAACAGTGCCTGCTGCTACATCGGTGAGAGCATCTGGGACGTGATCAAGAACCAGGGAATCAAGGTGGATATCGCCCTGCCATGCGCCACACAGAACGAGCTCGACGGAGGACATGCCGAGGCGCTGGTAAAGAACGGATGTTTCTGTGTCTCCGAGGGGGCGAACATGCCTTCAACTCCTGAAGCCATCCGTATCTATCAGAACAACGGCTTCCTCTACGGTCCGGGCAAGGCTGCCAATGCTGGAGGGGTCGCCACGTCGGGTCTCGAGATGAGCCAGAACAGCATGCGGCTCTCGTGGTCCAGGGAAGAGGTGGACAGCCGGCTGCACGGGATCATGAAGAGCATTCACAAGACCTGTATCCAGGCCTCCGACGCCTACGGCGCCAAGGGCGATTATGTGCTCGGCGCCAACGTGGCCGGTTTCCTCAAGGTGGCCAACGCCATGTTGGCCTATGGGGTTGTGTAACGGGTACCCATCGGCAAGGGGTTGATACGATACATGGTTCAAAGGCACGAAATGAGAGTATGGGGGCGGACATGAACAGGATCATGTTCGCCATCCTTTCCTTTCTTGACAGGCATCCTGGCCCGGCAAGGTCCGAACCGATCGCATCACATCTTGCCTCGCAGGGCATGGAGATTTCCGGGAGGACGGCCCGGCACTACCTCAAGAAACTTGACGGGCAGGGGTTCACCTCCAACTGCAGCAAGCGCGGCAGGATGATCACGGACAAAGGCCGCAGCGAACTCCGGCAGGGCTTTGTCTTCAACCGCGTGGGATTCATCATAGACCGGATCAACAGGCTCTCCGTGATGACGGATTTCAATCCGGACATGGGGAGGGGCAAGGTGATCCTGAACGTGAGCTATGTTCCTGAAGACACCTTGGAGCAGTCCCTCGACGTTCTCGATGTGGTTTTCAGCTCCCCCTATGCCCTGAGCGACCGGATAGTGCTTGCTCGCGGCGGCGGGCACATCGGGGAAATGGGTATACCGGACGGCATGGTCGGGATAGGTACGGTATGCAGCATCACCATCAACGGGGTTTTCCTCAGGTCGGGCATTCCCGTCCGACCGAGGGTCGGCGGCATCGTCGAGATCGTGAACCGGAAGCCCGTTCGTTTCAAGTCCTTCATCAGCTATGAGCATTCCTCTGTGGCACCGTTGGAGATTTTCATCAAGAGCAGGATGACCGGGGTGCTCGATACGCTGGAGTCCGGCAACGGCAGTATCCTGGGCAGCTTCCGGGAGATCCCAGGAGAGAGCCTTTTCGCTTCCCGGCGATTGTCACAGAAGCTCGCCATGAGAGGGTTCAGAAACACCACGCTCCATGGATATGCATTTCAGCCGCTTCTCGGCATATCCGTGACCGAGGGGATGGTCGGCCTAGTGGAACTCGGCGGACTCAACCCGTGTGCAGCACTTGCAGAAGCGGGTCTGAGCGTGAACACCAGGGCCATGGCGACCATGTTCGAATACACGGACCTCAGGCCCTTGGGCGAGTATCTCGACCACAGGAATATGGGCATGTCGGACGCTCACGTCGTTCGTGCAGGAAGGCAATCATGAAATCACTGTCGAGTCAGCCATCCAGCACGGAAGCGGCACAGGTACACCGCTATATCCTGAAAGCCGAAGACACCCTCCTGCTTGCCACGGACATCCAGGAGTGGCCCTTTGCAGTCATGGAGAGCGCCTGCCGGGAGACCTTTCTCAGGAACACCCGTATCATTGTCAAGGCCTCCAGGGCCATGCATGTTCCCGTCATGGTGAGCGAGCGCTTTCCCGGGAGGTACGGCCCGACGATCGGGGAAATGGCAGAACTGCTCGGGGATGTCCCCAGGATCACGAAACTCTCCAGGAGCTGCTGGCGCGAGGGTCAGATCCGTGCCGGGATCAAGGCTATGGATCGGGGAACCGTCCTCGTCATCGGGATGGAAGCACACCTCTGTGTCCTCCAGACCGTCATGGACCTCCTGCAGACCGGTTACAACCCGGTGGTGGTGGCCGATGCGGTCTGCTCGCGGGTGCCGTATCACGCGGAGATCGCTCTGAATGCCATGGCACAGGCCGGTGCCGTCGTCTACCCCGCCGAGACGGCCGTATGCATGCTTCTGGAACGGGCCGACCCTGGCATATTCGAGGATATCATGTCCCTGTCATACGGTGACATCCCCCCGCTGCCCCTGACCCCGGAGGCGGTGAACGGGTAGCCCTAGGAATCTTCGCTGGTGCCCCGGTAGCAGAGCACCCGCTGGGCAACGACATCGGCGCACAGATAGTAACGGTCTTTCCCCAGGTCCTTCACCATGACCACATTCTCGTATTTCCGCTGTTCCGGGAGGAGGTCCTTCAACAGGTTCGTCCCTTCGATTAGGAGCTCCCTGTTGAGATAGGACTGCTCCGCGTCCGGGAAGAGGGCGACATAGAAGATATCCGTCTCCACGAGGTCCTGGAAGAAATGGGTGCCGAAGGAGAGCTCCGGCATCAGCCCCCCGCCCATGTGACCGAGCTCCACCATGAGGCACATGTTGTTGATCTCTGCAAAGCGCACCGGTACGCCGAGCGAGGGTGTCGTCGTCCCCCACCTCCCCGGACCGATGAGCAGGGTGGGCAGCTGTTCCCGGTCAACGATCTGACGGTTGATCTTCCCGATGAGCCGGGCGATATCGTATTTCTCCGTCAGGGCGAGCCTGTGGTAGCCCTCGGGATCGACGGAGACGATGCGCCGGATGGGCTGCATGGTGCTGCTCCCCATGAAGGTCCCGTCCGTCCGGAAGAGGAGGTCCCTTTCCGGGATATTGTCGGGCAGGCTGACCTGTTTGCCCTCCCCCTTGGTCTGGAGAGGACGGCACTGGACGAGGTTGACGGCGAAACTGTCTTCACCGGTGAAATTCACCGTGAACTCAATGTCCACCGGATAGTCGTAGACCTTTTCAAGGGCCTTGAGCATTCGCTGCATGACCTCGGTCAGTGGGCTTTCCGAGAGCACCCCGTCAAAGGTGAGGATCCATCGCTCCTGGCCACCCGGATCCTTCTCCCATGTCATATCGTTGCTGTCCCTATCGGGATATCCCATAAGATCGAGGCTGGCCTTCATGCCGGCGGACAGGGCCAGGTTTGCAGGGATGGTTTCGAGGCTGTTGCGTGGTATGTCGAGCACGTCCGCCTCGTGCTGGGAATACTTCCGGGCATCCCCGATGCCGCTGTATGGCTTGACGAGCGGGGCATCGAGGGCGACGATTCGAGGGTAGTCGTTGTCGACCCGGTTCACGGCCCTGGTGCCCAGCCCCAGGACGATCCGGATCATCCCGGCCCTTGCATCCATGTCCTTTCTCCAGGCAAAGGTGTTGTATGAGATGCCCACCCCTGCCATGTCCGGGAAGAAGTAGTCTCCGCGGTAGGATCCGGAGACGCGCTGGACCAGCAGCGCCATCTGCTCGTCGAGGTGGTCGAGTCCACGCTGGAGGCGGTAGGTGAGGGCGTCCTCGTTCATCATGCTGGAGTATACACGCCTGACGTATTCCCTGAACTGCACGAAACGCTGTTCCGGGGAGCCCTGATTGACGGAGAAGATGCTCTCGTATTTCCCTGCAAAGGCGTTGCCGAAGGCGTCTTCCAGGAGACTGCTCGACCGGATAATGATGGGCGACTGCCCGAAATACTCGATCATGCGCCAGAACTGTTCCTCCACCTCTTCGGGAAAGGCCCCTTCCAGCATGTACTCGCGGAGAACCTGGGCCACAGGGAAGTATCCCTCCCTGGTTTTCTGCTCCATCCTGAGCTTCCACCAGTCGTTCTCCACGATATAGGTGTAGAAGACGTCGGAGCCGATGTAGAAGGAATCGTGCGGTTCGAGCCATTCGTTCCAGTCAAGGGAGGTATCACGGGAGAGGATCTTGCGCGCCAGGAGCATGCCCGCCGCCTTTCCACCGATATATCCCGATCCGATGAACCGTGTCTTGATGTCGAGGAAATCCTCGAGGGTGAAATGTTTCACCGCCAGGTCGAGGATCCGCTGTTCCCGGCCGATGATGACCTCGCACAGGTGCTTGAGCAGCTGTCTCTTCTCCTCACGGCCCCCGCTGGTGCTTAGAAGGTCTTCCACCGAGAGAAAGAGGCGGTCCCAGTAGTCCAGGTTCCTGCTCGTCTCCTCCGTATCCCTCCTGGAGATATTGCTGAAGAGCCGACCCGTGTCGACACTGCTGGTTATGGGTATGAACCCTCCGTCCTGCATGGCATGGGGGAGGAACATGGTGGGAGAGTGGCGGCTCTTCACCTTCAGGGGGTGCACGTAGATGTGCCCGTCCACGTTGTGCACATCGATGAGGACCTGGGTTGTCTCCCGGATCCTTGCCACGGTCTTGAACGAATGGCTGTTGCGCAGAATGGCGAAGTAGGCCACCGTGTTGAGCTGGTAGAGGTAGGGGCAGGCGATCCTGAAGAAATTCCCTATCATGAGGTCCGTGGCCCAGGCCGACAGGAGGTCTGAAAGCGAATCGAAGACGTAGAAGACGTTTTCTCCTTCCTTGGAGATGAGGTTGTAGGCCTGGGTGGAGAAGGTCTCGAACCCGCTGTACGCATCGAGGACATGGGTAGTGACGCCAGGCTCGTTCTCGATGAGGGGCCTGTGCCGGGCAAAGCGCATGTACACGACCTTGCGGTGATCCGAGAGAGCCCTATGCACAAAGGGCGCCACAAAGAACCGGATGTCGTCGATATTGTCGACCTGCAGGACCACGTTGTCCCCGGACCGCAGTCCGTCGACCATGTGGTCGAGACTCTCGAGCCCCGAGCTTACCCGTTCGACGAATTTTCCCATGACCCCTCCATCCAGGCATATGCAGAACTTGATCCCGAGGACTGGCCTTCGAAGCGCCGTCCGGGGTAAGGGGCGATCCGGACCCCTGAAAAGATCATACTTCCACCATCCATGCCTTGCACCGCGATGTCAATATGAAAGGGTATGAAAAGCGGTCACGGGAGAGCAGGACGTTCAACTCGAGGGGAAGTAATGCTGGGCGACATTTCCGTGTCAGGAAATGAGGGGCCTGTACCGCACTATGGCTGAGACTTCTATAAGCATTATGATACGCAGACCGTGCCTGTTCTTCCACTAGATGCTGTGGCAGACGAGGTCATCAGGGGCATTCAAAAAGACCGTTATCTCATCATACCTGGATTCATCGCCAGCTTCCTTGAGATGTCCAGCAGATGGTTCCCATCGGTCGGCCGTTTAATCATGGACTTCGAGATAGGTCGTGTTTATAGGGGCCCAGAAAGCTGAAGTGACGAAAGGCTCCTTGAGGGGAGTATCCAGTGGAAGCAGAAAGAAGTGGCAGGGTCTGAGATCCCGGCCACTTCTTTTAGGAATCCCGAAAGTAAAGGTAAAACTCCCTCAAGAATGACTTATTTCTTCATTGATTTCTGGAAAAGGGCATCAGCCTGCTTCTCCTTTTCCTCTGCTGCCCGCTCCCTTTCCTCTGCCATCTTTACGGCTTTTTCGGCGCGTGCTGCTGCTTCATCAGCCTTCACCTTGGCCTCATCGGCGGCAGCCTTGGCAGCCTGTGCCTCCTGGATAGCCTGATCAGCTTTCGCATCTATGGCCTTTTCCTGCGCCTGAACTCTCTCCAGGTCACTGGTTGTTGCACAACCCCACATACCAAGAGCGAGAACCATCACCATGGAAATTCCCAACAGAATCCTTCTCATCATGAGCTCCTTTCCATTCAGATTAGATTATTGTATCACTAACTGAGCCTGTGTGTTAGCCGGATCTTTGATTGTTTCACAGGAATCCGGACTTTTCTCAACCATGTTTGTGTTCCCTCCCCTTCTCGGGTCTCCCGGAAGTATCCGGTCCCCTGGGGAACCATTGTATATGCCATGATAAAGGATGAGATTCTCCTGCTCGAGAGTCAACACCAACCTTCATCATGAATAAAGTTTTCGAATGACTGAGATGAATGATGGCATCAAATGTCAAAACCATGGTCTTCAATACAATCATTGCAGTGATTTTTCCTCAGCAATAGACAGGCCAACATTGATAGTTATCATAAAATCAAAAAGTTGGATGGTGATTTCTCTTGAAGCCCTTTGGCAAGTGTACATTTTCGTACACAGAGGCGCCTTATTTTGTAACTCGATTAGTGACGATCCTTGGCAGGTTCAATCAATATGCCGTCAATTTCCAAATCAATTTTCAGGCGTTTGACCGCTTCTTTGGCCTCGCTGATATCATTGTAGGGACCAGCGATAACACGGTAGCCATCGCTCCTTGTTAATACCCTTGCCGGGATTTGTGGACCCTGATGATTAATGATGGCGGCAATTCTCAGAGCTTCAGTCTTGTCATCCAGGTCAGCAGCCCAAACATACCATGCCTCGGTTTTCAGTTCTGGTATTTCTGGTTTGCCATATAATGTGCCTGGGTGTTTCACCTCTACGGTTTGCTCAACCCATCCTCCTTGATCGATCTCTAGTATGGGCACAGGAATCCCCCGGGCCTCTTCCAGGACTTTCTCAACTTTCTTCCAGTCTAGCCTACGCCCGGAGTTCTTTTCGACATCTCTCAATTTTGAATACATCTTCTCTGCTTCAGCAGAACCTGAGCCTTCCAAGGACGCATGAGCTTCAAGGTAGACTGTCCCATGTGATTGACCTATCAGATATGGCTGGTTGACGATGCATACCGGTGTATTAACCGGCGTGTTCTCGTAGAGCTTCTTCACGTTCTCTGGATAGAGCCTCAGGCAGCCATTGGTTGCAGAAAGACCAATGCTGGCCGGCTTATTAGTACCATGGATAAGATAAGTCGACTTACTTAGATAGAGCGCGTATTCTCCCAAGGGATTTTGGGGTCCCGGCAAAATCTTTTCGGGCAGAGGATCACCTTTTTTTCGATGATCCTCAGAAATCGAGGCAGGCACATACCAGGTCGGTCGGGTTACCTTGCGCGCCACATACATTTGACCTGTGGGCGTGGGTCGCTCTGTGGTACCGACACCGACCGGGTAGGTCATGACGACGAGTGACTTCTTGTCCCCTTTATATTGAAAGAGCCGCAGAGAGGCCAAGTTGATCACGATACCTTTTCTTGGAGCTTCCGGCAGGATAAACTGCAGAGGCAGCACGATACGCTCTCCGGCCTCAGGTACCCAGACATCCACCCCTGGATTGGCTGCACTGACTTCATTGATTCCCAGGCTGAAATGTCTTGCAATGTCCGGAAGGGTATCACCCTGTTCAAGCTTTATGACTGCCAACCGGCCAATTACGTCACCGCCTTTGACTACAGGGAATGTATTTCGTTCCAAGTGGCTTTCCGGAAGGATTGGAAAAGGTGAGGATATCTTCTGAATACTATTCATTACAGCACATCCATGGAGATATGAGACGACCATGCAGAAGACGATTAGACGAAGCCTTTTGGATGAAAGGGAGTGGTCAATTAGTCGGCACATGGTTCAGCCTCGGTGTTATCTCTCATAACGTCCAGTCCAATGATATATCATAGGGTCTTTCATGGCCGTATCTCAACAATCGTACCATTTGGCACCAACTTCTCGATTTCCTCGATCTCTTCGTCTGTAACGGCAATACACCCCTTAGTCCAGTCAAACTCTGTATGCAGATCGCCAATCAATGAAAAACCATTCTTCATGCCGTGGATCATGATATTTCCGCCTGGAGAAACACCCAGTTTTTTTGCCCGCTTTTTGTCCCTGTCGTTTGGATAGGAAATGTGAAGAGACATGTGGTAACGGCTGTCCTTGTTTCTTGAATCAATGACGTAGGTTCCTTCCGGGGTTTTGTTATCGCCTTGCCTTTCTTTTGGACCATTCGGGTTTCCCCCCAAGGCTATCTTGTAGGTCTTGAGGACCTTACCCATTGAGATCAACGTCAATCGTCTTTCTTGCTTTTCTATCAGGATTTTATCTGCCGGTCCCGGCTCCATTGAAAAGACTTTTTCTTCGAGCGCTTCAATCTCATTCTGCAGGGCAATGATCTCGTTCTCCTTGCTATTGACCTCTAGCCGGAGACCCTCAATCAGGCTTTGTTGTGCAGCAATCCTCTCATCCTTCATAATGACATTATTGATATGAAACATCATCCTCTCGCTGTCATGCCTGTACTCGCTCTCCGGATAATTCTTTATGAGCTTCTGAAAACATTCCAGAGATTTCTGGTAATCTTTGTGCTCATTCTTGGGATGCGCGTAAATGATCCCCATCTCGAAAAGAACCCTGTCTCCCTCCGAGGGATACCTTTCGATGATTCGTTCATAGCTGTTCAGAGAGGCCTCGTAGTTTCCCTGGCTGAAAAAATCATTCGCCTCTTTGAATGTCGACCTGACCTGGAACTGACTGCACCCGCATATCAGAACCGGTGTTATCATGATACAGACAATGAAAAAGTTATGAAGCCCGCCTGTCCTATCTAGCTTTTTACCCATATTCTCCTTCGTATTCTATAAAACATGTCTGATGCTTCGCAGAAGCAGGTAGTCTCCTCTTGCCGATAAACAGCAAAATATGTGCCACATTCTCAGACAGAATTCTACAACATCTGATGATTGCTTGAAATGATTATGCCAGTTCATACACTCAGGCCGAGACCTGTGCCGCAGGCAATCAGAATATTTACTCCTGACCGATGTAGACAACACGGGCATCCCCTGCGTCATTAGAGACAATTGGGAAGGAGATGTAATAGAGCCGTCATAAGGAAGGAGAGTGTAATGAAGAGACGAGTTCTTATACTGCTTGTCTTGATAACGTTGGTTCCAATGACAACGGTAATGGCCAGAAATACAAGATATGCTGGAGATTGTCATGGGAGAGACTGTTATGCAAGCGACAGTTATAATGATGCCTACGCAACTATGAAACTCGGGGTGTTCATGCCAAATGATGATGCCTCTTTTCTTGATGATGGTTTTACCATCGGGGGCACTATCGGTCATAACCTCAACAGGAACGTTGCTCTTGAGATCGGATTAGATTATACCATCACCGACTTTGATGATGACTACGGTTATTATGTCTATGGTTATGATGACTATGGTCATTATGAGGATGCTTATGTAACCACTCTTGGCATACCGGTCACTGCTAAGTTCATTGTTCCCCTTGCATATCATGTAGACCTTTTTGTAGGTGCAGGACTTGGTTTGTATTTTACCGATGTTGAGTTTGATGACGGATACAGCGATGGATACTATTATGACGATGACGAAGGTGTTGATGATACCTGTCTTGGGTTCCATACTCTTATTGGCGCAGACATCAGGATGAATTCAAATACGGCTCTTACTATGGAGTTAAAGTATACGGAACTCGATCAGGATTCCAATGATGACTATTATGATGATTTTGAACTTGGTGGAACGACAGCATCTGTCGGCATCAAGTTTCTATTTTAAAGCAGGAACAGGGTTGAGATCACCCTGGAATCATTGACCTCATTTCATCATCAGCCATCTATCTGCAGATATGGAATGTGGATCAGCACCCTGTCAAACCCTGAAATAAAATGGTATAAAGTTCCATTCTCCAGCATGCTTCATGGGAACAAAGTCCGGGCATGAAATAGCTCGGTTGAGGGTGGAGGGGAAACTATCCATGGCTACGATCCTGAAATGCATCCTGGCAGTGTTCATTGTTGCCGGTATCATGATCTCATTTTACGGAGGTTGGGAGATACTGTCGACGTATCATTTTGTCAAGAACTCCCCTGAGCGGACGAAAGGCGTCTTCAAGGGTTACCACGAGGAGGAGGTCGTATCGCGGAGTTCCAGCACGAACCAATTTGGCGAAGTGTATTTTCAGGACACCACTTCTTACATGAGTTATCCCGAATTCGAGTTCATCGGAAAAGACGGTCAGAAAAAGCGGGTGATAGAATCCAAGCATCACATCATCGCGCGTTTCAAGCCAGGACAGGAGGTTGAAATCATCGTCCCGTCATCGCCTTATGGAGAGCCTCGTCTTGCGGGATTCTACTCTCTGTATTTCCTAGACCTCTGCATCCTTGTGTTCGGTCTTTGCTTTGTGTTCATTCCTTTACTCATAGGGAGTATCGGCATCCCTTTGTTGGATACTCCGGCCGGGAAGGAGATGTCAAAATTTGCGACTGAGCAGTACAACTCGATCATGTCTGAAAAGGTTGGTCCCATAACCGTCAAAGCTCTCTTGAAGGGGATAGGAATCTTCACAGTGGTGGTGCTCATTGTCGTTCTTGCTCAAGCACTATTCCCCTTTGTCAAACAGATGCGATTGGGCTTTGGCTACGATTTGATAGAGGCCTTGGAACACAATCGCTTTGACGAGGCCCGCGATCTGATCATGAGGCAGAAAGGGATCAACACCGTCACCGAGCACGATCAGAGTCCATTGCATCTGGCGCTGGAGAAGAACCGTCCGGACCTGGCGCGCCTGCTCATTAACGCCGGTGCGGACGTAAACATCAAGAACAAGATGATACTCAGTACGCCCCTGGAGATTGCAGTACATTCGGGGGATCTGGAAATGGTCAACCTGTTACTCTCGAAGGGGGCACTGCCCGATGGTGGGAATGATGAATATCCACCTGTGTTCAGGGCGATAATAAAAGGCCATGACGAAATCGCCCGCGTCCTCATTGAATCGGGATGCGACCTCAAGCGGCACTATATGTCCGGGGAAGAAAGGTACACTGTGGGTGATCTGGCGGTCATTGGCAGGAGACAGGTGTTGATCGACCTGATACGGCAGCGTGGTGGCGTCTTCACGATATCACCATGATGTCATCTGATCAGAAGAAAGCACCAGCAGAAAGCATGGCTGGGGAAACCGATTGGAATGAAACACCAAGAGAAATGATGTCGTATCATAGACATTTCATCCTAACTTATTTAATTTTCCGGCAAGCAACGGGGCGGGGAGGTACAGAATGAATATCGATCCCGCAATCACTGGAGTCCGCCTCAAAGAGTACCGCTGCACCCTCACCTGGCGACAGACCATGAACTATGCGGCCGCCATTCACGATCACAATCCGTGGTATTTCGATGATGAACGCGCAGGCGGGATCATTGCCCACCCTATGCAGGCCGTAGCGATCACCTGGCCCATCTTTGAACATTTCCAGGATTTCATCCCTGAAGACGGGATCTTACTGGATGCACTGCTGACACAGGTGCACTACACGGAACACCTTTGTTTCCATCGTCAGCCATGAGCTAAAAACCCCGGTGGCCCTGATCAAGGGCTA
>JALOOZ010000019.1 GCA_025454155.1 Thermodesulfobacteriota bacterium
GATGGTCGTAACCTCCGGCGACGAGACGGTAAGCTCCCTCGATCTCGAGTCCTGGGGCCTTGCCGGCGGGATCAAGGTCCTTACCGCCAAAGACCTCGCGGACCGCGAGTCCTTCCGGAACGCGGCCTTTTCGGCGGATGCAGGCATCACCTCCGCGGATTTCGCCATAGCCGAGACCGGGACCATAGGTATAGCATTCAAAGCCAACCAGCCCAGGCTTGCCTCCATCGCCCCGCCGGTCCACATAGCCATCATACCCGTCGAGAGGCTCTACCCGGTCTATGAATGCGCCACGGAAGAGGTGTTTAAGGATACGGGCGAAGCCCCCAGCCAGTTCTCCTTCATCACCGGGCCGAGCTCCACGGGCGACATCCAGGCGGTGCAGTTCAAAGGTATGCACGGGCCCACCAAGGTGGTCGTGATCTTGGTCATGGGGCAGGGATGAAGACCAGGGGGAAGTGAAAGAAACTTCCAGGTTCACAGGAATAATACAGGCACAGGTGAAATGATGTTCAGTCTCAAGAGAGTTCATGCCGCAATCGACGGAAAGAAGGTGAAGGTCCGCGCGGGAACAACCATTCTGGAGGCTGCCCGGCAGGCAGGCATCGAGATCCCGACCCTGTGTCACATACAGGATCATGGACCCACGGGCGTTTGCAGGGTGTGCATCGTGGAGGTGGAGGGAGCCAGGACCCTGGTGGGCTCGTGCCATACACCGCTGGCCGAAGGGATGGTGGTAAGGACGAACACCCCCAAGGTGCTCTCCGTGCGCAAGGCGGTGGTGGAACTCATGCTCACCGCGCACACCGGCACCTGCGTCAATGACCCCAATGCCGACAACTGCGGCCTGCACAACCTGGCCTCGGACTATGAGGTGGGGGCGCCGCGGTTCAACGTTATCACACCACGGTTTTATCCCATAGAGGACATGAACCCGTATGTCCGCAGGGACCTGTCCAAGTGCATTCTCTGCCGCAGGTGCATCACGGCCTGCCGGGAGATCGCCGGAAAGAACGTCCTCACCATCGGGTACCGGGGGTTCGATTCCAAGGTCACCGCAGGTTACGATGAAGCATTGACCACGGACGAATGCCGTGCATGCGGCATCTGCATCGAATACTGCCCCACCGGAGCCCTGAGCAGGCCCCACGAATTCACTGGCATAATGACGGCACGCCCGACGAAAGGATTGTCCAGGAAAGATCAGACGGCGGCGAGAACCGGCAGGGCCCTGCTCCTGCCGGGGCTCAAACGGGAACTTGCCCGGAGCTCTCACCTCTCCCGGGAGGCGATGCTAAGGGTTGCCGGGGAGGTGGATCTGCCTCTGTGCGATGTGTTCGGGGTGTCTTCCTTCTATGCATACCTGCCCAGGCGGGACAAGGCCGTGAACAGGATCAGGATCTGCAAATGCGTACCCTGCGACCTGAAGGGGGCGCCCCCGGTGATCGGGAGCTTGAAACGTGTGCTCGGTATCGCCCCGGGCGAGACCACTCCCGACGGCAAGTTCTCCCTGGAGGTGGTCAGCTGTATCGGAGCCTGCGACCAGGCTCCTGCGATGCTGATCAATGACGACCTGTTCGGACACCTGAGTCCGGAGAAGATAGCGGATATCCTGAAAACATACTGATCCATTGATGTGCCCGGCAGGGTGCAGGAGGAGTACCAGTGCCTGAGAAACGCATAGTATTGAGCAAGTGTGGCATCGTCGATCCCGGGGACATCTCGTCTTACCTCAGGCAGGGCGGCTTTAAAGCCTTCCTGAAGGCGAGAGACGAGTTGACGCAGGAGGGGATCGTCGACGAGATCAAGAGGTCGGGTCTCACGGGAAGGGGCGGGGCCGGGTTCTCCTGCGGCCTGAAATGGGAACTCGCGGGGAAGAGCCGGTCGAAGGAGAAGTACCTCATCTGCAATGCCGACGAGGGCGAAGTCGGAACCTTCAAGGACCGGTACATCCTCATGCACGACCCCTTCGGCCTCATCGAGGGCATGTGCATCGCCGGCCTGGCCGTGGGGGCCGGCGTGGGGTACATCTATCTGAGGGCCGAATACCACTCCCTGCTTGAGCTGCTCTCGAATGCCATCGAGCAGGTGCGGCGGAAGGGATACCTGAAGCACATGGACCTCCGGGTCTTCGAAGGAGCCGGGGCCTACATATGCGGCGAGGAGTCCGCCCTCATGAACTCGCTGGAAGGGCTCCGGGGCGAATCCCGTTACAAACCCCCGTTCCCGCCCACGCAGGGCCTGTGGGAAAAGCCCACGGTCATCAACAACGTCGAGACCCTGATGAACATCCCTCATATCATCACGAATGGAGCCGACTGGTTCAGTGCCATGGGGAGCCCCAGGAGCAAGGGTACCAAGGTGTTCTGCGTCAGCGGCGATGTCGCCAGGCCGGGCGTGTACGAACTCCTCATGGGCAGTTCCATGCGTGAGCTGGTCATGGACCTGGCGGGGGCCCAAGACGTCAAGGCGGTCCAGATCGGAGGGGCCACGGGAAGCATCCTCCCTGGAGGCAGGCTCGACATCTCCCTGTCCCATGAGACTTACCTTGGATCAGGTGCAGTCGTGGTTTTCAACGGCAGCCGGGACATCATCGACATCGTGTACAAGGACATGCTCTTCCTGCACGAAGAATCCTGCGGGAAATGCACCCCGTGCCGGGACGGCATGGAGGCCATGGTGGAGATCTACGGAAGGCTGATCAACGGCCAGGCCGATCCCGAAGACATCAGGATTCTCGAGGACCTGGCGCAGACCATGTCGCTGGCGTCCCTGTGCGGCCTGGGACAGGCGGCCCCGGTGCCGGTTCTGGATTCGCTGAAATATTTCCATGACGAGTATGATGCCATCATCCGCCAATCGGTCTACGTGAGAGGCCGGGCTTCCGTCCTGTGACAGAAGAAGCCCAAGGAGGACAACGGTGGGTATCCATTCCGATGACCAGAAAGCAAAGATGAAGGAGATGCAGGACAACCTGCAGGCCGACACGCACCCCCTGAAACGCTACAGGCACATCGGGGAGCGCGGAGGCCGCAGGCTGGACGGGTACAAGAAGGCGGGCGGTGACGCGGACTACACCATGGATGTCCAGCTGCCGGGCATGCTCTTCATGCGGTTTCTGGACGCTCCGTACCCCCACGCGAAGATCGTCAGGATGGACACCCGCAGGGCCGAGCAGCTGCCAGGGGTCAGATTCATCCTGCGGTATGACAACCCCGAGCTGCCGGAAAAGGCGAGCATGGGAAAACTCCCCGGGCTCTACGGAGACCAGCCGCCGCTGCCCGGCATCGCCCACTTCGAGGGCGAACCGGTTGGCGCTGCCGTGGCGGCCGATACCGAGTCCATTGCGGAGGAGGCCCTTTCCCTCATCGAGGTCGAGTGGGAACAGCGGCCCTTCAACCTCGACGTCATCAGGGCACGGGAAGAAGACGCGCCCCTGTCCTATCCGGAGATGTACCCGGCGGGAAACTACTGGAACAACGGACTGTTCAACGAACTCGTCCAGGGGGACGTGAAGAAGGGGTTCGCCGCTTCCGACAGGGTCATCGAGTTCGAGTTCTTCCGGAGGGGTCACACCTGGATCGGGCCGGAGCGCCCCTGCGGTGTGTTCAGGTGGAACGGCGACTGCCCGGAGCTGTGGGTCAAGCAGCAGCGGCCCCATCTGGTCAAGAAGAATCTTTCCACCTGGTACGGCGGCGTGCCCATGAACAAGATCCAGCTCCACTGCCTGTACCAGGGGGCGAGCTTCGGCGGCTGGGTACAGGTGTCGTGGAACATGGGCCCCCTGTACTGTGCCGGGTTCGTGGCCAGGAAGACCGGCAGGCCCGTCAAATATGTGTTCACCCGGCGTGAAGACTTCTACGGCGAGTCCATGGACAACGGGAGGTACCGCTATAAGGTGGGCTTCAAGAAGGACGGCACCATCCTGGCCGTGGAGGGAGTGTCCACCATCGTGAACCAGCAGTGGCCCATGTTCAACGTCATGAATCACTTCAGGGAGAACACGAAGATTCCCCACCTCTACGGAAGGTCCGAGAGCGTCTGGGTGAACAAGGGGCCCGCAGTGCCCACCAGGTGCGAGCAGCTTCCCACCACGCTGAGCATGACCATGGTCTTTTCCCGCGTAGCGGCCGAATGCGGGCTCGACCCAGTCGAGGTTGCTCTGAAGAACGATGGATACGAGGGACACGACATGGTCCGCCTCGAAGAGGAGAAGCGGCAGAGGGGTTTCCCGGCGACAGACAGCCTCAAAGAGTGCGTGGACAGGGGCAGGGCGGCATTCGGCTGGGACGACAGATGGCACCCCCCGGGGACCAGGAGGCTTTCCAACGGGCGCATGCACGGGGTGGCCTTCACGTGGACCAACGAGTGGGACGACTCGCTGGGGACCGGCGAGATCGCCATCCGCATCGAACGCAACGACGGTACGGCATCCATCCTGGCCATGGGGTGCGACAACGGCGTGGACGCGGAGAACACCTACTGCCGCATCGCGGCCGACGAGCTGGGCATGCGACTTCAAGACGTCCACTACAACCCACAGACCGACCCCGGGTTCTTCCGCATGTCACCCGACTCGTCCACCAACGCCTCGGTCAACGGATGGGCAGTTCGGCACGCGGCAAGGATCCTGAAGCAGCAGATCCTCCAGGCAGCAGTCAGCCCCACGGCACAGACACAAAGGGGCGAATACAGGCCGGCATTCGAGGACTGCACCCCGGAGGATCTCGACATCGAGGAGAGTGTCATCTTCAGGAAGTCGGACCCCTCGGTGAGAAAGAGCCTGGCCGATTTTGTCATGGAGGCGGGGCAGTCGGGACCCATATCGTCCACCGAAAACGCCGGGTTCCGGTGGGCTTTCACCGAGCCGTTCTTCGCCTTCGGCTACCATGTCCAGCTGGGCAGCTACAATCCGGAGAACCCCCGTCCCCACCTCACCCGCCAGGCCCATTTCCTGGAGGTCGAGGTGGACAGCGAAACCGGAGAGATATTCATCACGAAGGCGGTCAACGTGAACGATGTGGGCAAGGCCATGAACCCCATGAGCTGCGAGGGGCAGCAGTACGGAGGGACCATCATGGGCCTCAGCCGGGGGAAGTTCGAGGAGATGATCTATGATTCCGTCACCGGCGTCATGCTCAACGGCAACCTGCTGGACTACAAGATCGCAACCATCAAAGACGTGGAAGCGCCCATAGGAACCATTCTGGTGGAGAGCGGCATGGGCTACGGACCCTACGGCTCCGTTGGCATCGGCGAGGACATCGGCACGGTCATGACGGGCATTCTGGGCCCGGCGGTGCACAATGCCATCGGCGTGTGGATAGACGATCACCCCATCACCCCGGACAAGGTCCTCAAGGCCCTGGGAAAGGCATGACAGGCCGGGCGGTGAACCCGGCAGGGAGGTTTGCGACGTGACTGGAAAAGGCACGGCAGGGTTCACCTGCCCCTACTGCGGCAAACGGTTCGACACCTTCGAGGAGCTCAAGCAGGACATCCTCACCAGCCACCGGGGAAGCCCCCTGCCTGCCCCGGAAGGGCAGATCAGGCTGATCGTCAACGGGCAGGAGCATGTGGAGAACGTGGAGCCCTCCTGGACCCTGTATCATCTCATCCACGACCGCCTGGGCATGACCGGATCCAAACAGTTCTGTGACCGGGGTGCCTGCGGGTCGTGCACGGTCATCATGGACGGCCTGCCTGTGCTGTCCTGCATGGTTCTGGCCATCGAGTGCGACGGCAGAACCATCGAGACCGTCGAGGGCATCGCCCGGGACAATCATCCCCTCATCGAGTCGTACGTCGAGCACCACGCCATGCAGTGCGGGTACTGCACCCCGGGCTTTGTCGTGACATCCAAGGCACTCCTGGACAGGAATCCCGATCCCACCGAGGAGGAGATCAGGGATGCCCTGTCCGGCAACCTGTGCAGGTGCGGCACCTATCCCCAGCACATCATCGCCGTCAGGGAGGCCGCAGGCAGACTCCCCGGGCACAAGGACAGCGGGGGGGTGTGACATGAAGCCGTTCAGACATTTCAACGCACAATCCGTGGACCAGGCGGCATCGCTCATGGCAGGATATGGAGGGAGGGCGTGCATCATCGCCGGAGGCACGGACCTGCTCGGGAGGATGAAGGACCGGATCCTGCCGTCCTACCCGGAGGCCCTCGTCAACCTCAAGACCATAGCCGGGCTCGATGCCATCAGGGCAGAAGACGGTGTGCTGAGGATCGGCGCTCTTGCGACCCTGGCGTCGGTGGCGGCCCACCCTGAGGTCCTGTCGAACTACCGGGCCCTGGCCGAGGCCGCAGGCAGGACCGCCTCCCCCCAGTTGAGGAACATGGGAACCATCGGCGGCAACATCTGCCAGGACATCCGGTGCTGGTACTACCGCGGCCCACTCAACAGGTTCTCGTGCCTGAGAAAGGGCGGGGGCAGGTGCTATGCCCTCAAGGGAGACAACCGGTACCATTCCATCTTCGGGGGCAGCGTGGAGAAGGGGTGCGTCGCGGTGCACCCCAGCGATACGGCGCCTGCACTCATAGCCCTGGGCGCATCCGTGGTCACGTCGAAGCGGACCGTGGAGGCGGAACAGCTCTTCAGCGTCAGGCTGAGCGGCACCACCATCCTCGAGGGCGACGAGATCATCACGGAGATCCGCATTCCCGAGCCGTCGGCAGGGACGAGCAGTTCTTTCATGAAATTCGCCCTGAGGAAGTCCATCGATTTCCCCATCGTGAACTGCGCCGTCGCCCTCACCCGAGAGGAGGACCGGGTGGCACGGGCCCGGATTTGCCTCAATGCGGTGCATGTGGTCCCCCGAAGGGTGACTGGGGCCGAAGAGGTAATCCAGGGCCGGACCATGACGGAGGACGTGGCCGGCGAGGCCGCCGAGGTTGCCGTGTCCGATGCGAAGCCCCTGGAGCACAACGCATATATGGTCCAGGTGGCCAGGGCCCTGGTCAAGAGGGCCATACTGGCCTGTGGAGGATGACCGGTGGCTGAACCCCTGGCCAAGGTGGCAGACTTTCTGAAAGAGGGCGGTGATCTCGTCCTGGCAAGGGTCATCAGCGGCAGAGGTTCCACCCCGAGAAACTCAGGGGCCAGGATGATCATACGCAGCGGCGGCCAGACAGAGGGGACCATCGGGGGAGGCCTCGTGGAGGCCATGGCCACGAACATGGCCGCGGAGCTCCTGACCAGCAGGGTTTCGGCGGTGTGTTCCATGGACATGAACAACAGCGATGCGGCTGCCGCCGGGATGATCTGCGGGGGAAGTCTGGAGCTGCTCTGCGAATACATTCCCGCTGAAAACGGGACGATCCATACCTTCGATGAAGTCAGGTCGCGGCATCAGGCATGCAGGAAACAGGTTCTCTGCACGGAATTCCATCGTTCAGGCAATGAACTTCGTACGGTTCGGCGGTACCACATCCATCCGGGCGGCCCCCATGAAGGGGACCCGCCATCCCCGGGTCTTGTGGCCAAACTCACGGAAATGTGCATGGCCCTGAACGGCTCGGCCCTGTTCGAGGCTGACGGCAGGACGGTCTGCATCGATATCGTGGATGGCCCTGATTCCCTCTACATCTTCGGCGCCGGGCACGTGGCCAGGGAGGTGGCTGCCCTCGGGGACCGCGTGGGATTCAGGACCTGCGTGCTGGACGACCGGGCAGAGTTCGCCAGCGAGGCCAGGTTCCCCGTTTCCGTGGAGGTGAAGGTGCTGAACTCCTTCGCGGATTGTTTCCATGGCCTTGCCATCGACGAGCACAGCTTCGTGGTGATCGTCACCCGGGGCCACGAGCACGACAGGTCTGTGCTGGGGCAGGCCCTGAGGACACGGGCGGGATACATCGGCATGATCGGCAGCACGAGGAAAAGGGACATCATATACAGGGCGCTCCTGGCAGAAGGATTCACCGGCGAGGACCTCCGGAGGGTCCACAGCCCCATCGGCGTCGCCATCGATTCTGAGACCCCGGAGGAGATAGCGGTGAGCATCGTGGCAGAGCTCATCCATGAACGATCCCGGAAGAGATGATGGACACCACGGGTATCAGTACAGTGATCCTTGCCGCCGGCTCTTCCAGCCGGATGGGGCGCTTCAAGCCGCTCATGGAGCTCGGGGGCCGATCAGTCGTGGAGAGGGTCGTCTCCGTGTTCTGGGAGGCGGGGATCAATGACATCCGGGTGGTGACCGGACACTGCAGCATGGAGCTGGAACCTCACCTGGAACGGCTCGGAGTGCGCAGCCTGGTGAACGCAAACCATGTGGACGGCATGTTCTCCTCTGTGCTCAGGGCCCTGGATGATCTCGAGAGCGATGTCCGCGCGGTCTTCATCCTGCCCGTGGACATCCCCCTCATCCGGGCTTGGACACTGCTGCGCCTCCTGGAACGCCACCGGGAGTATCCTGACAGGATTGTGGTCCCCAGCTTCCGGGGCAGGCGGGGGCATCCGGTCGTAATACCTGCGAGGTATCTCCAGGCCATCCGTGAATGGAGCGGAGCAGAGGGTCTCCGGGGTGCCCTGGGGGTGCATGGCAGGGAAACCTTCGAGGTGCCGGTGGCGGACCGGAACATTCTCTTCGACGTTGACACACCCGAAGAATACACAGAGTGCCTGAGGCGATGGTCGAGGTATGAAATCCCGACAACGGACGAGTGCGAGGCCCTCCTGCAGGACGTCTGCCATGTGGATGAACATGTCCTGGCCCACTGCAGGGCCGTGGCCGCGGTGGCGGGACGGCTCTGCGACGTCCTGAACGACGCCGGCTGCCCCGTTGACAGGGAACTCGCCGTTGCAGCCGGACTCTTGCACGACATGGCCAAGGGCCGGCCGGACCACGACCAGGCTGCCGCCCGGCAGCTCATGGGCATGGGCTACGGCGAGCTCGCGCGCATCGTGGGGTCCCACAAGGACATCATGTGCTCCCGGGACACCCAGGTGGGCTGCGACGAGGTGCTCTACCTTGCGGACAAGCTGGTCAGGGGTTCGACCGTCTGCACACTGGAGGAGAGGTTCCGGGAAGCGTTCAGGAAGAACGCCCATTCACCGCAGGCCCTCAGCAGGATCGGGAAACGGATGCAGGATGCGCTGGCGATCCGGGACAGGATCGAGGCGGCCACCTGCGGGGGGTATGGGCGGATAATCATGAGGGAGGTACGGGGCACATGAAATTCACCATCCTGATGGAGGTCATCACCCTGCTCATCAAGCTGTCGCTGAAGACAAAGAGGCATGTCCGGGACATGATCAGCGTGAAGAACCACACCTTTGTGATGATGACCAAGGACGGAAAGAGTGGCAGGAGGTTCATCATCAGGAACGGGACCTTCTCTTCGGACAGGATTCTCAAGGACTATGACCTCGCCTATGTGTGGAAAGACTCGGACACGGCCTTCAGGGTGCTCACCTCGAACGACCCGGTGGGCATGCACAAGGCCATGGCCAACTGGGATCTGGAAATGCGGGGAGACACGTCCCTGAGCCTCTGGTTCCTGTTTTTTTTCGGTTTTGCCACCGGGATCCTTAAGAGAAAATGAGGGAAGGAAAGGAACCATGAAGACCTTCTTGCACCTGTTGCAGGGCGCGTGACATGCAGGTGAGGATAAACGGAAAACCATACGATGTCCCCGGGAAGGTGGATACCCTTGAGGACCTCGTGATCAGTATGAAGCTGAGGAAGGGGAATACCCTCCTGAAGCACAACGGACAGCCGGTCCCCTGGCAGAAGTGGCCGGCCGTCGCGGTCCGGCAAGATGATACTGTCGAGATGCTGACCCTCATCAGTGGAGGGTGATCAGGCACGACTGACGTGTTCTCAGGGTGGATGCCCCTGTTCTCTCCTCGTCTGCCTATTCAGGCTTCCTTGCGTGGAGCTGGTTGAATCTGACAACCACGAACAGGAGGATCGCGGCAATCAGAAGCATGTTCCTCCAGAGAAGGGACAGGGTCGCGCGGAGGATTCTCAGGGCGATCTTCACGCCGATGAAACCTGCCACGACAAGGACCACGGGCTTGCCGAT
Source organism: Thermodesulfobacteriota bacterium (assembly GCA_025454155.1). Lineage (GTDB taxonomy): Bacteria > Desulfobacterota > Desulfomonilia > UBA1062 > UBA1062 > MWEI01. The sequence goes on from JALOOZ010000019.1 coordinate 10,034, forward strand.
TTTCTTGAACGTTGAGAGTCTGGGTCGCAGCTCTGAACTTATCTCCCTGAGCTCACTGACGATATCGTCGAGCTCTTTTCTCAGTTCTTTTTCAGCCATCGCATGTCCTCCCGCGTCCGGTCCAGGTCGGTCCGTGCCTTTTCGATCCCCTTCTTTGCCATGCTCAGGCCTGTCAGGCCCAGGGCCAGGCCGCCCAGCAGGAGGACGGCCGTCACGATGAGGGCCGATACCCATGGCAGGAACCAGGTGTTCAACAGGAGTACCAGGGTCACCAGAGAAAAGAGGCCTGCCAGCACCACGAAGACCAGGCCAGCGACCCCCAGGACGAGCCCCGGGATGCTGGTTCTGACGGCATCCTGCACCACCTGTTTGACATAGGACTTCTCTTTGGACAAAAGGCTTTTGGCCAGGCTGAAAAACCTCACTATCAGCATGAACGTGGATTTGACCTCGTTTTCTGCCATACTACCTCCCCCGACAACTGCTAGAGTGAATGCATTCACACACCGCGGACAGGAGTATACCCTAAAAGCAGCGTTCCCGTCTTCTAAAGAATTGGCAGGATCGTCCGTCCGGGGTTGGTGTCGTACGGTGAAGTGACGGCTGGCGGCTCCATAATAAGACAGAATCAAAACGCATTCCCGAACCTGTTCAAATGCACGAACTCCTTGAGTTCCTTGCGGGACGGGCCCTGCTTGGGCTCCGTCGCAGGCCTGCCCACCGGCAGCACCGCCACCACCTCGTAACCCTCTGGCAGGCCGACGATCTCCCTGCAGGCGTCATGGTCCAGGAATCCAACCACCACTGTGCCCAGGCCCAGCTCATGGGCGGTCAGGCAGAGGTTCTGGACGGCGATGCCCAGATCGAACATGAACCAGTTGGGGAATTTAGTCACATCCTGCCCGCCGTAGCAGCCGGAAACACCGGTTTTCGCACAGGCCACGAGAAGCGCGGATGCGGCCAGCGAGCATTTCGTGGCCGGGTTCCTGTCGACATAGGTGGCGGTGACCTTCTCGATGAGTTCCCTGTCGCGCACCACCACGAACTCCCACACCTGGGTGTTCGCCCAGGACGGCGCGAACCTGGCTGCCTCGAGCAGCTGACGGATCTCCTTGTCGGTCACGACGGATTCGGAGAACTTCCTTACGCTCCTGCGCTTGCCGATCGCCTCGCCCAGCTCCATACGATCCTCCCCCTTCGGCGTCGTTGTTGCCTACAGATAGAACAGTGGAATTGTACACCCATGCCGGGATCTTTGCCATCGGTATCCCCACATTGATCTTGATGATTTCACGGAAAAAGGATACTGCTCATGGGATACGGGCAATGATATCAGGCGTGAAGGGAGTCTACCCGTGAAGGTTCTCGTGATCGACCCGGTGGGAGGGATCAGTGGTGACATGCTGCTGGCCGGCCTCATCCAACTGGGCTGCCCCGTTGCCCTCCTGGAAGAGCTCTACAGAAGACTGAGCTTGGGACCCTACACCCTCCATGTAACTGCGGAGACCATCAGCGGCATCGCCTGCCTGCAGGTGAAATTCTCCATACCCCCTTCGGATGAAGGGAGAACCTATGCCCATATCCGCGACCATGTGCTGGCGGGACAGCCTGAAGCCGTCAGAGCCGGGGCCGGGAAGATCTTCGGGGTTCTTGCCCTGGCCGAGGCTCAGATCCATGGAACAGATGTGGAGGAGGTGCACTTTCACGAGGTCGGGGCCGTGGATTCCATCCTCGACATCGTGGGCATTGCGGCCGCCCTCGACCATCTCGGGGTGCAGGCGGTGTATGCGAGGACGATTCCGCTGGGCGGGGGCATGACCGGATCGCTCCACGGCAGGCTCCCTGTCCCTGCCCCAGCGACGGTGAAGCTCCTCGAAGGGTTTCCGGTACGATTTGCAGGGCCGGACTGCGAAATCGCCACGCCCACAGGGGCGGCGGTCATCAGCGCCCTGGCGGAAAAGACGGCTCCGCCCACAGACCTCGTCATCAGGGGGGTCGGATACGGCTGCGGCACGAGACGCTTCGAAGACTGGCCCAACATATGCCGTGTCATGCTCTGTGAGATGGAGGGCTTCAGGGAACAAGGCCGCATCTTTCAGGTGGAGGCGGATATCGACGACATGATGCCCGAGGATGCCGCTCCGGCCCTGGAGAGGATCCTGGAGGCGGGCGCTGCGGATGCAGGGATCACGCCGAAGGTCATGAAGTACGGCAGGCCCGGATTTACCATCAACGCCATCTGCGAGGATGCACGTCTCCATGCGGTAGTGAACGCCTTTCTCGTGCATACCACGACCATAGGAGTAAGGTATCACGCGGTAGAGAGGCAGGTGCTTCAGCGGCGGCAGTACCGTCTCTCCACCCGGTACGGAGAGGTCGGCATCAAGGAGGTTACGCTGCCCGACGGATCGGTGCGCTGCAAGCCCGAGAACAGGGACCTGCAGGAGGTTTCCCGAAGGGCGGGCATTGCGATGGCGACCCTGCGGGAAGAGGTGGGGCGGGCCCTCGAAGAAGGAAGGAAAGACAAGGAGGGGGGGCGATGAAGAAACTGCTCGATGCATACGCAAGGGGCGAGCTCAGCGCTGATGAGGTCCAGGAAAAGCTCATGCGCATGCTGTACGAGGAAGGCGAGGATTTTCTCCTCGACCTGCACCGCGGTCACCGCATCGGCTTCCCCGAGGTGATCTTCGCCGAGGGAAAGTCCGTCGAGCAGGTGCTCGTGATATCACAGGCCCTGTTCGACAGGAACGGGCATGTGCTCCTCTCCAGCGTTGACAGGGAAAAGGAAGGGCTCCTCAGGGAACAGTTCGCGGACGCCGAGGTGAAGAATGCCGGCCGGCTCCTGCTCGTCAGGCGCAAGGGTCTGGCGGTCAAGAAGATGGCGGGCTGCGTCGGCATCATCACCGCAGGCACCGCGGACGTACCTTTCGCCCAGGAGTGCGGCCTCATTCTCGAAGAGCTGGGGTTCGACCTCATCCATGCCTACGATATCGGCGCCGCGGGCATGCACCGGCCCCTGCTCGGGCTCAAGAAGGCCAAGGGGGCCGACCTGCTCATCGTCTTCGCCGGCATGGATGGCGTACTGCCCACCCTCATCGCCTCCCTCACCGATATGCCCGTCATCGCGGTGCCCACGCCCGTGGGCTACGGTCACGGCGGGCAGGGCACGGCGGCGCTCTCGACCATGCTCCAATGCTGCGTTCCCGGCGTGCTCGTGCTGAACATCGGCAACAGCGTGGGGGCGGCCGCGGCCGCGGTGCGCATCCTGAAGTCCTTTCAGAGGAGAGCGGGTGGAGAAACTCGATAGACTCAGGCAGGCAATAGGAGAAAAGAGGCGTCTTCTGGTGCTCTTTTCGGGTGGCCTTGACAGCACGGTTCTCGCGAAGGTCGCCCACGATGTCCTGAAAGAAGAGGCCTGCGCGCTGACCTTCGACTCGCCCATCATACCTTCCGGTGACCTTGCCGAGGCAAGATCACTGGCCGCCCTCATCGGCATCCGGCATGTGGCCATCCACATGGATGAGCTCTCCGAACCCGGATTTGCAATGAATCCCCCGGACCGGTGTTATCTGTGTCGGAAATCAAGGGATGCAAAGGCGATCGCATGGGCCCATGACAACGGTTTCATGGCAGTGGCCGACGGCCTGAATGCATCGGACCTGAGCGATTACCGGCCCGGCATGAAAGCGGCTCGAGAGGATCATATCTGGCAGCCCTTTGCCGATCTCGGAGTGACCAAGGACGAGCTTCGTGTCTGGGCCAGGGAGATGGGCCTGCCGATATGGGACAAACCCAATACGGTCTGTTTGTGCTCGCGCTTCCCCTACGGGTTTCCTCTCGAGGCGGATCTGCTGCGACGGGTGGAGGAGGCGGAGGCTTTCCTGAAAAGGTTCGGATTCAAGCAGGTCCGCGTCCGGTATTTCCCCTACGATACCGCTCTCATCGAGGTGGATGATCTCGATGCAGTGTTACATTACAAAGAAGATATCAGAAAGCACTTGAGATCCCTGGGCTTTTCCTTTATCACCCTTGACCTCGAAGGGTTTGCGAGTGGAAAGTTGAACAGGCTCCTCGACTGACCAGAAACAGCTCAGAGATGCTCATCTTCATTGAAGATATTGTTCCTGGAGAACAGCTCCTGCCATCCCCGGGGCGAACCGGCGAAGTAATGACCATCACCATAGTCAACAATTTTGTCCCACACTATATACCCCCTTGTGCGCTGAACCCTTGGGAATATGGGACAATTCGTAATCAATAAACATATTTGAGAACTGGGGAACAACTCCTCTAACAGATCATAGAGGTTTTCAAAGGAAATACTGTCCATAGGCGTCGTATCCAGGCCAAGGTGTGGAATATTCCCATCACGATTTCTTACAAATAAGACTCTCTTGTCTTTCGGATCATGGAAAAACCTCTCTATGAGCATATCATACTTCTGCTTCAAGAGGGGCAATTGCTGATCTATGATATCATCAATGATCTTATCATCCTCTGTCCGTTTAAAGTCATGGTGGTACAACAAATTATAATAGGTATCCTTAACGGTAAGCAGATCATGCGATACTTCCAAGTTGTTGATATTGAACAGGTCATGGAACCTGTTCTCCAACAGCATCTGCAGTGCCTGATACGGTGTTATCCACCAATCAAGGGGATAAGCACATTCAATTCCAAAGTATTTGCGGATGTTCCAGGTTACCTCGCAGTTGGAGCCAAGACTTATTATCTTATCAAATGTATTTATATAGGCTTCTGATCGAACAGGATATTTTATGTGTTCCATGAACGGCCTTCCTGTTACCAGAGTCTGAAATGTCAATCAGTGGATATGCCATACAAGCATTTTCTTATCAAGCTCTGGTATTTCCCCGTCCACATTTCGCAATTTCCCCATCTCAGCGTGTCAAGACCCGTTGGAGATGTCGTCAGGGCCATTCAATACAGAACTCTTGATCGGAATATGCTTTAATGATACGAAAGTTGGGTATCAAGGGCCGATAACTCAGAGGGGAAGAATCTTTATGGACATTAAAATCACAAAATGTGCACCGGACAAGCGAAAGGCAAAACCGGCAGATGAATCCAAACTGGGCTTCGGCCAGATCTTCACGGATCATATGTTCACGGTAAAATATGAGACCGGCAAGGGTTGGTATGAACCCGTCATCGGTCCGTACGGTCCGATCATCCTTGACCCCACGGCCATGAGTCTCCACTATGGCCAGGAAATCTTTGAAGGACTGAAGGCCTATCGCGGAAAGGATGGGAGTATCTACCTGTTCCGGCCCTTGGAAAACATCAAACGGATGAATGCCTCGGCAGAACGCCTATGCATGCCCACCATCGATCCGGAGCTGTTTATGGGGGCCATGAAAAAACTTGTCCTTCTGGAACAGGACTGGATCCCCCGTGGCGCCGGGACATCCCTGTATATCCGCCCGACCATGATCGCCACCGAACCGGCTTTGGGGGTTCACCCAGCAAATCAGTATCTTTTCTTCATCATTGTAGGTCCTGTTGGGGCTTACTATCCGGAGGGATTCAGCCCGACGAAGATCTACGTAAGCGAGGATTACGTCCGGGCCGTCCGCGGCGGTGTCGGAAACTGCAAGAATGCGGGGAATTATGCCGCCAGCCTCTACGCCAGCCAGAAGGCGAAGGATGTGGGTTATACGCAGGTCCTTTGGCTGGATGCAATTGAGCGGAAATATGTGGAAGAGGTGGGAACGAGCAATGCCTTTTTCGTGTTCGGCGATGAACTTCTTACACCGCCACTCTCAGGTTCGATTCTCCCCGGAATCACCAGGGATTCCATCATCCAATTGGCGCGGAGCTGGGGCGTGAAGGTGACAGAACGGGCACCGGCCATGAGCGAGATCATTTCCGGGATTGTTGATGGGACAGTGAGGGAGGCGTTTGCTTCAGGCACGGCGGCCATTGTCTCTCCTATCGGCCAGATCTTTTATCAGGGGAAAGAGCACTTCATCAACGGCGGCAAGACGGGTACCCTTACGGAACGCTTGTATAACGAAATCTTACAGATCCAGTATGGAGAGAAGCCAGACCCCTTCGGCTGGCGCTTGAAGATATCGGACTGAACCCCTGGGGGAGATACAGTCATCTCATTGATCCGGTCACTTGGAATGAATGCAAGGTATCTCCACCGGCTATTTTAAAGGCTCTGCCGTTTACAAGAAGATCAGCGGTTTATTTTGCGCCGATTTCAAAGGAGTGCCTGTTTCTGCAGCAGGAAAGTCAAGAAGGGTGTTGTTCCTCTCGAATCACCTCATCCTAAAAGAAGATCAGTTCAATCGTTTATATTCCTTCTTGATCAGCTTGCTGCCTTCGAAGGTCAGAATATAGATCCCTGAATCTCTGTTATAGGTCCATTCTGTGATGTAAACTGTAGTGTCTGTCTTATTCTGACCCCTTTGTTCTTTAACTTCCTTTTGTCCGACAACCTGCTCAGAATCAGGCGCACCGCAAGAATTTCGTATCTGATACATCGAATAACCAATCGAGATCAGATCATTACCGCACCTGAAAGAGGTGTCAACGGCATACAGAAAACCTGCAGCAAACGTCACCACGAGACATAGCAATAAAGCCGCTGTTTTCTTCATCCCTTTGCCTCCTCATGTATCAATAATGCCTGTGATGTTAAAATATTCCTATGGATCCAGAACTCAAGAAAGTCTCTAGTGATTATTATGCAAGAAAATCATCGGTTCCACAAGACCGAAGCCGTTGATCTTGTGTGAGGCTGCTGAAAACCCCAAAAGCACAAAAGCGAACGTATAACATCAGCTGTTTACAATGGATAAATTCAGCTAAACAGGATTTCTGATGCTTCCATGAAGTCTACAAAAAACAATTTCATGGTTTAAGATAAGAATGACGAAAATATAGGTGAAACATCATGGAGGTATAGTTACAAATAATATGGTTCACATTATTCCCAAGGATGACCCTAAGCAAGCCTTGAGGATCAAACGATTCCTCATGGCTGTTGGCACATACATCATCTGGATGCTTATCGCCCTGTACTGTTATTATGACGGGTTGTTCGCGAGGATGCCCTGGTCGATTTACTGGACTTTCACCTTCATCATAACAACGAACCTTTTCGTTTTCTTCTCAATCCGTTCAGGATTGAATCGACGATTCAGGGACCCGAGTCTCACGATGATTCAGATTGCTCTTGCAACAGTATGGACCATGCTCATGGCATATTGCCTCGATGCGGGCCGAGGGATCCTCCTTCTGCTCTACATGGTGGTCTTCACATTCGGCACCTTCAGGCTGAGCTTTCGCCAGTTCTGTCTACTCTCCATCTTCGCACTGATCGGATACGGCTCAGTCATTATTCTTTTGCTTATCAATTATCCCAAGAGCGTCAACCTTAAAGTGGAACTGCTCTATCTGGGTACACTCTTTACTGTTCTCATATGGTTTTCTTTCATCGGGAGCCATATGAATGGTCTGAGAAAGAAGCTGACCACATCGTTAGACGAACTCAACAATGCCAATAATGAACTCCAAAAAGTGAATGATCTTATCAAACAGAGTAAAGATCGCTATCGGAGTATCCTCGACAACATGGAAGAGGCCTATTACGAAGTTGATCTGGAGGGCAACCTATCATTTTTCAACAGTACGGCAGTTAAAAATCTCGGCTATTCAAATGAAGAGATGATGGGTATGAACTTCCGTCGCTTTGTGGACACGGAGAATGCCCACAAGGTTTTTGAAGCCTACCATAAAGTCTTTCTCACTGGGGACGCCATTAAGGGATTCGATTGGGAGTTTATAAACAAGTATGGGAAGAAGATGGCTGTGGAAGCCTCGGTATCACTTCAGCGCGATATTCGGGGCAACCCGATCGGATTCAGAGGGGTTGTGCGTGATGTATCTACCCGCAAGCAGGGAGAAGAAGCACTCCGAAAGAGCGAAGAGAAGTACCGTACTATTCTGGAGAGCATAGAAGAGGCATACTTCGAGCTGGATTTGAAAGGCAACTATACGTTTTTCAACGATTTTCTTTGTAAAATAAATGGCTATGACCGCGATGAGCTCATGGGGATGAATTACAGGACATACACAACTTCGGAGTCCGTCCAGCAGGCTTACAAGATCTATAACGAGATATACCTTACTGGCAAACCCAGAAACCAGGTGAGTTATGAAATCGTCAGGAAGGATGGAAAGAAGATAGTGGTAGAGATGTCCGTTGCCCTGATGCGTGACCCCACAGGTGAACCCATAGGTTTCAGGGGTGTAGGGAGAGATGTCACCAGTCGGAATATGGCGGAGCAGGCTCTCAAAGAAACCGCAGAGCGTTACAGGACTATCTTCGAAAACACTGCAACAGCAAATATTATCATAGGCGAAGATACAACCATACTTCTTGCAAACTCAAACTTCGAGAACATGACAGGATATTCAAAGCATGAGCTGGAAGGAAAGATGAGCTGGGCGCATTTCGTGGTGGAAGAGGATTTGGAAAAGATGAAACACTATCACAGGATGCGGAGAGTTGCTCCTGGTTCTGTGCCGAATTCTTACGAATTCCGTTTCACCAATCGGAAAGGTGAAGTCAGGGATCTCTTCATGAATGTCGCAGTCATCCCTGGTACAAGGGAGAGTATAGCCTCCATCATCGACATCACAGAGAGTAAGAACCTTGAGGAACAACTTACACGAGCCCAGAAGATGGAGGCCATAGGTACTCTTGCGGGTGGAATAGCCCATGACTTCAATAATCTCCTGATGGGCATCCTCGGCAATGTCTCACTCATACGCATGAATTTTAATGAGACCGACCCGTTCTTTGACCGTCTCAAGAATGTTGAGGAGTACGTCAAACGAGGCTCGGACCTCACGAAACAGCTTCTCGGATTTGCTCGGGGAGGCAAGTATGAGGTCAAGCCCACGGATTTGGGAGACTTCATCCATAAGAGCTCCGAGATGTTCGGCAGGACCAGGAAAGAGATCAGTATACATTACAGTATCCAGGATGGGCTCTGGCCGGTTGAGGTGGATAAGGGGCAGATGGAACAAGTTCTTCTCAATCTGTATGTGAATGCTTGGCAAGCCATGCCTGAGGGGGGAGATCTGTATCTTTCCGTGGAAAATGCTGAGCTTGATGAAATGAGCGTGAGTCCCTATGACATAAAGCCCGGGGAATTCGTGAAGGTGACTGTCAGGGATACAGGTATCGGTATGGATGAAACCACCAAGGCACATATCTTTGAACCCTTCTTCACCACCAAGGAGAGGGGCCGTGGAACGGGACTCGGACTGGCCTCCGCTTATGGTATCATCAAAAACCATGGCGGATTCATCTCGGTGGAGAGCAAGACTAACCGGGGGACATCTTTTATAATCTATCTCCCCGCCTCTGACAAGGAGGTTGAGGATGAGTATAGGTCAGAAGATGAGGTCCAGAAGGGAAATGAAACGGTTCTGCTCATTGATGATGAGGAAATGATTCTGGATATCGGGTCCAAGATGCTCGAAACGCTCGGGTATAAAGTGATGACCGCCGCTGGCGGCAAGCTGGGTGTAAAGATTTATGAGCAGAATTGCGGCAAGATTGATCTCGTGATACTCGATATGATCATGCCAGGATTTAGTGGGGCGGTCACCTTTGAATCCCTGCGCAGGATCGATCCATCCGTTCGGGTGCTGCTCTCCAGTGGTTATAGTATTGAGGGCCAGGCAAAAGAAATAATGCAAGATGGATGCAGGGGCTTCATACAAAAACCGTTCTCGATGACAGAACTCTCAAGGAAGATCAGGAGAACCCTTCATAAGAAATCTGTGGGCAGAGATACCCTTATGCGTAGGGATTCAGATACCACCGGACAGGTGAGCAAGTGATGCTTGCAGCGCCAGAGGGAAAGCTCTGAGATGGAGCATCTTGTCGTATAGGTTCACGATCTCCATGTTCAAGCATCAAGACAACACAATATGGTTCGAGGGATGCAGCATATCTCAGCATGCATCATGATTCCAACATGACCAGTGAAGAGGGGAACGTTCTGTAGATCAGCCGCCTGATGTCTTCTCGGGTTACAGGGTCCGTGACCGGGTCGATTTCGCTGACGGGATTGCCCGAGGCCCTGTCAACTTTACATCGCCAGGAAACGATCAAGCCCAGGACATGGATTATCCGGCACTCCACCGCTCCACAGCAGACGCTCCCTGCCGTCGTCACGCCTTCGATATAGAGTAGCTCCCGATTCTCGTAGGGCAGGCGACCTTCCTTCTGAAAGGTATAGCTGCCCGATGTGAAGACGATTTCCGTATTGGGCAGGACGTGTACGTGTTCTTTCATGAAAGGACCACCTGCTGTAAAATCCCCCTCTCCTGAACACATCCGTAATATCCGCCCTGGTACCACGCGGCCATGGCCAGAACCCTCTGGACAGGTTGTGGCCCTTTTCCCGGCGAGAGTCAAGGGGGGCTTCTCTCCATGGTGTTTGAAATCCCTACGGGGGCTCATGGTCTATCATCGGGGAATTTCTGAGGAAAACCCCTGTTCTCTTCTCTGAAAGAGTCATGATAACATGGCATTGGAGGAAAGAAAGGTGCTCATATGTATTGACACCTATTCCGTGAGCCTCCATAACAGAGACATGGACGCCGTAGTCGTCAAATGCGCCTTCTGTCTGACACGTCACCTCATAATCCTTGATCAGATAGACACATGGTTTGTGCTATGCACCTGCGGATCCCGCGGATTCATCGAGGATGACCAGGATTTGATGGAGAGCAAGCATGGCGGTCCGGGATTCACGGTCAAGGAGGCGAGCACTCCGAACGGAAGGCGTATCCTGCTATCCGATCCTGTGCCGGTCCATGTGGATGAATGGGCCCGCAGGTGGTATGTGAGCTGGTATCTTTTTTTAACACAGGAGCCCGATGGGCCGGAAGGTGTGTGGAGTTCCAAACCAGGGGATGGAGACTTACAGCACCAGTGACCCGTTCCTGGGGTGCAGACACATCCAGGAAGAGATTCTTCCCTGCTGAAGCCAGGAAGGGCTACACACGGTTCAGGAGTGACGGGAAGGCTGTACGGGCAAAGCCGAACCGGAGTGGCTATTCTTCTCCCGCGAGCTTCTTTCCTAATTTCTCCGCTGCTGCCATGAGAGCCTCGTTCGACCTGATCGCCCCGGACTCCATGGCACTGCCGTACACCATGCCCACGATCTTCGATCCCACATAGGAGTAAGCATCCTGGAAGGTTCTCAGGGCGTTCACGCAGCCAGAGTCAAAGGGGTCGTCACCGCCGTAGCTCATGGCAATGGCGATGCGCCTGCCTGAAAATGAATCCTTGGCATAGGTGGTGAATGCCAGGCAACGGTCCATCCAGAGCTTGATCTGGGCAGACATGTTAAACCAGTAGACTGGGCTCGCGATCACCCAGGCATCCGCCTCCTTCATGGATTTGTAGATGGCCTGCATGTCATCCTTGATGACACACCCCCTTGCCCCCGGCTTCTGGCACCTATAGCATCCCGTGCAGGGCTTGATGTCCAGGCCGTGAAGGAAAACCGTCTCCACTTTTGCGCCTGCAGATGTTGCGCCCCTGGCAATCCTCTCGGCAAGGATGGCGCTGTTTCCCTTCTTCCGCGGGCTGCCCAAAAGAACCAGGACCTTCTTCATATCATCATGCTCCTCTCCGTTCTGAGCAGGGTATGATACCCTGTTTTCATTACCATGCCCTGATTCTATCATTCTTCGGAACGATGTGCACCCGGTCCGTTCGACGTTTCATGGAGCGGCTTGAAAGAAAGTTTCAACGAGGGAGGAGAGTGCGGTGCGGGTGCGGGGATGTGCGGTTCGTTCATTGTCATGTATAGTCAATGGGTTGCAGCAATTTCTCGCCCCCGGATGCAGGTGGCACGCTTCCTGCCTAGAGAAGGACATCACACCATGAACTCAAGGGAGGGTAAGACAATGAAAAGGACAATCCAGA
>JALOOZ010000135.1 GCA_025454155.1 Thermodesulfobacteriota bacterium
CTTCCGGTCGATCATGCCGAGGATGCCGGCATCGAGGGTGATGCGGTCACTGTTCATGCCCGTTGACCAGCGACCAGGATCGACCCCCCGGGAGCGGAGGACGGCCTCGATCCCGGAGACGGATTCAGGGTCCGCGTCCATGCGGAGGGTCCGGATCAGTCCCGCATCGGTCACCCCTTCGAAGGGCTTGGCCATGAGTCGGGCCCATCTCCTCCTCGATGACCTGGACTGGAAGCGGTGGCGGTAGATGAGCGAACAGTAGTTGATTCCCAGGTCCACGCCCTTTTCCCGGGCATGGTTCATGAGCTCCAGTGCGGTGAGCTCGGATTCGAGGATCCCGATCTGGGGCCCGTGGAGGAAGGTATAGCCGCGGCCTGCGAGTCTTTCCCGGTTATGCCCCGTGCACCGGATCTGGTGAAGGTTGAGAAAGGAGACACCCGTGTCCGCCAGTTCACGGAGCTTCACCTTCATGATCCCGATGTCTTCGGGCACCGCCGGGATCTCCACCGTGACGGCGGGGATGGTCCCTGCAGCCATGCGCAGGGGCGTGAGGTCGTAGCCGGTGGCTATGATGTTGAAGCGGATCTCGTCGAGGCCCGCATGGGCGAGGAGGCGGGCCTTTTCGCCGGTGAGCAGCCTGCCGTTGGTGTACATCCACAGGTAGATGCCATCGCCAAGGCGAGCCTTGACGGCGGTGATGAAAGAAAGGGTCTTCTCGAAGCTGAGCAGGGGCTCCCCGCCGCTGATGCTCGCCCCCTTGAATCCGAAACGCTCCAGGTAGTCGGCATATTCCCCGGGCTCAGGGAAGGTCAGCGTGCTGGTGCCGGGTTCGTCCTGATTGTCCTGGTCCGTGGGGCAGAAGAAGCACCGGGCGTTGCAGAGGTTGTTGATGAACAGGCACGACCATTCACCGTCGCCGCAAAGCCTGCACCCGGGGGAAAGCCTGCGGAACACGGGCTTGGTGCCCCTGAATGGGAGTGAAGCCTCGCTGCCGAGGGCATCCAGCAGGGAGCGGCGCACCGCTTCTGCAGTAACGGCATCCCCGGAGCCGATCCACTTCATGGTGTCCGCCATCGCGGCATGCTCCTCGGCATTGTTCCTGATGATGGATGAATGGTCGAGTTCGGGCACCAGCATGGAGGGCCTTCCGAGTCTGATCTGTCGTCCCCCTCGGGGACTCATGGCGGCTATAGGCGAAAAACCCGCAACGGTCAACGGGTGATTTGCACCGCCGCCGCGCCCTCAGGAAGCCTTTCTGACAGGGAGGTCCTTCAGGAGCCTGTTGGCCGGAGACGCCTCCATGGACCTTTCGAATTCCCTGAGGATCTCCTCCAGGCCGGGATCGTGCAGGGGTGCACAGGCGGTCTCCTGCCTACCCAGGGCCTCGACGACCATGGCCACCGTGAGGGTGTTCGTATCCCTGGCAGGCACATAGGTGGGGTCTTCGTCGCCGCCCGGATTCGCTTCAAGGATGATGCCCGAGGCACGGAGCTCCCCAAGGAGACTCTGGATGAACGCCGGAGGCAGCTCGAGCGTCTCGGAGAGATCCTGGGCAGTCGGTCCGGATTCACCGCCGACATAGTTCTGGACGATGCGTTGCGAGATGGTGAGCCCGATGATCTTTTTCAGATACGGGGTCACCGCCAGGTTCAGTCCGCAGGTATGCACGTTCTGATGGGCATAGGATATCTCCGCACCGAAAAGCACGATTATCCAGCTGAGCTGCAGGAATATGAGGAACAACGGCAGGGCGGCAAAGCTGCCGTAGATGGCGTTGTAGAGTGAAACGCCGATCTGAAAGGCGAGATATGCCTTCTGGACCATGATGACGATGATCCCTGCGATACCCCCCGCCAGGATGCCTGAGGTGTAGCTGATCTTCCTGTTCGGTATGAAGATGTACATGAACGACAGGAGCAGCCATGTGAGCAGGAAGGGGACGAGGCGCAAAAGAAGGTTGGTGAGGGGAGCAACGTAGCCGGTGAGGCCGAACACGCTGGTCACGGTGCCGAGGTGTGTCATGACCATGACCGCGGCACTGATGGAGGTGATGAGCAGGACGGGCGCGACGAGCATGACGGAGAGGTAGTCGCTGAACTTCCTTCCCAGGGAGCGCTCCCTGGTTACCCCCCAGATGTTGTTGAAGGACTGCTCGATGTTTCCCAGCATGTTGATGACCGCCCACAACAGAACGATCACGCCCGCACCGGCAAGGAGCCCCCCCCTGGTGCTGTCCAGCATGCGGTTGGAGAAGTCGATGATGTACACGACCATCTCCTCCTGGCCTGCGAACTGCTCCATGAGCCTCTCCTGCAGGAGCTTCTTGAAGCCGAAACCCTTTGCCACGGCAAAAGTCACGGCCGCCACCGGCACTATGGACATGAGGGAATAGAACGTGAGCGCGGAAGACCACAAGGCACACTCGTCGGAGATGAATTTCCTGATGGAAATGAGCAGAACCCTCAGGGCCAGAACGAGCTGCCTCCGGTTGCCGGAGAGGTCCCTGATCCTGAGCCTCCAGACACCTTCCGAGAGAAACGCCCCGAGATCCTTCATGGCGCTTGAAAGCTGCTTCATGGCCTGTCACCTCCACCTCAATGACATCGCCGCATCGGCGGCGCATGCGATCGCGTTCCGTGTCAATGCCTTGTTTAACACGATCGGGCCATCAAGGGTAGAGCCTTGTCGCTGACCCGTACGGGATGAAGGGGAGGGATATCCGGATGCCTGAATCCAGCCCCTGCACAGGCGGGCGTCTTGTCGTCAGCCCGACGGCTTTTCCTCGATGCACACCTCGATGGTGAAGCGGCCGTTGTCGGTTTCGAAGGGGATGGCGACGATGGGCTGCCTGGTGATGTGGGAAATGGTATGGTTCTTCCCGGTGATCACCGTGGGGATGGCCCCCTTGAGGTTCCTTCCGGTGGCCTCGAGTTTCTGCCGTGCCTGGCCGGATACGATGTTCAGGATCTCCCCCACCGCGTCCTTGACCTCTTCGTTGATCTCCTGAACCGGCTCGCCGAACATGTTGCCCACGATGGCCAGGATGCTCTGCTCGGAGAAGCTCACCGAGATGGTGCCCCTGGCTTCGCCCGAAAGGCCCACGATGCCGGAGACGTCGCCGCTGGCCAGCTGGTCTTTCTTCAGGAACGGTTTGCCCGCCGAAGCCTTGGTGAAGGCAAGGGATGACAGCACGTGCAGCGTGGCTTCTATGAACGGGTTGACCAGTGTCACATCCATGCATACCTCACAAGATGACTGCTGTTACTCAATGACTATCATGATATCGGCAATGGCCTGACAAATATGCAAAGAAAAATGCTGTTGAGTGAAGCCGTGGCACGCCGCTTCTCGGACGCCTGCCGGTCGGGCATGGGCTGGTCAACCGTCGAGGTGCTTGACGTAGATGATCTTGCTGTCGCCCTTGGCGTAGTAATCCCTGAGCACTGCATCCTGCTCGTAGCCTGACTTCAGGTAGAACCCCTGGGTGGGCTTGTAGAGGTCCCGGGATGCGGTCTCGATGTAGATACGCACACCGCCCATCTCGCGTATCCTCTCCTCGGTCCTCACCAGCAGCGCCTTGCCGAGCCCCGATCCCTGGGAGTCCCTGTGCACGGCCATCCAGTAGAGATCGAAGCTGCCCTCGGTGCAGATGACCGGGCCGAAGCAGGTGTACCCCAGGACGTTTCCGCGGTTGTCATCGCAGAAGATGAAGTGGTAGCAGCCGAGGCCCTCGCTGGTGAGCCCTGCGTCCACCAGCTCCACTGCGACATCCACCTCTTCCTCGGTGAAGAAACCTGTGGACTCAACGATCTTTCGCACTGCCTCCAGGTCCGGGGGAGTAACGGTTTCTCGGTAGGTGAGCTTCATGGACCCTCTGGTCGTCCCGGGGGGAACGCAGCTGGTCACGAGTGGAATGCATCGCTGACGATGCGTGCGATCATGTCCTGATAGGGAACGCCCGCCTTCACGGAAGCGGCCCAGAATCCCCCGTTGGGAGAGATGCACGGGTTGGCGTTGATCTCCAGGACCCAGGGACTCAGTTGCTTGTCCACCCGGACATCAACCCGGGCATATCCTTTCAGGTCGAAGCACTCCCAGCATTTTCGTGCAAGCTTTTCCAGATTCTTCAGAAGCGGTTCGTCCTCAGGCGGAAAGTCCAGCACGCGCTCGGTGCCTTCGTATTCAGGAGTCCCTTCGATCCACTTGGCCTTGTAATCGACGATCCTGGGCATATGGTCCGCATAATCGAAGGTGATCTCCGCAGGGGGCAGGACCTGCGTGCCGTTTGTGTCCGAAGCGAGCACGGCCAGGTTGAACTCGCGGCCGTCGATGAAGTGCTCCGCGAAGCATGGTTTCTTGAGGTTCCGCTCCTTTAGGCGAAGCATTTCCAGGAGCTCGTCCAGACTGTTCACCGTCACGACCGACTCCCCGTCGAGGCCTATCGATGCATCTTCCCACTGCGCCTTGACGATGTATGTGGACGGGAAACGGAGGTCGCACTCGACCGGTTTGCCCGGGACGACCCACTCGGGCGTGGGGATCCCGGCATAGCGCATCCACCGCTTGGCCAGCACCTTGTTGGAGGTCAGGTACATGGCGTCGGACCCTGCGCCGGTATAGGGGATTCCCATATGATCCAGGTATGAGCAGGCCAGATGGATGAGCCTGCCGTCTCCGTGCACGCACTCCACCAGGTTGAAAACGCACAGCGGATGGAGCTTCTTGATGCGGTCGCTGAAGCCTTTCTTGTCGAGATCGAAGGGTATGGCGCGTGGTTTATAGCCCAGCTTCTTCAGCTCTCCCTCAACCGCCTCCACCTGGTCAAGGACGTCCCATTCGTCGGGCCCGGCGTCCTCCGGGACGGGCTGGTGGAGGATGAGGATGGTCTTGTTCATGGTTTCTCCCGGTTGACCCGCTGTATGGCGCTGTCCAGGATCATGGCGATGAGTTCCCGGTAGGGGATATTCCGGAGTCTGCAGATGATGGGCAGGTCGGAGTGGACAGGATTGAGCCCGGCCAGCGGATTGACCTCGATGAAGTTGGGGCGGCCTAGAGAATCCATGCGGATGTCCACCCTCCCGCCGTCCCTGCACCCGAGCGCTCTCCATGCATGCAGCGCGACTTCAGAGCAGGACTGTACAACATGCTGCTCAGGGATGACGTAGTCGATGAGCTCTTCGTAATGCGCTTTTGTATGGTAAGAGTAGATCTTTTCACCCTCATGGTTATTCCTGAACAGGACTTCCATCACGCCGATGACAGAGGCAGCACTGTCGGTCCCCACGATGCCGGCGGTGAATTCCCGGCCGGGGAGATAGGTTTCCACGAGCACCGGCTGACGGAACTCATGCATCAACTTCGTGCATAGTACCGAGAGTTGCTCCCTGGTGTCAACCCTTGATGATTCATTGATACCTTTTCCCGTACCCTCGGCCACTGGTTTGGCAAAGAGGGGGAAGGGCAGGTCCAGTTTCACGAGATCGCCGGGATCTTCGACGACGGCGAAGTCGGCGGTGGGGATGCCCGCGGAACGGATGACGGTCTTGGTCAGGCCCTTGTGGAGCGTGAGGGCCAGCACGAGGGGGTCGGAGAAGGTGTAGGGAATCCGGTAGGCATCCAGCAGTGCAGGAACCAGGGCCTCACGGCCCACGCCGTACATGCCCTCGGCGATGTTGAACACCAGGTCCCACGTTTCGCCCGCGGCGAGCCGGCTGACAAGCGATTTCGCGTTGCCCACGCGGACGGTGGTATGCCCAAGGGACTTCAGGGCATCATCGATGCCGTCGATGGTGCCGATGCTGTCGAACTCGGCGGTCTCCTCGTAACCGTAGCCTTCTTGGAGGTAGTCGTCTCTGAGGTCGTAGGTGATGCCGAGGTTCATGTATCAGGGTGCGGCAGGACACCCGGCGCGTCTGTCAGGGTACCGGTAGCTGTTGCCCTCGTAGTTCCTCAGAACCACCTCGTCTCCGTCGCGTCCCTGATAGTAGTCGGGCAGGAGAGGGATCTTGCCGCCTCCGCCGGGTGCATCCACCACATAATGCGGAACCGCATAACCAGAAGTATGGCCCCGCAGCCCCTCGATCATCTCGATACCTTTCTCCACCGGTGTGCGGAAGTGGGACGAGCCCAGGATCGGATCGCACTGGTAGAGGTAGTACGGTCTCACCCTCACCTTGAGGAGTCCGTGGTAGAGCCTCATCAGCGTTTCAACGCGGTCGTTGATGTCCTTGAGCAGGACGGTCTGGCTGCCCAGCGGTATACCTGCGTCAGCCAGGAGATTGCATGCGGTGCTCGTCTCGGGAGTCAGCTCGTCGGGGTGGGTGAAGTGTATGCTTATCCACAGCGGCTGGTACTTTTTCAGGATGTTGAGGAGTCGGGCGGTCAGACGCTGAGGGAGCACCACGGGCACCTTTGTTCCGATGCGGATGATCTCCACGTGCGGTATGCGCCTGATGCCGGAGAGGAGGTAATCCAGGTGGCTGTCTGTCAGCGTCAGTGGATCGCCGCCGGAGAGAAGAACGTCTCTGACCTGCGGCGTCCTCTCGATGTATGCAATGGCCTGCTGCCATTGGGAGAAGCTTCCCTTGAACCTCACGTGGTTTCCCACCATGCGGGAGCGTGTGCAGTACCTGCAGTAGGTTGAGCAGAACCCCGTGGTCAGGAAAAGCACCCTGTCAGGGTAGCGGTGAACAAGCCCCTGCACCGGGC
>JALOOZ010000136.1 GCA_025454155.1 Thermodesulfobacteriota bacterium
AACGAGCTCAAGGCATTGAATCCGCTCTATGTCGTGCCCACGCACTGTACCGGGCGCAAGGCCATCCTGCACATGGAGAAGGAAATGCCCGGGCAGTTCATCCTGAACATGTCCGGGACCAGGCTGACCTTCGCTGCATAGGAGAATACCCGGGCACTAGGAGAGCTAAGGCAAGGCAGGATATCGCTGCCCGAGGACAGGGTTCTTTCCCCTGTCCACGGGCAGCGGCCATAGCGGTGAAACAGGGAGAGTCTCATCACTTGGGAACGACATGTGCATCGATTTCCCGCAGGAGCGTCTCCGTCTGGTTCTCCAGGGGAAATACGGCCATCTTCCGTTCAAAGACGATTCTCCGGTTGCCGTCTATGAGAATGTACGTCCGCGAGGCCACCGGGAAGAGCCAGTGGTATGCCCCGTACATTCTGGCCACCGTGCCGCCCGGGTCGGAGAGCAGGGTGAGGTCCTTGAGGCCGTGTTTCGCGATGAATTTCCTGTGCGACTCCGCAGAGTCCACGCTTATGCCCAAAACCTTGACCTTCCGGGATTCGAACGACGCTATGGTTTGCTGAAACTCAGCAAATTCGGCCGTTCAATACCTGCTGTCGTCCTTTGGGTAGAAGGCGAGGACAACCCCCCGGTATTCTCTCAGCACGCCGCTGAGGCTCACCGGGGTGCCGTCCTGGTCGGCCAGGGTGAACTCAGGTGCCGGCGCACCGGATTCACCGGCCTGTCTGTTCGCTGTCTGCGTGGCGCATGCCGAGATGAATACGAGACAGACAATACACAAGGCAATGGTTCTGTTCTTCATCTGATTCCCTCCTCACAGGCTGTCTGCTGTTCGTGGCCGTGGAAGACCTCATGGTAGAGACCCGCATGGGCCTTCTCATCGGGCAGGATGATGCTCAGTATCCGGTTCATGCCGGTATCGCCCGAACCGTTAAGCGACGTCTCGATGTCTGCAACCGCCTGGGATTCGATGATGCTGAGCCTTTTCATCTTCTTCCTGAGCGACAGGGGCCTGGCCAAGAAAGCCATGACCCTGCCCAGGAACATCCAGAACCGTCCTCCCCGCAGGGTTTCGCCGTAGGTCTTCAGGAAGTGTTTTTCGAACATCCTGCCGTGCCGGTATTCATGGCCGGCAAAGGCGGAGAACCGTTCGCTCAGTTTCGGCTCGCTGTTCCTGTACTGGGACGACAGGCTCCGGTACAGGCCGGCCCCCACCATCTCCATGCGGAAGGACTTCATGATCCGTTGTTTTCCGTTGTTCATCGAAAAGTCTCCTGTGGTTGTTATTCCTCATCGAGGTTGAAGAGCTCCCTGAGCTCTCTCTGCTCCAGGATCTCCCGCAGCCAGGACGTCACATCCGGCGGGTCGTAGAAGGGGTGTTCCCTGAACTGCTCGAGGAAGGGACCGTAATAGGTTTCCTGAAAATCCGCGAGCCGCGAGCCGATCATGTCCTTCACCATCGGCGCCGACGGCCGGTGGTACCTGAGCCGTGCGGGGTCCATCATGCCCAGCGCGAGGAAGGACTTTACCTTGTGGGAGCAGCGGCAGGGGTTGTCGGGGTTGATGTGGCCGCAGATCCCGTTCATGTAATTGAACACCTTTTTCCTGCTGCGCGAGAGCATCTGCCGGAAGCTGTCCCGGGATACCCCCATGACCTCGCTCCCCACCGTATCCCTGACGGCAAAGACGGCCCCCAGGAGGAAGGCCATACGCTCGGATCGCTTCAGGCAGAGCAGCATGCCCGTCATGCAGCCGACCTTCACCTCCTCGGCCAGCACCGCCGCATCGGGCTGCGCATAGGTGGTGTCGTCGGGGAGCCGCTCTATGATGGACACGTAGGCATCGAAATCGTGTATCCTCGTTTCGAACTTCCTCCGCTTCATGTTCAGCACATGGTTCACCACGATGCGATACACCCAGGTCCTGAAGGCGGCCTTTTCCGGGTCGTACGAGCCGAGGTTCGTGATGATCTTGATGATGATCTCCTGGGTGATGTCACTGGCGTCGTCATGGTCCATGATCATCTTGAAGGCGAGGTTGTAGATCCATGCCTGGTGGTTCAGGATCAGTTTTTCCAGGGAGTCCCTGTCCCCGTCCAGCGCGGCGCTCACCAGGGCACGGTCGCCATCTTCCATGGCCGTGTCTTCCCTGAAGGGATTGGGCATGGCGTTTTCTTTCATGTGTATCATGCAGTCATTATACACACGAGGTCATGGGTTGTGACAGAATTCCTCGGCAATGGTGAACTCCGTGCAGAACTTGTGGTATGCATATGCCTGGACGACGATCCGTCGCGTGCGGTCATGGAACGGGTACTGGCGTGCTGAAACAGGGAGAATCTGCTGCTCATCTGACCATGAGGGGGAGACCATGAAGGATGTCTGGGTCGCGCTGGGACTGACCATGTTTGCGGGAATGGCCACCGGCATCGGCAGCGCCATCGCCTTCATGGCCAGAAGGACCAACTACCGGTTCCTCTCGGTGACCACGGGGTTCTCGGCCGGGGTGATGCTCTATGTCTCCTTCGTGGAGATCTACGTCAAGGGCGTCGAGGCCCTCACGGGGCGATACGGCGACTGGGGCCACTGGATCAATGCGGCCTCCTTCTTCACGGGCATGCTGCTCATCGGCCTGATCGACAACCTGATCCCGGCAGAGGAGAACCCGCACGAGACGCACTCTGAGGCCGAGACCATGCCGCTCCACGACCCGCGGGCCGGTCTTCTGAAGGACCAGGCGAAGGCACAGGGTGCTCACGGCGGCACCCCCCATGGCCGGAAACTGATGCGCATGGGGCTGTTCACTGCGCTGGCCATAGGCATCCACAATTTTCCCGAGGGTCTGGCCACCTTCCTGGCCGCCCTCCAGGACCCTGGCCTGGGGGTGGTGATTGCCGTAGCCATTGCCCTGCACAACATACCCGAGGGTATCAGCGTGTCCGTCCCCATCTTCTATGCCACGGGAAACCGCAGGAAGGCGTTTTTCTACTCCCTGCTGAGCGGTTTGGCCGAGCCGGTGGGCGCCGTTATCGCGTACCTTGCCCTGAGGGTGTTTGTCGGAGGCGCTGACGGAGCAATCCCTCCCCAGGTGATGGGCATTCTCTTCGGCGGCGTGGCGGGCATCATGGTCTATATCAGCCTCGACGAGCTGCTCCCCGCGAGCAGGGCGTACGGGAAAGGCCACGACAGCCTGCTCGGCCTCGTGGCGGGCATGGTGGTGATGGCGTTGAGCCTTCTGCTCATGAAGTAGAAGGTGAAAGGCGGGACGACAGGGCATGACATGAGCAGGGGGCCGCGGACCATTTCCGCGGCCCCCTGCAGAGGTTTTCTGGCGTCCTCTCTTCAGGCGAGGTCGAACCGGTCAAGGCTCATCACCTTGGTCCAGGCCGCTATGAAGTCCTGGATGAACTTCTTCTGTCCGTCCGCGCTTGCGTAGACCTCTGCCAGGGCCCTGAGCTGGGAGTTCGAGCCGAAGATGAGATCGACCCGCGTGCCGGTCCATCTGACTTCGCCGGTTGTGCGGTCGCGCCCTTCAAAGATGTCCCTGGCGTCCGATACCGCCTTCCACTCCGTGTTCATGTCGAGCAGATTCACAAAGAAGTCGTTGGTGAGCGTCTCCGGCCGCCTGGTGAAGACACCGTGCTGCGACCCTTTGAAGTTCGTCTTCAGGACGCGCATACCGCCGACGAGCACGGTCATTTCGGGCGCGGTCAGGGTGAGCAGTTGCGCCTTGTCGACCAGCAGTTCCTCGGACGAAACGGCATAGCGGGCCTTCTGGTAGTTGCGGAAACCGTCGGCGATGGGCTCGAGCACGGCGAAAGAGGGCGCATCGGTCTGCTCCGGCGAGGCGTCCATGCGACCCGGCGTGAAGGGGACCTTCACCTTGTGACCGGCCTTCTTTGCAGCCTGCTCGACGCCTGCACAGCCGGCCAGGACGATCAGGTCGGCGAGCGATACCCGCTTGCCGCCGGAGGCCGCGGCGTTAAAGGCGCTCTGGATGCCCTCCAGGGTCTTGAGCACCTTCGCGAGCTTGACAGGCTCGTTCACTTCCCAGTCCTTCTGCGGCGCGAGGCGGATGCGGGCACCGTTGGCGCCGCCGCGCTTGTCGGAGCCGCGGAAGGTGGACGCCGATGCCCAGGCGGTGGAAACCAGCTCGGAGATCGACAGGCCGGAGGCCAGGATCTTGGCCTTCAGCGAGGTGATGTCCTTTGCATCGATGAGCGTGTGATCGACAACAGGGATGGGGTCCTGCCAGACGAGTTCTTCGGAGGGAACCTCAGCTCCGAGATAGCGCGAGCGGGGGCCCATGTCGCGGTGGGTGAGCTTGAACCAGGCGCGGGCGAAGGCGTCCGCGAACTGGGCGGGGTTCTCGTAGAAGCGCCGTGAGATCTTTTCGTAGGCGGGGTCGAACCGCAGGGAAAGGTCCGTGGTCAGCATGCCCGGCGCAACACGCTTCGAGGGGTCGTGGGCATCCGGCACGGTGTTAGTGCCTGCGTCGCCCTTGGGCTTCCACTGGTGTGCGCCTGCCGGACTCTTCGTCAGTTCCCATTCGAAGCTGAACAGGATCCGGAAGAAGTTGTTGCTCCACTTCGTCGGCGTGTTCGTCCAGGTGAGCTCCAGGCCGCTGGTGATCGTGTCGGCGCCTTTGCCCGTGCCGAAGGTGCTCTTCCAGCCCAGGCCCTGCTCCTCGACGCCGGCCGCTTCGGGCTCGGGCCCCACATGGGACGAAGGGCCGGCACCGTGGGCCTTGCCGAAGGAGTGTGCGCCCGCGATGAGGGCCACGGTCTCCTCGTCGTTCATGGCCATGCGCGCGAAGGTCTCGCGGATATCCTTTGCCGCCGCAAGGGGGTCCGGGTTGCCGTTCGGGCCTTCCGGGTTCACGTAGATCAGCCCCATCTGCACCGCAGCGAGGGGATTCTCGAGACCCTGCTCTCCGGAATGGCGCTCTTCACCGCCCAGCCAGGTCTTCTCGGCACCCCAGTAGACGTCCTGATCCGGCTCCCAGACGTCCTCGCGGCCGCCGGCGAAGCCGAAGGTCTTGAATCCCATGGTCTCCAGGGCGACGTTGCCGGCCAGGATCATCAGGTCGGCCCAGGAAATCTTCCTGCCGTACTTCTGCTTGATGGGCCAGAGCAGGCGGCGCGCCTTGTCCAGGTTGACGTTGTCGGGCCAGCTGTTGATCGGTGCGAAGCGCTGCTGGCCCCTGCCGCCTCCGCCGCGGCCGTCACCCATGCGGTACGTGCCGGCGCTGTGCCACGCCATGCGGATGAACAGAGGGCCGTAGTGGCCGAAGTCCGCTGGCCACCAGTCCTGCGAGTCGGTCATGAGCGCAGCGAGGTCCTTCTTCAAGGCCGCCAGGTCGAGGCTCATGAACTCTTCGGCGTAGTTGAAATCCTCGCCCATGGGATTGGACTTGGAGGAATGCTGGTGCAGGATCTCGAGTTTCAGCTGGTTCGGCCACCAGTCGCGGTTCGACGTGCCCCTGCCGGCTGGTTGTCTGTCTGCTCCGCCCGTTGAGGGTCCCTTTTTGTCTTCAGCCATAACGTTACCTCCTTTTGATTTCTGATTCTATCCCCTGCGGTACTGCCGCGAGTTCAGTGCTTCCGTTTCCATCTCGTGCATAGTCTTCTTATAGTAACCGAAACATGATATGAAGCAATATTATAAGAAAGAACATACTAACAAATAATGATTCTTAAGTAAAGCAGAAAATTTTTTTACCTCCTTGCCCGACATGCGGGGCAGAGACCGAAAAAGTCAAGGCGGTGGTGCTGAATGGTGTAGCCGGTCTTTTGTGCTATCTCTTCGTTCAGGTGCTCAATGCTCGAGAGTTCCGGGTCCATGATCCTCCTGCATGCGGTGCAGATGATGTGGGGGTGGGGCTGCGGCCGGGACCCGTCGTAGCGGTTGCTGCCGTCGGGGAAGCCGAGTTCGAGCACTTCGCCCAGCTCTTTCAGGAGGATGACTGTTTTATATACCGTTGCCAGGCTGGTGGTGGGAAACCTGGCCCTGACCGCTTCGTAGATCTCGGCCACCGTGGGGTGGCCCTCGCTGGCCGCGAGGATCTCGAGCACGGCCAGGCGCTGGGGGGTGAGGCGGAAGCTCTGCTCCCTGAGCTTGCTGATCATCTGTTCCAGGCGCTGTGCGCTGTGTGCGGCGCCATGCTGCTTCACGGGTCCTCCCTCTTCATGGTGCGGTTCTTATAGAGAACGATTCTTTACAGAATGTATCTATCTGTTATCGATTTGTCAAGGAAATGATGATTCAAGAGGCATGCAATACCGAGTTTTCCTTCCCGCAGGTATTGTTTTTCTGCATGGCCGGGCTATTCTTATGCATGAGCTGAATCGCGAGGCCGGTGCTGTGCAGCGCACAACCACCGGCTACATGGGCATGGATACACGGAGAAAGGAGGGTTCGTATGCCTGAAGAGATCAAGGCAGGGTGTGCCCGGCCCACCGGCGGGCCCGTGGGAGAGAAGCCCGCGGCAGCACCTCCCGTACAGGAGGGGGAAAGAAAGGAGGCAAAGGTCATGATCAAGGTGGGGGCCAAGGCCCCGGATTTCACGGCTCCGGCGTTCCTCAAGGGCAAGTTCGTGCAGGTGAAGCTCTCGGACTATCTCGGCAAGTGGGTGGTGCTCTGCTTCTACCCGGGTGACTTCACCTTCGTCTGAGCGACGGAAGTGTCGGCG
>JALOOZ010000020.1 GCA_025454155.1 Thermodesulfobacteriota bacterium
GATGCAGGGATGTATCCCCTCGGGTCGTGCACCATGAAGTACAATCCAAAGATCAGCGAGGAGATAGCATCACGCATCGCAGGCATCCACCCGGCTGATCATGCAGGCCTTGGGCCCGTGCTCGACTGGCTGTTGAGCCTCAAGGGCTTCCTCGAGGAGATCTGCGGCATGGATGATTCCTGCCTGTGGCCTGCCGCCGGTGCCCACGGTGAGCTCACCGGCATGCTCGTCATCAGGGAGGCATTGAAGATGAAGGGGCGCGACCGCTCAAAGGTGCTCATCCCTGACACGGCACATGGCACCAACCCTGCTTCCTGCACCATAGCGGGATTCACCACCGTGAATATCCCCTCGGGACCTGAGGGATACCTGAAGGCCAGGGATCTGAAAGAGCATCTGGACAGCGATGTGGCGGCACTCATGATCACTAACCCCAATACACTGGGGATATTCGAGCAGGAGATCCTGGAGATCGCAGGGCTCCTCCACGACAACAAGTCCTATCTGTACATGGACGGGGCCAACCTCAATGCCATCATGGGCGTGGCCAGACCAGGCGACATGGGCGTGGACTGCATGCACATCAACCTGCACAAGACCTTCGGCGCCCCCCACGGGGGAGGGGGCCCGGGCAGTGGTCCTGTGCTCGTCAAGAGAGAGCTGGCGCCATACCTGCCCGTACCCAGGATCGTCAGGGAGTCCTCGGGCAACCCTGCCCTGGCCGGCGATTTCCCCGACAGCATCGGCATGATCCATTCCTGCCTGGGCAACGTCGCAGTGCTTCTGAAGGCGTACGTCTTCTGCCTCAGTCTCGGGCCGGAGGGCCTGCGGGACGCTTCGGTGAGGGCCTGCCTCAACGCAAACTATCTGAAAGCCAGGCTGCGCGAGATCTATAACCTGCCGTATGCCACCCCAACGCTCCATGAGTTTGTGCTGAGCGACAAGGACTTCAAGGCAACGGGAGTGACCACCATCGACATTGCCAAGGCCCTCATGGAGCACGGATTCCACCCGCCCACCGTGTATTTCCCCCTGGTCGTGCAGGGAGCCATCATGATCGAGCCCACGGAAAGCGAACCCATGAGCGAGCTCAAGCGCTTCGCCGAGGTCATGGAGGCACTCGCCAAACGGGCCGGAACCTCTCCCGAAGATCTGCACGGAGCCCCCAGGGGTGTACCCGTGGAGCGGATCGATGAGGTCTGGGCGGCACGAAACCTCGTTCTGACTTGGAAAGACCTGAATCCATCCGAATAGAGCAGGTATCTAAATGGGTAAGAAAAAGAAAGATCAGTTGAGTGATGTCGTCCTGGTGAGGGACCTAAAGAACGGCGACGCCAAAGCCATGGAGGAGATAGTGAGGCGCTATTCCAACAAGGTTTACAATCTCGCCTACCATCTCACCCGTGATGCATCGGCAGCCGAAGAGATCATGCAGGACGTGTTCCTCACCGTAATCGCCAAGATCAATACCCTTACCAATGACGCATTCTTCTCCACCTGGCTCTACCGGGTAACCACGAATGCCTCGTATGGCTTCCTGCGCAAGGAGAAGAAATTCACCGAGCAGACCGTGAGCGAGGAAGAGGTCGACCAGGAACCGGCCGCCGATTACGAATACGACTGGTCCACCCTGCCTGACGACATCCTCCTGTCCGAAGAGAGCAGAAGAATACTCCAGGGTTCCATCGACTCCCTGCCCGAGGCCATGAGGACCGTGGTCATCATGAAGGACGTGGAAGGCTTCTCCAACGAGGAGATCGCGCAGACCATGAGCCTGAGCGTACCTGCCGTGAAGTCGCGCCTCCACCGGGGCAGGCTCATCCTGAGGGACGTGCTCGCGGAATATTTCCGGAAATACACCCTTGGCGAGGGAGATCGCGTATGAAATGCATAGTATGTTCGTCCCTCTTCCAGGATTACCTCGAGAACACCCTTTCCCAGGATATCATCGACGAGCTGAACCACCATTTCCAGTTCTGCAACAAGTGCAGAATCTGTTTCACGACCTACTCGCTCACCATAACGCTTTCCAGGAAGACTGAACAGCCATGCTGCGTGAGCCCGGAGTCGGTGGACAGGCTCAGGTCAATGCTCCTTGAAAGGTTCTTCAACGGCAGGTAGGCCTGGAAGACGCAGCGTCTGGTGTAAGAAGAAGCCGCCTCATTTTCCATGATGGTCGCTTGTTTTACCCTCAGCCGATACGAAAGGGAAGCCTTGGGGACCATGGAAGCATCACCGGATACAACCGCCCGTGCAGATTCTTCTCAAACCACGTTTCTATCGGCAGAATGATAAGAATTTTCCTTGCCTTAATAGGTCAGAGTTGCTAGGATACCTTTTTGCCCGAGAACCGCAGGCATAGGTGTGTTCAAGCCTATATTCTCTCGATAAAAGGATGCATTGGTGCCATGTCATCGATGAATGCCACACAGGCATGTTGTACCCCAGGGGCACGCAGAAGGACAAAGGACGCTCCTCTCAACATCTGTCTCTATACCTACCGCGGCAAGCCCACTTCGGGTGGACAGGGCGTTTACATCAAGAGGCTCAGCCGGGCCCTCAAGGACATCGGCCATAACGTCGAGGTGGTGTCCGGCCCTCCCTATCCCATCATTGATGCGGACATCCCGCTCCACATGCTCCCGAGCCTGGACCTCTACAATCCCGACGATCTCTTCCGGGTCCCGACCCTGAAGGAGCTGCGTTCACCCCTCAACATGCTCGAGTGGCTCGGCGTGTCCAGCGGAGGCTTCCCCGAGCCTTTCACGAACAGCATCCGCTACTACAACTTCATGCGGGAGAACCTGCACCGCTACGACGTGGTCCACGACAACCAGTGTCTGGCCTATGGCATCCTCGGCATCAAGGCCCTGGGCATCCCCACCGTGGCCACAATCCACCACCCCATCACCGTGGACAGGGACGTGGAAGTGGCCTCGGTAAAGCCCTTCTGGCGCAAGCTCAAGGTCCGCAGATGGTATTCCTTCCTGGGTATGCAGGGCCGCGTCTCGAGGAGACTTTCCCATATCATCACGGTCTCCGAGGCGAGCAAGCACGATATCAGCAGCGCCTTCTCCATCCCCAAGAACCGGTTCCGGGTGGTGGCCAACGGCATCAATACCGACATCTTCCACCCCCGTCCGGAGGTGAAACGGTTAGACAACCACATCATGGTCACCAACAGCGCCGACACTCCGCTGAAGGGCCTTCGTTTTCTCATCGAGGCGGTCGATTCCATCCGGAAGAAGCGGGACATCCACCTGACAGTCATTGGCGCGCCCAAGAAGAACGGAGACATCGACAGACTCGTCAAGAGGCTCAATGCCAGCAGCTTTATAACCTTCACCGGCCGCATCGACGATGCTGATTTTGCAGATTACTATGCCCGGACAACCATTGCCGTGGTTCCCTCGATATACGAGGGGTTCGGACTGCCTGCCGGAGAAGCCATGGCCTGCGGGGTGCCGATCATCAGCACCACGGGCGGGGCTCTGCCCGAGGTCGTGGGTAAAGCCGGGGTACTGGTACCGCCGCGAGATTCCGGGGCCCTGGAGACGGCCATCATCGACCTCCTGGATAACCCGAACAAGCGGGAACAACTCGCCTCTGCAGGATACGAACGTGTAAAGAGGCACTTCACCTGGCACAACACGGCCAAACAGGTCGCTGAGGTTTACCGGGAGGCCATAGATGCTCACCGTTGATTTCAGCAAGCTCGACCTCAAGCCTGGATTCAGGGTTCTCGACGCAGGCTGCGGATGCGGTCGTCACCTGAGTGAGGCCTTCCGCTGGCGGGGAGTGAGCGTCGTGGGCATCGACTTGAACAGGGACGACGCCCTGAAGGCACACAACACCACCAAGATCATGCGCCACGAGGGAGAGGACGGAGGCGGAGCATCTCTCGTCCTGGTGAGCGATGTCACCGGGCTCCCCTTCAGGGATGCCTCGTTTGATATCGTGATCTGCTCCGAGGTACTCGAGCACATCCCGGATCATACCCGGGCCATGGCAGAGATCATCCGGGTGCTCAAGCCAGGTAAATCACTCGTGGTGAGTGTGCCGAGATACCTGCCCGAGCGCATCTGCTGGGCCCTATCCGAGGACTACCATACAGAGAAGGGCGGACACATACGGATCTACCGGACAAAAGAGATCATAAGCCTTCTTGAAAGTGCCGGAACCACCTGCATTGATACCGGCTGGGCCCATTCCCTGCACAGCCCTTACTGGTGGATCAAGTGCATGGTAGGGCACAAGAACGACGAATCCCTGCCAGTGAGGCTCTATCACAAGTTCCTGGTGTGGGACATCATGAAAAAGCCCCTGCTCACACGGGCCCTGGACAAGCTGCTGAATCCCCTCATTGCAAAGAGTGTCGTACTCTATCTCAAGAAAGGTGGTTCCTATGGAACATGAAGTCGCCCCGTCGGCTCTGGGGCTTCCCATACATATAGCCAGTCTCGCCGCATCCATAGCAAGGGAGCAGCGCGATTCTGGAGAGATCCCGTGGCACACTGGAGGGAAGACCGATCCGTGGGATCATGTTGAGGCGGCCATCGGGCTGACCATCGGAGGATACCATGAAGAGGCACGCAGGGCCTTCGAGTGGCTCGCCTCAAAACAGCTCGAAGACGGATCCTGGTACTCGTCCTACCGGAACGGCGTTCCCGAGGACCTCACCAAGGAGTCCAACATGTCGAGCTACATAGCGGTGGGGGTGTTCCACCATTACCTCATCACCCGCGACAGGGCGTTCCTCGAATACATCTGGCCGACTGTCTGTGCCGGGATAGATTATGCAGTGGACCTCCAGGCCCCGGCAGGAGAGGTCTACTGGGCACGGAGCCCCCATGGCTCAGTGGACCCGGTGGCATTGCTCACCGCATGCAGTTCAATCTTCATGAGCCTCAAGTGCGCTCTGGTCCTGGCTCTGTTGCTCGGAGAAAGCAAGCCCCACTGGCAGAGGGCCCTGCAGAGGCTGGGTGATGCCCTCCGTTACCGCCCCCACCTCTTTGACCGGACCAAGTCGCGATACTCCATGGATTGGTTCTATCCTGTTCTCAGCGGTGCCGTAACCGGTGCCGAGGCCAGGAAACGGATCGACAGATCCTGGAACAAGTTTATGGTGGAGGGCCTGGGAACCCGGTGCGTGTCCGACAACCCATGGGTGACAATCGCCGAGACCTCAGAACTCATCCTGACTCTGGCAGCCATGGGCGAGTACCAGAAGGCCAGGACCGTGCTCGACTGGATAAGGAACAAGAAATTCGACGACGGTACCTACTGGTGCGGATTCACCTTCCCGGACATGGTCATCTGGCCTGAAGAGAAGCTCACCTGGACGGATGCCGCCGTGATGATGGCGACCGACGCCGTCTACCACATCACCCCGGCATCTCAGCTCTTCAACCATTCCTTCTGGGATGCGGGCCAGGGAGACAAATCTCATATGTACCGCTTCCTCAAGAAGCACCACCCCGTATTCAGCATCAGGAAGGCATTCTATTCGGATGCGGCGGACATGAGGGCATAAGTCTTGCGCAGGGATTACCGGCCATATTATCTCAAGCGGCTCGACCTCAAGATCCGCGAGTGGTACGTCGAGCATTTCCTCCGGCCACAGTTCCGGTCGCTCGGCCGAGGCTGCACGTTCATGAAGCCCTGGCATGTCCATGTCTTCGGCTGGCCCATCGACCTGGGCGACTTTGCCAACGTCATCACGACGCCCGACCACAGGATCCGTCTTACGGTCTGGGGCAGGAACGAGGGGGACGGCTTCATCAGCATCGGCAGATACAGTCTCCTGTGTCCCGGCGTACGCATGAGTGCCGCCTCCGGCATCACCTTAGGGGACAGCTGCATGCTGGCAAGCAGCGTCTATATCACGGACTCTGACTGGCACGGGATCTACGACCGGCTTGATTACATCGGAGGAAGCGAGCCTGTGGTCATCGGCAACAACGTCTGGCTGGGTGACAGCTCCATCATCTGCAAGGGAACCACCATCGGCGACAACAGCATCATCGGCGCGGGCTCGGTGGTGACGAAGGACATCCAGGCCAACGTGATAGCCGCCGGCAACCCGGCCAAGGTCATCCGGAAACTCGACCCGGACGAGCCCATGAAGACCAGGGCCGCGTGGTTCGCTGACCCGGCCAAGCTCGAGGCCGACATCATAGGCATAGACAGGGATATGCTCTCGGGCAACACCATGCTGGGCTGGCTCAGGTCTCTGACCTTCCCCCTCCAAGGTGACTAGAGAACACCCATGAGAATAGCGCTGATCGCCACACCCTATCCTCTGGAAGAGGCCCCCTCCCCGCCACTGGGTCTTGCGTATGCCGCAGCGGCCTGCGAGGCGGCAGGCGCCACGGTACGCATCTTCGATTTCATCGTGAGCAAATACTCCGCGGACAAACTCGAGGCCATCCTCGACAGCTTCAGACCCGATGTGGTGGGAGCCGGATCGGTCACCATGAACCAGCGACAGGCCGAACGCATCATCAAGGATGCCAAACGGATCATGCCCTCGGTGATCACTCTGATGGGCGGACCGCACGTGTCCTTCGACATCGAGGGCACCTTCAGGTCCTGCCCGGAACTGGACATCATAGTGAAAGGCGAAGGCGAGCAGACCCTGCAGGAGCTCATACCTGCACTGGAAGACCGCGGGGCCTGGCACGGCATCAGGGGTATCGCCTTCCGATCGGACCGGGATATCGTAGTCACCGGGCCCCGGGAACTCATCCACGACCTCGATTCCCTTCCCTTGCCTGCCCGGCACCTGCTGCCCGTCTCGCGCTATCTTGCCTTGGGCTATCCGGTGAGCATCATCACAAGCAGGGGCTGCCCCAACAAGTGCATCTTCTGCCTGGGAAGGCGCATGGTGGGCTTCAAGGGGCGCTTCAGAAACCCCGGCCTCGTCGTCGACGAGATCGAGCATATCCTGTCCCTGGGTTTCACCCGCATCAATGTGGCGGACGACCTCTTCACTGCCAACAAGGCCCGTGTCAGGGAACTCTGCGACGAGATCAAGCGGCGGGGCGTGAAATTCGGCTGGAGTGCCTTTGCGCGGGTCAACACCGTGGATCTGGAGACGCTCAAGATCATGCGGGAAACGGGTTGCGACTGCGTGAGCTTCGGCATCGAGTCGGGCAACCCCGAGATGCTCAAGCGGATACGCAAGGGCATCACCCTGGAGCAGGCGCGGAATGCGGTCACCTGGTGCAAGGAGGCGGACATCATGCCGCATGCATCCTTCATGGTGGGCCTGCCGGGCGAGACGAAGGAAACCCTGCACCAGACGCAGGCCTTTGCCGACGAGCTCTCCATCGCCTACGGGTATCACTTCTTCTCCCCCTTCCCGGGCACCACGGTACGCGAAGAGCTTGAAGCCTACGACATCAAGATCCTGACGGACGACTGGAGCAGGTACGATGCCAACTCTCCGGTGGTACAGACCTCAGGTCTCTCTCCGGAGGACATGACTGCATTCGTCGCTGTCTATGACGAATTCAACGCTCAGATCTGGGAGGAGACCGAGAGGAACGTTCGTATGGGCACATGCACCGACCGCGAGTACCTTCTTGTGGAGGGAAACCGGAAACTGAAGCTCGTCTATCGTGTCCTCTCCGAAGACCTCATAGAGGAGAGCACCTGCCCGAAGCAGGATGGATCAGACCCCGTGGAGCTCTTGTCCGCATCGGTGGCCCGCCGGACCTCTACAGACCCGGTTTTTACGCACAAGGTCCTGAAGGACTTCTCCGATGCCGGCTACCTCAGGTATACGCTCAGGGACGGGCAGTATCATTACTACTGGACACACAACAAGGCGATCGACACCCTACCAGTCTCGTCTTGAGAACAGCCCGGAGGGTATATCCGCAGGGCCCCGTCTCCTGAGCACGCCCAGGGTCTTCACCATGGGTAGCTCTTCATAGAGACCGGACGACACGGCAAGGTCATAGATGTAATGAGGGGCCTGGCCTCCCTCGGTTGCATCCGGGAAGATGTCGTGGACAGCCAGTATCCCGCCGGGAATGAGCAGGCCGGACCAGGAGATATAATCCGAGAATGCAGCCTGGTAGGTATGTCCTCCATCGATGAAGAGCATGGCAAGGGGCGTGGACCACATGCGCACAGCAACGGAGGATGACGCCACGATGGCTACCACGGTATCCGTCAGGCCAGCGCTCTCCATGGACCTCCGGAAAAAACGGAAGGTGTCTATCTTCCCTTCCCTCTCGTCAAAGAGGTCAGGATCGAAGTATTCCTGCCCGGGCTGCTGTTCTTCGGAGCCGCGATGGTGGTCGATGGAATAGAGAATGCCACGGTTCTCCTTGCAGCCCAGGCCCAGGTAGATGGTGGATCTGCCGCAGTAACCGCCGATCTCGAGAACGGGCCCGCGCAGGCTTGCCTCCCGTGCGAGAAGATAGAGCCTCTCACCCTCCTCGGCATCCAGAAAACCCTTGACCTCCATGGTGTCGATATCGCTGATTTTCATGATCTTCCCGCCATGCTGGTGTCTCTGACCCAGAAGTACGGGACCCCGGTCCACCAGTCAAGTGAATTCATGACTAACCCCGGATACTCTTTTGGAAAAAGCCATCCCCATGAAAATGCTTGAATACTTGAATAAATGTAAAGTTTTAAGAATTCAAAACCGAACCTGTTGTGTGTGGAGAAAGACTACAGGATAGAGTTCTATATTGCCGAAGGCGGGCTCGCCGGATCCATGAAGATCGTTCCCCTACAGGGAGATATACAGGATCTGAGGATGGAAGATCTCGTCGAGGCCGTACAAAACGAGGGAATAACCTTCGGCGTGCTCACCGATGCCATAGAAAAGATGGCCCGGGAGAAGACCGTGAACCAGTGGGTGGTCATCGCGAGGGGCAACAAACAGGAAGAAGGAAGGAACGGTTATATAAAATTCCACTTTGATAAGGACAGGACCAGGGCCAAGATCAAGGAAGACGCAATGGGAAAGGTGAACCTGAGGGACTTGAACCTGATCCAGAACGTAAAGAAGGGCGACATCCTCTGCGAGGCCATCGCTCCCCAGGCGGGCAAGAGCGGAACCACGGTCAGAAACGAGGAGATACTGAGCAAGGAAGGCTCCCATGAAAAGCTGCCCGGCGGCACCAATGTAACCTATTCAGGCGACAGGTCACAGATGTTCGCAACCATCGACGGCATGGTGAGATGGGCTGAAAACACGGTCATCGTGGATCCCGTCTATACCGTCCACGATGTGGACGCATCCGTCGGGAATATCCGTTTCAACGGATCTGTGGTTGTGCAGGGTGAAGTGGGTGACGGCTATGAGATCCACGCAGAGGAGGACATCACCATAGCAACAACCGTGGGCCGGGTCGTCCTGGAGGCGGGGGGCAACATCAGGATAGCGGGTGGTGTCCTTGGTCAGGAAAAGGCCATCATCACGGCAAATGGAAGCATCCACGCCAGGTTCATCCAGGACGCCCACGTGAAATCGGAAAAAGACATCGTAGTGAACGACTACATCCGGAACAGCCTCGTCTCGGCAATCGGACCGGTGGTCATCAGGAATGAGAACGGTTTCATCGCCACGAGCAAGGTTTCATCCGAATGCTGGATATACTGCAATACGGTAGGCCAGGAGGATGCTGGGGTCGAAACGGAACTCAGCATCGGGCACAGCCCCGTCCTGCACCAGGAGCAGGGGCGGATAAAAGAGGAGATCCTGGACAAGACACAGGATTTCCTGAAACTTCAGTCTTCCCTGGCGAAGCTCCGGGTCATGAAATCCACCAGTGAACTCTCCCGCCAGCAGGAAATGCTCTATGAAAAGATCCTTGATACCACGGAGACCCTCAGGAAATCTCTCATCCAGAAGAACGCGAAGATAATGGAGATCACAGAGAAGATTCAAAGGACCTACCAGGGCAACATCTATGTCGAGGGGACCATCCACGACCGCACCAACCTCCGGATCGGCATGGCGAGCAGGACCATCACGGGGGCCATGTCCAGGGTGCATTTCTTCCTCAAGGAGGCCCAGATCGCGGACGCCGAGTTCGTACTGGTGCCCGATGTGAAAAAAGTCCTGGAGGCCAGGGAATGAATATTTTCGACAGGGACACGCTCTATGATGCCATCTCCGTGGGCACCCCGGTGGAAGGCGAATACCTCAAGGGACTTGACCTGTCGGGACTGGATCTGGGATGTGCAAACCTCCGGGGCTCGGACCTGACCAAGACAAACCTCACGTGCACCAACCTGCAAGAGTCCCACATGGAGAGGACGAAACTGGACGAGGTATTCTTCAGGAATACGAACCTCTCGGGTTCCCATCTCACCGAGGTGACCCTCAAGGATGTCGACCTGAGCTCATGCGTCTTGAGCAGGATCACCCTGATGAACTCTCATCTCATCCGCGTCATCATCACGGACCGGGATCTCCAGAAGGCCAACCTCGATGGCGCCACATTCCTTCACTGCACCCTCAAGAACCTCGACATGTCGGGCTCCAAGCTGCACAAGACCAAGTTTCTCTTCTGCCTCCTTGAAAACTGCGTCCTCAACAACTGCGACTTGACGGAGGCGAGCTTCGGCCTGTCATACCTTGCCCGCACCACCATGAACAAATCGATACTCACCCTGACGTCTTTCGCCGGGTCCATGGTGGAGGAGATCCAGATCAGGGAATCCCTGCTCGACCGTGTGGATATGACCCTCCTCCAGGCCCGGACCCTGGACATAACGGGCAGCAAGCAGCATGGTCTCATCATAGAGCGGGCCAAGGTGCAGGGATTGATAAAATGAATTCACCCTCGAATGAAGCTACCTGTTGGAAGGAATGGCAGAGAAGGCCGTCATAGACCTTTCAGGTAACTCTGGATCTTATCCCTCCGTTGCTTTCCGGCTCTACGCCAGCTCCTGTGATGTTATCTCGCTCCATACCTTGTCCAAGACCCCGTTGGCGAACGAGGGAAACTTGGTAGATCCGAAACGCTTCGCGATCTCGATGGCCTCGTTGATGGCCACCTTGTAGGGAATATCCTCGCGGTACGCCATCTCGTAGGCTGCGATGCGCAGGATGTTGCGGTCCGTGGTGGACATACGGCTGACCTTCCAGTTCGCAGAGGCCTTCTCGATGAGGGAGTCGATCTGCAACAGGTGCTCGCAGACCCCGTTGATGAGTTCCCTTGCATACGGCACCAGGTCATCGTTGTCCACGAAATGCGCGAAGAAATCGTTCACGGTCTGTTCGGTGTGGCTGCTCGTGATGTCGATCTGATACAGATACTGGAGCGCCACTTCCCGGGAGCGGGTCCTCTGCTTCATGATCGAAGGTCAGATCTGGCTGTAGAGGTCCATCATCTCCAGCAGCGCCATGGCTGCATCGAACCCCTTGTTGCCCGATTTCGTGCCTGCACGCTCAATGGCCTGCTCAATGGTGTCCGTGGTGAGCACGCCGAAGATCACCGGCATCGGTGCATCGAGCCCCACCAGCGCCACCCCCTTGCTCACCTCGGAAGCCACGTAGTCGAAGTGCGGGGTGGAGCCCCTGATGACCGCGCCCAAGCAGATGATGCCGTCGGCTTTCGCAGCGGATGCGACCTTCCTGGCCACCGAGGGGATCTCGAAGGCCCCGGGAACCCGATAGATGGTGATGTCCTTCTCGGCGACTCCGTGACGGCCCAGTGCATCCATGGCGCCTTCCATGAGCCGGGCCGTGATGAAGTCGTTGAACCGGCTTGCAACGATCGCGACCTTCTTCCCCTTGCCAAGCAGTTTACCTTCAATGACATGCGCCATCTATACCACCTCCAGAATATGTCCCATCTTGTCCTTCTTCGTCTTCAGGTATCGCTGGTTCTCCACGGTGGGGGGGATCTCGATGGAGACCCGCTCCACGATCTCGAGACCGTAACCCTCGAGGCCGATGATCTTCTTGGGATTGTTGGTCATGAGCTTCATCTTGCGCACGCCCAGGTGCAGCAGGATCTGTGCCCCGATGCCGTAATCCCGCAGGTCGGGCGCGAAGCCGAGCTCGATATTGGCCTCCACCGTATCTCTGCCCTTGTCCTGGAGGTGATAGGCCTTGAGCTTGTTGATGAGCCCAATCCCTCTGCCCTCCTGCCGCATGTACACGATGACGCCCTTGCCTTCTTCCTCGATCATCTCCATGGCGCGATGGAGCTGGTCGCCGCAGTCGCATCGCATGGAGTGAAAGATGTCGCCCGTAAGACACTCGGAATGTACCCGCACCAGCACGGGCTCATCCGGATCGATCACCCCCTTCACCAGGGCGATGTGCTCCTTCTCGTCGATGTCGTTGTCGAAGCCGATGAGATCGAAGGTGCCGTCTTCCGTGGGCAGCTTGGCACGGACCACCTCGCGCACCAGGGTCTCGTTCTTGATGCGGTAGGCGATGATGTCGGCAATGGTGCATATCTTCAGACCGTGTACGGCAGCGAATTCCTCCAGCTGGGGCCTGCGAGCCATGGTTCCGTCATCGTTCATGATCTCGCAGATCACCGCGCCGGGCCTCAGTCCCGCGATCCTGCACAGATCCACCGATCCCTCGGTCTGCCCGGTTCGAACCAGTGTCCCGCCGGTCTTGGCCCTCAGGGGAAATATGTGGCCCGGCCGTGCCAGATCATCTGGCCTGGTGTCGGGGGCGATGGCCGTCCGGATGGTCACGGCCCGGTCCGCGGCTGAAATTCCTGTGGTAACCCCCTTTTTCGCTTCGATGGAAACGGTGAATCCGGTGCCGAATTTGCTCGTATTGTCCCGGACCATGGGGGGGAGGTCCAGGCGGTCTGCGATATCCGAGTCAAGGGCCAGACAGACCAGGCCCCGCCCGTGTTTGGCCATGAAGTTGATGGCATCGGCGGTGACGAATTCCGCGGCCATGGTGAGATCACCCTCGTTCTCGCGGTCCTCGTCGTCCACGAGGATGATCATCCTGCCCTGCAGCAGTTCATTGAGAGCTTCTTCCACGGTGCACGTAGGCATGTGACTCTAATCCCCTTTGAGGAACCCTTTCCTTGCAAGAAGGTCTTCCAGGCTGGTACCCTTGTCCTTATTCAGCAGATTTTCCACGTACTTTCCCAGCACGTCGAATTCAAGGTTCACCCTATCACCCGCACTTTTGAGTGTCAAGGAAGTGGATTGGGCCGTGAGCGGGATGACATTGACCGCCAGGGCATCCGCGTACACATCATTGATGGTCAGTGAGACACCGTGTATCGCTATGGAACCCTTCTCCACCACATACTTTCCATACGACCTGTCGAACCCCACCTTGAAGCGCACCGATTCTCCCGCAGAATCACGGGAGAGGACCTTCCCCACCGTGTCCACATGGCCCAGCACGATGTGGCCGCCGAGCCGCGATGAGAGGGTGAGCGCCCTCTCGATGTTCACCTGCGAACCCGGCCTCATGTCACCCAGGGTGGACCGGGAAACGGTCTCGGCCGAGGCATGTGCGGCAAATATGCTGCCCCTTGTCCTGGTGATGGTCAGGCACACACCGTCGACGGAGATGCTGTCTCCGACTGCCTCGGCTGACAGGTCGAATCCCGAGTCCACTTCGATCTCGAATCCCCTGCCGTGTGACCGTCTGGAAACGATCCTACCTACCGACTCGATGATCCCGGTAAACATGTCAGCCTCCGAGAATCCCTTCCACGAGGATGTCCCCACCCAGAAGGTCCGTCTTTGTTATCAAGAATTTGAGGGCATCGGTAACGCGTTCAGGCCTACCCCAGTCCACGACCGGTATACCGCCTCCCAGGATCTTGGGTGCAATGAAGATCAGCAGCCTGTCCACGAATCCCGATTTGAGCAGTCCCGAATATACGCCGCTGCCCCCCTCCACCATGACCGCATGAAGCCCCATGCCGCCCAGGCGGGAGAGCATCTCTTCCCATGGAAGCATCCCGCTTGGATCGGGCTGAATCCTGATGACCCGGGCGCCTTTCTCCAGGACATCGGGCCTGGCATCTTCAGGCCTGTGGGTGAACACGACGGTGCCGTTCCCCAGACATTTCGCTGTCGACGGGATCTCCAGCTCCGGGTCCAGGACAACCCGGACCGGGTCTCTCCCGCCCTCCATGCGGCAGGTGAGCAGGGGGTCATCGCTGCCGACCGTGCCGAGACCGACCAGGACGCCGTCCACCCGGTTGCGCAGACCCTGTACGTAAGAACGGGACTCTTCTG
Organism: Thermodesulfobacteriota bacterium; assembly: GCA_025454155.1. Classification (GTDB taxonomy): domain Bacteria; phylum Desulfobacterota; class Desulfomonilia; order UBA1062; family UBA1062; genus MWEI01. The sequence goes on from JALOOZ010000020.1 coordinate 14,212, forward strand.
AGCTGATCCACTGGGAATCCCCGGTGGCTGCAGCGATCTTTCCGTCCAGGGTGATGGCTGCCTTCAGGATGACGAAGGGTCTCTTCCTCTCGATCCAGGTGCTGTACCACTCGATGAGATCCCGGCACTGTGCTTCACAGACTCCGGTATCCACGAGAAGCCCCGATTCCTTGAGCCTTCCGATGCCCCCGCCAGCCACCATGGTGTTCGGATCGAGGGTGCCCGCAACGACACGGGAGATCCCCGCCCTGATGATGGCCTCCGTGCAGGGAGGGGTCTTTCCGTGGTGGTTGCAGGGCTCCAGCGTCACATAGAGGGTGGCTCCGCGGGCCCTGTCGCCGGCATCCTCCAGGGCATAGACCTCGGCATGGGGCATGCCTGCCTTCGGATGGAAACCACTGCCCACGACCTGGCCTTCCTTGACGATCACCGCCCCCACGCTCGGGTTCGGGGCGGTCCTGCCAATTGCCTGTCGCGCCAGGGCAATGGCCTCATTCATGAAGGTGATGTCAGCATTCTTCATCATGCACTGCCGGAGGTTGCATACATGGCCTGCTTAATCAGTTCATAAAGTATGCGCGAGACGCACTGATTAAGAAGGTTATATTCATTCCTCGCCATGAATGTATCACATGAACCAGACACAGGCCTTGTCACTTTTTCTTGGTCCGCCGGAGGCCCTTGATCTCGTTCATGAACTCGCTGACGTCCTTGAAGTCGCGGTATACGGAGGCAAAACGCACATAGGCAACGGGATCGAGCTTGTGAAGTGCATCCATGACCCGTTCACCTATGTAGGAAGACGGCACCTCCCTGTCCCATCTTGATTGGATATCCTGGATGAGGGCGTCCTTGACGGTCTCGATGGCTTCCATGCTCACCGGCCGCTTCTCACAGGCAGTCATGATGCCCGTCACGACCTTGCCCGGGTCAAAGGTTTCGCGCCTACCGTCCTTCTTGACCACCACGGGCATGTATTCCTCGATATGTTCATACGTGGTGAATCGATGACCGCACGTCGCACATTCCCTTCTGCGTCTGATGGACTTGCCTTCCTGGCTGATCCTGGACTGAAGCACCTTGTCTTCGAGTCCGGAACACCTGGGACACCGCATGAGCCGTCACCCCCCATAGACCGGGAAGCGCCTGGTCAGCCCTTCGACCTCTTTCTTGACCTGCCCGATCACTTCCTCGCTCCCTTTCGCGTTGACCACCTTGGCTACCATGCGCGCCACCTGTTTCATCTCGTCTTCCTTCATTCCCCTGGTGGTGAGTGCAGGTGTGCCGATGCGGACGCCCGAGGTCACAAAGGGGCTCTTGGTGTCGAAGGGAATGGTGTTGCGGTTCACGGTGATGTGAGCCGCATCGAGCATCTCCTGGGCATCCTTGCCGGTGACGTCCTTGTTGGACAGGTCGACGAGCATGAGGTGGTTGTCCGTTCCGCCCGAAACCAGGGTGAATCCGAGCGAGATGAACTCTTCCGCCATGGCCTTGGCATTCCGCACGATCTGGGCCTGGTACTCCTTGAACTCGGGGGAGAGCGCCTCCTTCAGAGCAACGGCCTTTGCCGCAATCACATGCATGAGGGGGCCGCCCTGCATGCCCGGGAAGACCTTGGAATTGAGCGTCTTGGCATGCTGCTCCTTGCACAGGACCAAGCCGCCGCGAGGGCCTCGAAGCGTCTTGTGCGTGGTCGTGGTGACGAAGTCCGCATACGGCACCGGGCTGGGATGCAGTCCGGCCGCTATGAGCCCCGCTATGTGGGCCATGTCCACCATGAAAAATGCCCCGACCTCGTCCGCGACCTCTTTGAAGATCTTGTAATCGATGATCCGGGGATACGCACTGGCACCTGCTATGATGAGCTTGGGTCTGTGCTGCTTGGCCAGGTCCCTGAGCTGGTCGTAGTCGATGCGGTGGGTGTCCTGGCGCACGCCGTAGGGTATCACATTGTAAATCCTGCCTGAGAAGTTGACGGGTGAGCCCATGGAGAGGTGGCCCCCGTGGGGAAGACTCATGCCGAGATACGTGTCGCCGGGCTCCAGGATGGAAAAATATACTGCCATGTTGGCCTGGGAGCCCGAGTGGGGCTGGACATTTGCATGGTCGGCACCGAAGAGCTTCTTTGCCCGTTCGATGGCGAGGTCTTCGGCCACATCGACGTATTCGCACCCGCCGTAATACCGCTTGGCAGGATATCCTTCGGCATATTTGTTGGTCATGACACAGCCCTGGGCCTCGAGTACGGCCTGACTCACAATATTCTCTGATGCTATGAGCTCAAGCTTGTAGCGCTGCCTGGCAAGCTCGCCCATGATTGCGTCATAAACCTCGGGGTCGGTCTTCTTCACGTTCTCAAGATTCACAGCATTCTCCTATCTCTTTTCATTCGTTGATCTTTCCGGTCAGCTCCTCCATACGGGATAGCCGCGCCGCATGGCGACCTGCTTCGAAGGGTGTCTTCATCCAAACCTCCACGATGTCGGAGGCGATCCCGGGTCCGGTCACCCTGCCGCCCAGGATGAGGCAGTTGGCGTCGTTGTGCAGCCTGGACATTCGTGCGGTGTAACTGTCATGACAGAGTGCAGCCCTGACGCCCCGGCACCGGTTGGCATGAATGGACATGCCGATGCCGGTGCCGCAGATGAGCACGATCCTGTCGCATGCCCCCGTCAGGAGCATGTTCACGGCCTTATGCGCATAGTCTGGGTAGTCGACGGACGAGGTGCTGTCCGTTCCGAGGTCCGTCAGTTCGGCACCGAGGGCCTCCAGGGTGTCATTCACCACCCGTTTCAACGCGAATCCACCGTGATCACAGGCGACGGCCACCTTCATAGGCCGACCCTCCCGATGACAAGGACGGCATTCTGCCCCCCAAAGGCAAAGGCGTTGTTCATGCAGTGTGACACCTCCGCCCGTACAGTCCGGCCCGGCAGGTAGTCGAGATCGCATTCCGGGTCAGGGTTGGCAAGGTTGATGGTGGGGGGCAGCATGCCGTTTCTCATGGCCAGTATGCAGATGACCGTTTCAAGGCCTGCGGCGCCCCCTATGAGATGCCCTGTCATGGACTTGGTCGAGCTCATGGGAATTGCATAGGCCCGCTGCCCAAAGACCCTCTTCACGGCCAGGGTCTCGGTCTTGTCATTGAGCGGAGTGGAGGTGCCATGGGCATTTATGTATCCGATGTCCTCGGGTGAAACGCCAGCGTCGGCCATGGCCCTTTCCATGGCATACACAACCGCGTTTGCCTCGGGATCGGGTGCCACCAGGTGATAGGCGTCCTGGCTCATGCCCGCCCCTGCCAGTATTGCCAGGACCTCGGCACCTCTCGCTTTGGCCTTGTCGAGGTCCTCCAGCACCAGGACCGCTCCCCCCTCGGACATGACGAATCCGTCCCGGTCGCGGTCAAAGGGACGGCATGCGCCCCGGGGATCATCATTGCGGGTGGACAGGGCGCGCATTGATGAGAAGGCCGCGACGGAAAACGGCGTGAGGCAGGCTTCCACCCCGCCCGCTACCATACAGTCGGCATCACCGGCCTGGATGAGCCTCATGGCCACGGCCAGCGCATGGCCGCCCGTGGCGCATGCACTGGAGATCCCCATGCCTGGGCCCTTGGCGCCTATCTTCATGGCCAGTTCGGCGGATGCTATGTTGGGGATGAACATGGGCACAGTGAGCGGAGAGACTCGCCTTGGTCCCTTCTCACGGAAATTCAGGATCTGTTCCTCAAGGGTTGCGACACCACCGGCGCCGGTACCGACAATAATACCCAGGCGCTGGTCGGGATAGGTGTCAGGTGAGATGCCGGCCTGTTCCCATGCATCGAGCCCGCATGACATCGCCATCTGCGTATAGCGGTCCATGTGGCGGATCTCCTTGGGGCCAAGATGGCGGGCCGGGTCGAACGTTACGGCACGGCCACCGAAGGTGACCGGGAGGCCGGACAGGTCCTCAATGGTTCCAATTCCAGATTTGCCTTGGATAAGATTTTCCCAGAGCGTCGTGCAGTCGCTTCCGAGAGGCGAGACTACTCCTAAACCGGTTACAGCAACTATCTTCTTCATCTAGGAAGTCATATCTTTGCTTTGACGTATTCTATGGCGTCCTTGACGAACTTGATCTTCTCAGCGTCTTCGTCCGGGATCTCGATGTTGAACTCTTCCTCCACGGTCATGATCAACTCGACAAGATCAAGGGAATCGGCCCCCAGATCGTCCGCAAAGGACATCTCCGGCTTGATCTCTGAAGGGTCCTTCTCCAACTGTTCGGCAATCAGTTGTATGATCCGCTGCTGAACATCTGCCATCAGTATAGTCCTCCTTTAAGGTTCACTCCGTCCTCATACAGATCATGTATAGAGCCCGCCATCCACAACAACCACCTGACCGGTCACATACGCGCTCAGGTCCGAGCATAGAAACAGGATAACACCGGCCACCTCTTCCGGGCTGCCGATCTTGCGCAGCGGTATATCCTTGATGATGGCCCCTCTGTCGATGCCTTCGGTCATCTCCGTGTCCACGAGACCGGGTGCGATGGCATTCACCCGGATCCCCCGCGGGCCCAGCTCCTTTGCGAAGCTCTTGGTCATGCCTATGAGCCCTGCCTTCGTCGTTGCATACACGATCTGGCCCGGATTGCCCCCGAGCCCCACGATGGATGAGACCGTCACGATCTTTCCACTTCTCTGCTTTATCATATATCGCGCAGCGTGAAAAGTGCAGAAAAATGACCCCTTGATATTTACATCTATCATTTCATTGACCATTTCCGGCTTGACCCTGAGGAAGAGGGCGTCTTTCGAGATGCCTGCATTGTTCACCAGGATGTCGAGCCTCTTATGTGCGGCCATAATATGCTCAAAGGCCCCTGCGACCTCAGTCTCGATCGAGATGTCGAAGCACATGGGCTCGGCGGATCCACCGGCTGAGCGGATGGCATCGACGACCTCCTTTGCCCTGTCGGCACTGGTCTTGTAGTTGACTATGACGTGCGCTCCTGCAGCGGCAAGGGCCCTTGCCGTAGCCGCCCCGATGCCGCGGCTGGCTCCGGTAACAAGGGCCACCTGGGCTTTCAGATCAACGTCCGTCATTGGTTATCACCTCTACCTTCACCCCTGGAGCTATCCGCCTGACGAGCGGGGCGAGCACGGAGCGGGGTCCGATCTCGACGAAATGATCTATACCGAGGGCATTCGCGGCCTGGACCGACTCCTCGAAGAGCACCGGGCTCACCAGCTGATCGGCAAGAAGTTCCTTGATGCGTGCCGGGTCTCTCTCCGGCCGTGCACTGGCATTGGATATAACGGGACAGGACGGCTCCCTGAATTCAACATGCCGGAGATAGTCTTCCAGGGACCTCCTGGCCGTTTCCATGTAAGGGCAATGTGATGCCACCGACACCCCCAGGGGAACCACCCTCTTCGCACCCCTGTCCTTCAGCCGGGAAGATGCGGCGTCTATGGACTTTACACTGCCCGAGATAACGACCTGGGAGGCGCCGTTGAGGTTCGCCACCCACAGTTCGGGAAAACCTGCTATGATCTCGTCGATCTCCTGCCGGGAAAGGCCCATGACCGCTGCCATGCCCCCGGCTCCCTGGGGCCGGGACGAATCCATGAATTCCGCGCGTTTCCTGACCAGGGACAGGGCCTCTGACGTATTCAGGCACCCAGCCGCAACCAGGGCGGCGTATTCACCCAGACTGTGGCCCATGACTACGGCAGGGTCTTTCAGTCCCGAGCGTTCCCACAATGCCGCGCTCACGGAGAGCACTGCAGGCTGGGCATGGAGGGTCTGTTCAAGCTGATCCTCCGGGCCGTTCTCCATGAGGTTGTACAAATGCCCGTGCACACTCGGTTCCATGTCGAGCCCCCGGGACATGCCGGGGAATTGGCTCCCTTGGCCTGGGAAGATCAGGCAATATGCCATTATTCTGCTTCTTTTGCCTTGATCACCTCTCTGCCCTTGTAGTATCCGCAGTTGGGGCAGACCTTGTGCGGCGCCTTAGGCTCCTGGCAGTTGGGGCAGAAGGAAACCGCGGGGACGGTTACGGAATCGTTCGCCCTGCGTTTGTCTCTCCTGGCGCTCGAGTGTCTTCTCTTTGGTAATGGCATTGCTGACTCCTATCTTTTCTTAAAGTTTGTTCTTGAATTGTGCAAGTACCTGCATCCTGGGGTCCGCGCTCCTTGTGCATGCACAGGGGCCCTCGTTCAGGTTGGTGCCGCACTGCGGGCACAGGCCCTTGCATCCATCGCTGCACACATAGATGATGGGCAGGGACAGGACGAGCTCGGAGACGATGAACTGGCCTAGGAGGATCTCCCTGCGGTAGTACCCGGTGTCCGCGCTCTGCCTCTGGGCCTCAAGTTCGCCCACCATCTCGGGAGGTGCAGGGACGTAATCGCTCTGAAGGAACAGATCCACCGGGTACCCCATGGGAGACAGGCACCGGGAGCAGTTCGTGTGGACCTTGCCTTTGATGTTTATCCTTGCATGAAAAGCATCCTGCCGCCGGTTGACCTCGTAGTGAATGAAGAACGGCTCTTCCACTCGGAGGTCCTTGTCTCCGAGCAGATCCGACAGGACCTCGGGATTCACCCGGAGATCCTTTTCGATGCCCGCCTCCCCGATGATATCGGGGATGAGCCTTATCTCTTCGATACTTTTCGCCTTATCCATAACAGTAGATCATGCTACTATTTCATACGGCCGTCTTTGTCAAGAAGCCGATGGGATCATGTTCTCTTGACACACCGGGAAAGCACATATAGGGATATGCACCATGGACATAACCATGAAGGCCTGGCTCGACGGTGCTCTGGTGGACTGGATGGAGGCCCGTGTCTCCCCTCTGTCTCACGGCTTCAGCAGGGCTTCGGCCGTGTTCGAGGTCATGGCCATCGTCCCTGCCATGAAGGGACCGGCTCTGTTCTGCATCGACGATCACGTGGACAGGTTCTTTTCCAGTGCGGAGAGGACCTTCATGAGCATCCCCTTCAGCAGTGAGCAGATCAAGGAGGCAATCCTCGCCACGGCTCGCACCAATGCAGTGAAGAACGGTATCGTGAAATGCTACGCCTACTTCTCCGACATCGATCTCGGGCCCATAACTCCCCAGGCGGTCTCCGTTGCCGTCTTCTGCCTCGATTACGGCATGCTCGGCGTCAGCCCTGCCAAGTACAGCTCCCCGCTGAGCGTGGGCATATCCCAGTACCGGAAGCTTCACCCCGCCACGGCCGCGGTCCATGCCAAGGTGGTGGGCAACTACGTGAACGGCTATCTCGCCAGGACCGAGGTGCGCAGGAAGGGGTTCGACGAGGCCCTGATGCTCGACACCACCGGGCTGGTCGCCGAAGGACCCACGTCCAACATCTTCCTCGTCAGGGACCGCTGCGTGGAGACCCCCACGAAGGAAAACGTTCTGCCTGGCATCACGAGAAAGGTTGTCATCGATGTGCTCAAGGACATGGGGTTTGCGGTGAAGGAGTCCCGCATCCTGCCCCAGGACCTGTGCGAGTACGACGAGGCCTTCTTCTCGGGCACACTGAGGCATGTCCAGCCCATCCGGCGGATCGAAGACTGCGAGCTCACCTGTCCCGGACCCGTCACGCAGGAACTCATGGGACGCATGATGGAGGTGTACTCCGGCACGATAGAGAAGTTCGAAGGGCTGCTTGCGTATATCGGGTGATCCCCTCTTTCAGGGTCACGGCCGAAACCCTCTGACAGCGTCTAATCCCGCATTCTCACTTGAAAAAAGGCCCGTGCACCCTGCATGGGCTTGTTTCTTTCCCCCAGGGAACAAATCCGGTGTAACTGTCGATTCTTCTGGACAGGGCACTCCGCGGTAGGTCAGTATCTCTCCCGGGGAGCAGTGGCGCCGGAAAGGAATCATCATCTCACCGGTGCCCGATAAAAAGGAGGTGCAACCATGGCAGAGGGCAATCCCACAAGTACGAAAATGACTTTCATAGCGGTCCTGGTGGTGGTCATCATCATACTGACCTTCGCGAATCCCATCGCCGTCATTCCCGCCGGTCATGTCGGCGTGAAGGATTTCTTCGGCCGGGTTTCCAAGAACACCCTGCCTCCAGGCATGGGGATCGTGATCCCGTTCACCAAGGTCGTCAAGATGACGGTGCAGACCCAGGAGATCATGGAACAGGCCGACACACCATCACGGGAGGGCCTGATCATCAATCTCGAGGTATCCCTTCTGTACCGCCTCGACCCTGAGAAGGCAGCGGACATCTACAAAAAGGTTGGGAAGAGCTATGCACAGGTGGTGGTGGAGCCACAGCTCCGCTCCGCCATCCGGGAGATCACCGCCTCCTACGACGCCAAGTCGCTCTATTCCTCCGAGCGGAACAAGATCGCCCAGGAGATCCAGAACATGTTCGTCCACCTTACCAAGGGCCGGGGAATCATCACGGACCAGGTGCTCCTGCGCAAGATAGGACTTCCTACCACCGTGGCGAACGCCATCCAGGAGAAGCTCAAGAGGGAGCAGGAGGCGGAACAGATGAAATTCGTGCTCCAGAAGGAGCAGCAGGAGGCCGAACGCAAGCGCATCGAAGCCCAGGGCGTGGCGGACTTCCAGCGCATCGTGGCCCAGGGCATCAGCCCGCAGCTCCTTGAATGGAAGGGCATCGAGGCCACGGAGAAGCTCGCCGCCAGCCAGAACACCAAGATCGTGGTCATCGGCAACCCCAAGAGCGGGCTTCCCATCATCCTGAGCGGCGAAAAATGAAGACGTCGGGCTGATCTTACACATTATTTTTCCCTCTTGCCCGCTCCTCGATTTGCCGATATTGAAGTGATCATGGAAAACATGTTCCAGATCGAGGCTTTTCCATTTCCCCTGGTCATGATGGATGTCTTCGAGACCAAGTACACCGGGATCATCTTCGTCTCCATGGACCAGTGGAAAAAGGGCCTTATCTTCAGGGAGGGCAGGCTCTGCGCCATCCAGTCCAACAGAACCGAAGAACTGCTGGGAAACATCCTGGTGGACATGGGCACCATCTCTGCCGGCGAGAACACCCAGTCACTTGCGCAATCTCGCCTTGAACGTCGCAAGCAGGGCATCATCCTCCTGGAAATGGGCCTCGTACAGCCTCAGGAAATCAATGAAGCGCTCAGACTCCAGATCGAGAAGAGGTTCCTCGATATCTTCACCTGGGAAAGCGGGACCATCCAGAAGGTGCCCAAGGCAGAGATCAACAAGCAGCCCGGGATCGGCAAGAATGAGATGGCGCGCCTCATCCGCAAGGGTGTGATGGAGAACACCCCGTTCTCCAGCGTCATCACCGCGCTTTCTCCCTTCGCCGACGCCGTACCCAAGGTCATGGTGGACAGACTGCCGGCAGACCTGGGCATCGATATGGAGGATATCCGCCAGTACACGGTCTCGGAGGTGCTCCTTCTCGGCCAGGACCCGTCCAGGGCCCTGCTCAGCCTCTACTGCACCGGAGAGATAAGCTTTGAAGAGAGCAAGTACAAGGCCCTCATCGATACGCTCAGGCTGAAGCTCAAGACCATCAAGGACGAGGATCCCTTCGAGATCCTGGCCGTTGACAAACAGATCTCAGACGGCGGCCTGAAAAGAGCCTATATCAAGATCGTCAAAGCCAACCACCCGGACACCTATGCCTATGCCGATGACCCCGAGGTGAAGCGCCTGGCCAACGAGATCTTCACCGAGATCCAGAAGGCCTACACCACCATCAACAAACTGCGCGAAGGCAAGCCCGCCGATGAGCCCCAGGGCATCGACGACAGCCTCCAGGCGGAAATCCTGTTCAGCAAGGGTACCGAGCATCTGAAGGCCAGGGACTACCAGAACGCCATCGACTGCTTCAAGCTCTGCATGAAGCTGCGGCCCGACGAGAGGCTCTTTGTAGAGACCTTTGTGAAGACCCAGTTCCTCAGGTTCCAGAACACGGATGCCGGCAACTCCCCCGAGATCAAATCCGCCATCCGTGAAGGATTGAACCGCTTCCCGAACTCGGACACCCTGTGGGTCATCTACGGCTGGATTCTCAAGAAGGAGGGGTCGAAGAAGGCCGTGGAGGCTTTCCAGAAGGCCCTGGAGATCAACCGGAACAATGTCGATGCCCAGCGGGAGATCAGGCTCTACTCCATGAGAGAGAGCAAATAGCCCCATCCCGGTCCTTTTTTAGATGTTGCCAGCGGTAATCCCTGTCCACTATACTATTACTCAGCAGCTGATACCATGGACAGGGAGGTATCCCATGAACATCTCAGGGATAGGGGTATTGCAGGCTCAGCTGAACCAGCAGCAGTCCACCCAGAAGCCTCTGGAGCAGACTCTCCTCGAACGGACTCTCACCACGGGGAAGCCTTACGAAAGGGAATCCATCCACATGGAGATCGAGCTCAAGGACGGCACCTCGCTGAGCATCGACTATGTACGCGAAGGCATGACCAGGAAGGCATCCTATGAAATCGGGCGATACGGCGATTACACCTACGGGAACGACCTCTTCAGCCCGGAGAACACGGCCGAGAGGATACTCGCCTTCGCACGGTCCCTCTGGGATGGTTCCGAGGAGAAGCTCGAACTCCTGGCCAACGCCATCGAGCAGGGCGTGAGGGAGGCCCGCGAAATCCTCGGCAACATCCCGGGCTGGCTGGATTCGATCATCGGCTCCACCGAAGACCTCCTGCATCAGGGCCTGGCCAGGATGAGAGCCGAGACTGGGAAGGCCGCATAGAAAGGCATCCGGTCTGAGAGTAGACCGGGCCTTATTCCGCCGGAAGAGCGCCCTGTGATGCGGGTGTGGGTTCCATGGCGTCATCGAACCCATCCCGGATTTCCCGTCGATCGCCGATGAGGATCCTTATCTTCGGCGGCAGATACGCGGCATCAAGATTCATCTTCCCCATGCCCTCGATGATCAGCCTGTTCTTTTCGCGGTAGGGTGCCTGCTCGTCGAAGATCACATGCACCCGGCCGTCCACCCTGCAGACCCCTCCCCTGCGGTTGAGCCGGTCCTCGATGACCTCGATGCCGGCCGATGATGCGGTTTCGTAGAGCAGGGCGAAGAGTTCGCGGTTCCTGCGGTCATCCATGCGTCGTCACCTCATATCCTTCCAAAATCGTCCTCCATGCGCACGATGTCGTCTTCGCCGAAATACTCCCCCTGCTGGACCTCGATGAACACCAGGGGGCCACTGCCGGCGTTCTCCATGCGGTGGGGGGCCCTGTGCGGTATGTCGACGGACTGGCCCGGACCCAGGTTCAGCTCTATACCGTCCACGGTCACGATTCCCGTGCCCGATACCACAATCCAGTGCTCCCTGCGCTTGTGGTGATACTGCAGGCTCAGACGCTTTCCCGGCCAGACCGTGATCCGCTTGACCTTGTGGCTGGCCATCTCGTCGGACAGCACCTCATAGAAGCCCCAGGGACGGTGTTCTTCGCGAACCTTGTTCTCCATGAACGCTCCTCTTTGGGCGCAACGATAGCTTCAGGCACGTCAGTTATCAAGAAAAAAAGAGAGGGCGTCTTCACGCCCCCTCTCGCATGGATTCAGGATTGATGCGCAGTGGACCTCAGGCCTCGCCCTCGGTCTTTTTCGTTTTAAGATCTATGCCTGCCGCCCTGGCCACCAGAACGGCGATATCTGCCGACTGGAGCTGTTCGCCCAGTTCAAGCTCCTTGATGCCATCGGTGAGCATGGTAAAGCAGAACGGGCATGCCGTGCAGACCGTCTTCGCCCCGGCCTCAAGGACCTCTTTGGTGCGTTTCTGGTTGATCCTTGTTCCGAGATGCTCCTCCATCCACATCCTGCCGCCTCCTGCGCCGCAGCAGAAGCTCTTGGCATGGTTGCTGGCCATCTCGACCATCCCGCCAGTGGTGATCGCCTTGAGGATATCACGCGGCTGGTCGTAGACCTTGTTGTACCTGCCGAGATAGCAGGAGTCGTGGTAGGTGATCAGGCCCAGGTCGCTGATGGGTTCCTTGATCTTGATCCTGCCTTCCTTGATGAGCATGTCGAGGATCTCGGTGTAGTGGTAGACCTCGAAGTCGCCGCCGAGATCCTTGTAGTCGTACTTCAGCGTGGTATACCCGTGAGGGCAAAGCGTGATGATCTTCTTCACGCCGTAACCCTTGAAGGTCTCGATGTTGGCCATGGCAAGGGCCTGATAGATGTACTCGTTGCCGATCTTCTTTGCCGAGTCGCCGCAGCAGCCTTCCTCGGTGCCCAAGATGGCATAATCGAGGCCAGCCGCCTCGAAGATCTTTGCCAGGGCTATGGATACCCGCTTGTTCAGGTCGTCGAAGGCGCCTGCGCAGCCGACATAGAAGAGGTACTCGCAGCTTCCCTTCTCGGAGAGCAGCGGCACTCCGATCTCCTTGGCCCAGTCGGCCCGCATGTGGGCGCCTATGCTCCACGGGTTGGAATTGTTTTCCATTCCCTTGAACACACCCTGGAGTTCCGGCGCAAAATCGGACTCCATCATGACCATGTAGCGCCTGAGGTCGATGAGCTTCGGGAACTGGAGGATGTATGCCGGGCATGCCTCGACACAGGCCATGCAGGTGGTACATGCCCAGGCGGTCTCCTTTTCGATGCAGCCGCCGATGAGCGCCGGGCCGGTGTATTCTTCGTCCGGTATGATGCGGTAGTTGCCGTCCGCGTCGATGGTGAACTTGGCCTTGGCTTCCATGTAGGTCCTGATGTTCTGGATCACGTCCCTGGGCTTCAGCGGCTTGTCGGTGTTGAAGGCCGGGCAGACCTCCACGCACCTGCCGCACCTCATGCAGGCCTCCTGGTCGAACAGGTCCTTCCATGAATACTCCTCCAGGTTGTGAATGCCGAAGGTCTCCGCGCACTCGAACATCTCTGGCGGCATGACCTTAATGGAAGGCTGCGGTGTCGTGGGCCGCAGGAAGATGTTCACCGGCGTCATGAAGATGTGCATGAGCTTGGTGTAGCCGATGTACACGAAGAAGACGAGCGCCATGAGGATATGGAACCACCAGAGGAAATAATGCATCCCTCTGAGCGACTTCTCGTCCATCCACGAGAAGAGGAAGGACAGCGT
>JALOOZ010000137.1 GCA_025454155.1 Thermodesulfobacteriota bacterium
GTGGCCTTCGACAATGCGTGCCATTTCAGGATCCAGAGGGGGCATGACCTGATCGAGCATCTCCACAAGGGTCACCTCGAGCCCGAGGTGGACCAGGTTTTCCGCCATCTCCAGGCCGATGAATCCGCCGCCCACCACCACTGCGCATTTCGCCTTCGTCACGGCCTGGAATCCCGTTTCCGAGTAATCAGGCAGATCATTGCATGTAATCCACGCACATATGTCCCGGGCGTCCGGGATGGTCCTCACCGAGAAGATACCCGGGAGATCAATACCAGGCAGGGGCGGACGGATCGGAGCCGCACCCGGAGAGAGCACGAGCTTGTCGTATTTCTCGGTGGATACCTTGCCAGTAAGGTGATCCTTGAGCTCCACGGTTTTCTTTCCCGCCGATATCCCGACCACCTCGCAGTTCGTCCGCACATCGATGGCGAACTGCTCGCGGAAGGTGCTTTCACTCGCCACCAGCAGGCTCGCCTCTTTTTCGATCACACCGCCCACATGGTAGGGAAGCCCGCAGTTCGCGTACGAGACATAGGGCCCGCGTTCCACCATGAGGATCTCGGCCTTTTCATCCAACCTGCGCAGGCGCGCCGCACACGATGCGCCACCCGCCACTCCGCCGACGATGACCACCTTCATGGTCGCTCCTCCTTTTAAAGATTCCCCTCAACTCCCGCAGATTTGAGGCAAACCGACTTTTCTCAAAGGTCTAAGGCTTAACAATACCATAATGCTATCAGGTCGTCCGCATGATCCTTCAGAAGATGCATGTAAACCGTTTCCAGTTCGATCATTTCCGCATCCCGGTTGCGGAGCCATTCGGAAAGCCATCCGAACCGGATGGCGATGATCATTCCCACCAGAACCCGCCAGCTTGTCCCGGAGAGGACCTGCGCAGCTTGCAGGGTTCGGACAAATTCCGTCACCAGCGGTCCGGTCAGGGCGTCCGGGGTTTCCATGCCCATGCATCCGACGAGCGTGGCTGCATCATAATTTTCCGGTTTCGTACCGGAAAATTCCCAGTCGATGACACCCGGGATGGCGGTTTCGGACCAGATCATGTTCAACGGGTGGTAATCCCCATGACAAAAGGCAACCGGCAGAAGGCCGTGAACGCCCGCCAGGCGTTGTTGAAGATAGGCCGTGATCGGCGCGAGTTTTTCAGCCAGTCCAGGCTCCCGGATCTTGATCTGCCCGATGAGCCCATCGATGTAGCCCAGAATCGAGAAGGGCAGGGTGGAAAGTCCGTTCGGCAGGTTCTTTGAGGCTTTCCGGAGGTTGACCAGAAAATCCGCCATGGCCACGCCGCGCCACCCGTCAAAGGCATATCCGGGACGATCCAGCGGTATTCCCTGGACATAGGGTGACGCCTGCCAGAACCGGCCTTCCATGCGGATGATATGCCTGCCGTCCGGGGTTCGAATACAGGGATGAATGCTGGAAAGACCCTGATGGTCAAGGAAGTCGAGCCGATCGATAATGGCCTGTTTGTTCCTGCGGTCTTGCCCGCGTATGTTTTCCAGCAGCACCAGCCGCCGGTCCGCGCATTCCACCACGCACCGGAATTCGCTGCGCTGGGGACTGCCGCAGATGGCCAGATCGCCGCGGATACTGACCGCATCCAAACCCCATTCCGCAGCCGCACGGATGGCCGCTACCTCCATCGGATTTCCCGGTCTCCCTCCCACCTTCGATCGCTAAGCCTCTTAGGTAAGCCTCTAGTCCGTTAGCTCGGCCGCAGGTTCTGTCTCCATTCATAGTTTGTACAGACAACATGTGACAGAACCTATTCGACAGGTTTTCCCAGGTCAAAGAGCGCCGGTGCCGCACCTGCAGTGATAGGTTTGGATAAAGCCTTCCGAGAGCAGAAAACTACCTGCCCTTTCTTTTATCTACCTTTGCCTGTTTCTTTTCTCTGGCTGTTTTCTGCGGTTTCTTCTTCAGTTCCTTCTTTACATCCCCTGATTTTGCCATACCCCTGACCTCCTTTGTAACATATTAATATAACGTTGATATCATCTGTTCTATCTCAATTTCAATACCCATGTTTGCTCCTGATAAAAAATAGCCCCAACTTCACAGGAGGTCTTTGGACGAAAGCCTGCGGCCCTGGGGACATTCCTCATTATGCAGGTCTCTTCCATGCCTGAAACACACAGCCAGAGGACAGGTCCTTCTTGACTTTCGCGGTCAGCCGGTTCATCTTTTCCCTTTGAAAAATCCAGCCGGTCCTCACGGTCATTAATGACTGAACGAGCATTGGATGTAGACAGGAACCGCGTCGGATGGTATCCGGAACCGGAAGGAGGCTTCTCCCATGACCAAGCGTATGGTGATCATGCTGGTGGCGGTCGGGGTGCTCTTCGGCGGCATCTTCGGCTACCAGGCCTTCACCGCCATGATGATGAAGAAATACATGTCCGCCGGCGGCATGCCTCCGGTCACGGTCACCGCCGTCAAAGCGGCCTATGCGATGTGGCAGCCCCAGCTCAAGGCGGTGGGGTCCCTGCGCGCCGTCCGGGGCGTCGACATGTCCAGCGAGATCGAAGGTCTCGTGCAGGGGGTCCTTTTCAAGTCCGGTGACTATACAGAGGCGGGCCGGCTTCTGGTGCAGCTCAAGGCCGACGCCGACATAGCCCAGCTGGAGTCGTTGAAGGCCGCCTCCGACCTGGCACAGATGACCTATGACCGAAGCGGGAAGCTGCTCGAGACCCAGGCCATCAGCCAGGCGGAGATGGATGCCCGCGCCGCCGAGCTCAAGGCCGCAAAGGCAGCCGTGGCCCAGCAGGAGGCGATGATACGAAAGAAGTTTATCCGTGCCCCCTTTGCCGGGCGACTCGGCATCAGCATGGTCAACCCCGGGCAGTACGTGAACCAGGGAGAGAAGATCGTCACCCTGCAGGCGCTCGATCCGCTGTTCGTAGACTTCTCCCTGCCCCAGCAGGAGCTTTCGAGGGTCGCCGTGGGCCAGACCGTGAAGATCACCACCGACACGTTCCCGGGCAGGGCCTTTTCCGGCACCGTCAGCGCCGTCAATTCCAAGGTGGACGACCAGACGCGCAACATCCACGTCGAGGCAGCCATCCGGAATCCTGACGAGGGGCTGCTGCCCGGCATGTACGTATCCGTGGAGGTCCTCTCCGGTGCGGAGCAGCGCCTCCTGACGCTTCCCAGGACCGCCGTGACCTTCAACCCCTACGGCGAGACCGTGTTCATCGTGGAGACAAAGGGCAAGGGCGCCGACGGGAAGCCCGCTCTGTCCGCCAGGCAGGCCTTTGTCAACGTGGGCCCAGCCCGCGGGGACCAGGTGGCACTCACCGCCGGGATCAAGGAAGGTGACCTGGTGGTCACCAGCGGCCAGCTCAAGCTCAGGAGCGGCAGCCCGGTCATCGTCGACAATCAGGTGCAGCCCTTGAACGATGCAGCCCCGGTCCCCTCGGACCAGTGAGGATAAGGCAGCCGCATGCATTTCACCGACATCTTCGTCCGCCGGCCCGTACTCGCCACGGTGGTGAGCCTGTTCATCCTGGTGCTGGGACTGCGCTCCATTAACCTTCTCCCCGTGCGCGAGTATCCGGAGACAGAGAACGCGGTGGTCAGCGTGACCACGGTGTACACCGGTGCCGATCCGGAGCTGGTATCAGGCTTCATCACCACGCCGCTGGAGAACTCCATCGCCCAGGCCAACGGCATCGACTACCTCACTTCCTCGAGCACGTCCAGCGTGAGCACCATCACGGCTACCCTGCGCATGAACTACGACTCCAACAAGGCGCTCACCGAGATCAACACGAAGGTCAACGCGGTGGTGAACCAGCTGCCCAGGGACGCGGAGAAGCCCGTGATCAACCTGTCCACCGGCGAGGATATGCACTCGATGTACATCGGCTTCTACAGCAAGGCGCTGCCCATGAACAAGATCACGGACTACCTGATCCGGGTGGTGCAGCCCAGGCTGCAGACCGTGGACGGCGTGCAGCTGGCGGAGATCCTCGGCAGGCAGGAATTCGCCCTGAGAGCCTGGCTCGATCCGCAGAAGATGGCCGCCCACGGCGTAACCGCCACCGACGTGAGCAACGCGCTGGCGGCCAACAACTTCATCTCGGCCCTGGGCCGGACCCAGGGGCAGATGGTGACCGTGGACCTCACCGCCGCCACGGGGCTGCACACGGTGGAGGAGTTCAGGGGCCTCGTGGTCAGGTCGGTGAACGGGGCCATCGTGCGTCTGGGCGATGTGGCCAACGTGACGCTGGGTGCCGAGAGCTACGACATCGCCGTGCACTTCGACGGGGAGAGCGCCGTCTTCATCGGCATCAAGGTCGCGCCCAACGCAAACCTGCTCACGGTCATCGACGGTGTGCGCAGGGCCTTCCCTGCCATCGCGGAGCAGCTTCCCGAGGGGCTCGAGGGCCGCATCGTGTACGACGCCACCGAGTACGTGAACAGCTCCATCCACGAGGTTGTCGTCACCCTCATGGAGGCCCTGCTCATCGTCACCCTGGTGATCTTCTTCTCGCTGGGCTCGGTCCGCTCGGTCATCATCCCCACGGTGGCCATACCCCTGTCTCTCGTCGGGGCCTTCTTCATCATGCTCGTTCTCGGCTACACCATCAACCTCATGACCCTGCTGGCCCTGGTGCTCGCCATAGGCCTGGTGGTGGACGACGCCATCATCGTGGTGGAGAACGTGCACCGCCACATCGAGGAAGGGGTACCTCTGCTGGAGGCGGCCATCCAGGGTGCACGGGAGCTCGGCGGCCCCATCGTGGCCATGACCGTGGTGCTCATCGCCGTGTACGTGCCCATCGGCTTCATGGGCGGGCTGACCGGCGCGCTATTCACCGAGTTCGCCTATACCCTTGCCGGAGCCGTGTTCGTCTCCGCCGTCATCGCGCTGACGCTCTCGCCCATGATGTGCTCGCGGTACCTCAAAGGGGCGGGGCCACAGGAGCGGCACCGCTTCACCGACTTCATCGACCGCCAGTTCAACCGCCTGCGGTCAGGCTACGAGAGGATGCTCAAGGGAGCCCTGAACTCGCTTCCCGTTGTGGGGGTGTTCGCGGCCATCATCCTGGCAAGCAACTATTTCCTGTTCACGAGCTCGAGGAGCGAACTCGCCCCCGAGGAGGACCAGGGCTTCATCATGGCCATGATCAGTGCCGCGCCGGACGCAGCGCTGCAGCAGACGCAGCTCTACTCGGAGCAGCTCCACGCGATCGTCGCCTCATACCCCGAGACCGAGCACGTATTCCAGATCGAGGGCTGGGGAGGGCTCAACCAGGGCTTCGCGGGATTCGTGCTCAAGGCGTGGGACAAGCGTGACCGCTCCACCATGGAGCTTCTGCCGGACATCCAGGGAAAGCTCGCGGGCATTGCCGGCGCCCAGGCGGTGGCGTTCCAGCCGCCCGCTCTCCCCGGGACGGGCCATGGGCTGCCCGTTCAGTTCGTCATCGGCTCCACCGATTCCTTCGAGAGGCTCGACGAGGTGTCGCGGGCATTCAAGGAAAAGGCCCAGGCCAGCGGCATGTTCATGTTCGTGGACACGGACCTCAAGATCGACAAGCCGCAGGTAGCGCTCGAGATCGACCGCGACAAGGCATCCCAGCTGGGTCTGACCATGGGCGATATCGGTGGTGCGCTGGCCTCCATGCTCGGTGGGGGGCATGTGAACTACTTCAGCCTGTCCGGGCGGTCGTACAAGGTGATCCCCCAGGTCAGGCAGGCCGAGAGGCTCACCCCTGACCAGCTGAACCATTACTACATCAAGACCGCTCTCGGGGAACCCATACCGGTCTCCACGGTGGCCCGCCTGAAGACCACCGTGGTGCCGCAGTCGCTCAACCACTTCCAGCAGCTCAACTCGGCCACCATCTCGGGGGTGCTCTCCCCGGGCATCAGCATGGGGCAGGCCCTGGAGACGATGCGGGGCATCGCCGGCGAGTCGTTGCCCCAGGGCTACAGCATCGACTACGGTGGCGAGTCGCGGCAGTTCATGCAGGAGTCGAAGGCCCTGCTGGTCACCTTCGCCTTTGCTCTGATCATCATCTTCCTGGCCCTGGCAGCGCTCTTCGAGAGCTTCCGCGACCCCGTCATCGTGCTCGTCAGCGTACCCATGTCCGTCTGCGGGGCCCTCATCTTCATCAGTCTCGGCGTTGGCGGGGCGAGTTTGAACATCTACACCCAGGTGGGACTGGTGACGCTCATCGGCCTCATCAGCAAGCACGGCATCCTCATCGTGCAGTTCGCCAACGACCTGCAGCGCGAGGGCAAGGCCAAGCGCGAGGCCATCGAGACGGCCGCCGCCATACGGCTCCGGCCCATCCTCATGACCACGGCGGCCATGGTCCTGGGCGTCATGCCGCTGGTCTTCGCCTCCGGGGCAGGGGCGGCCGGCCGCTACAACATGGGCCTGGTCATCACCACGGGCATCGCCATCGGCACCCTGTTCACCCTGTTCGTGGTGCCGGCCATGTACCTGTTCCTGGCCACGGACCGTGCCCTCAATCGTTGACTTAAATCGGTGACTTTAAATCGGTGACACCATACATATTTCTTCACCATCTCTGCATGGCCCTTGAACGAGGAGGGCAAGATATTCTACCCGCACCGGCATGAAAGTGGTCAGCCCCGTTTCCCCTCCCGGACACTGACGTGATAGGAGAACGCCGGACTCCTGCA
>JALOOZ010000138.1 GCA_025454155.1 Thermodesulfobacteriota bacterium
TGGTGGGACATGTCATGGATTTCATCACCCCGATCATGGGAGGCATGCCGGTCAGGTAATCACCCGCAGTGGAGGCCATATGAAGAAGAAGGAAGAAGCCCCGATCAAAGAAAGAACACACCCCCTCAACCCGGTTTCTTGCTGCGGAAGCGCTCCCTTTTCCCTGGAAAAGGCGGACAGGCTCGATGCGGACAAGCCCCCGGAGGCCATCAGAAGCGCCGTCCGCGAGGGTTATGCGAAGGTTGCGACGACCGGCATCCCATGCTGCGGCCCGGCATGCTCCTCCCAGGCAACCGGCAGGCACGTCGGATACACCGATGAGGAGATGAACGCCGTTCCCGACGGCGCCAACCTCGGCCTGGGCTGCGGCAACCCCACTGCCATCGCGTCGCTCCAAGAAGGCGAGACCGTCATCGACCTCGGCTCTGGGGGCGGGTTCGACTGCTTCCTTGCCGCCGCTCAGGTGGGCACAGCCGGCCGCGTCATCGGCGTGGACATGACCCCGGAGATGCTTGACCTGGCCCGGGAGAACGCCCGCAAGGGGGGCTACGGCAACGTGGAATTCAGGCTGGGCGAGATCGAGAACCTGCCGGCGGCGGACAATGCGGCTGACGTCGTCGTATCCAACTGTGTGATCAACCTTTCGCCGGACAAGGGCAGGGTGTTCAGGGAGGCATACCGCGTCCTGAAGCCCGGAGGACGGCTCATGGTGTCGGACATCGTGCTGCTCCGGGATCTTCCCCGGGAGATCAGGGCCTCGGTGGAGGCATATGTGGGCTGCGTGGCGGGTGCGGTTGCAAAGGACGCCTACATGGAAGCCATCCGGGATGCCGGCTTTCAGGATGTGAAGATCCTGAAGGAGACTGGCTTTCCCTTCGAGCTCATGGCTGCTGACCCGGTCGTCCAGTCCATCGCCCAGGGCACTGCCATGACCAGAGAGATGGGCCAGCGGATAGCGGACTCCATCCTGAGCATCTCGGTGTATGCCAAGAAGACGGGGTGAACTCCACCAACAGATCCCTTCGTGAAACTTTTTCATAGGCCTTTAATCATGTATAAGAGCGGGATGGAATCGCAGCGTGAGAAGCTCTTGAGAGAAAAGCTCACGGGGGAGGTCACCGTCTCCACCTGGAAGGGGCTCATTCCGGACATGCTCACCAGGTCGCTCTTCCTCGTCTCCCCGGGTCTCGACCTGGTGGAAGTGGGCGTGCAGGTGGCACTGGATCATACCGACCGCGTCAGACAGTGGATCGATGCAGGCACGCTGGCAAGGCCGACGAAAGAACAGATCTCCGCGTGGGAGACCTTCGGCTCGCTCTTCCGGTTCGTCATTGTCCAGCCCTTCGTGTTCTTCCAGGAATACGAGGCGGACTCATGCTGAAGCGCCGGAAGGTGCGGCTCCCCGTGAAGTCCTACTCCACGTGGATGATGGTCTTGTCTTCGGGGTGGGCCTTCCGGTACTCTTCCACCAGAGACAGGGTCCTGTCCAGCAGCTCCCGCGAGTAGAGCTTCCCCACAAGGCTCTCTCTGGCCCTCTTCGACGCCTCGAACACATACTGCGTTTCCTTGTTCCGGGGGTCGTGGGGCACCACCACGATCCCGGACTTCTTGAGGAGTTCGAGGGCCTTGGCATCCTCCTGACGGGTCAGGAGCTTGATCTTTTCATGCTGCTCCCTGGCGACATCCAGTATGATCTTCTGGCTGGCGGGCGAGATCCTGTCCCAGGTCTCCCGGTTCACGAGCATGGCCCCATAGATGGAAGAAGACGGGTAGCTCGTCATGTACTTGAACCGTGTATACCACTGCAATGCCACCGCCCCGAAGGGGGTGGAGGGTGCGCAGTCGATCATGCTGGTGGACAGCGAGGTTGCCACATCCGAGATGGACAGGGACACGGGGGTGATGTCCAGCGCCTTGTACATGGCCTGGCCGACGGGATCCCCTTCCAGGGCCCACCACTTCTGCTTCCTGGCGATATCCAGGGAGAGCAAAGGCTCCTTGGAGAAGGTGTAGAGAAAGCCTAGGTTCAGCCAGCCCAGCACCTTGAACCCCTTCCCCTCGATGAGCCGCTCCATCTCGGGCTGGAGCTTGGCCCGTACATAGTCCACCTCGTCGTAGTTCCTGAACACATAGGGCAGGTCGGTGACCCTCACCTCCGGGGCGATGAGGCCCAGAGAGGGGCCCATGAACGAACCGCCGTGGAGCTGGCCGAGCCTGATCTTGCGGAGCACGTCCTTCTCGTCGCCCTGGACCCCGCCCCAGTAGGTCTTGAACATCACCTCGTTGTCCGTCTTGGCCCTGATCTGCTTCGATATCTCCTCGAAGAGATTCGCGATGTTCGCCCCCTTCGGCGCCAGACTCGCCACCTTGATGATCACCTTGGGCTCATCCCCGGCCGCGTGCACCGCACCGGCCCCCATGCATATCGCCAGAATGGCCGCCACGACAGCCGCATATCTGATCTTCATGGAGTACACCCCTTCCGGTCTAGAAATATTTGTCAGCGTCATCCAGCAGCACCCTGGCCTTCCTCCTGGACACCTCATTGACAAAGGCCATATCAGGATCCGTGTCTGCAGGTGTGTTCAGCACCTTTTCCAGCGTCTTCACGAAGAGATCCCGGTCCTGCATCCGGTATGCATAATACTTTGCATACATGAGGTGGACAAGGAGGAGCCTGCCCCCTGTGATCTCGAAGGCCCTGTCGAAATGGCGCTTCGCCGAATCCGGGTCCCCCCCGGCCTCCCTAGGCCGGGCCGCATGGAGCGCCCCGAGGGCGATGTGGGCGCCGCCGTGATAGAATGTCCCGTCGATCTCCACGACCCGCTCCAGCAGGGCCTGTGCCCTGGGCAGGTCCATGAGGGCCTGGGGGTCATCCATGTTCAGGCCTATCCAGGCGAGCCAGCAGTTGCCCGCCCAGAAGAGATGCCCGATATTGCCTTCGCCGAATCCGTAGAGCATCTGCCTGAACTCCTCGGGCGGCCTGCCGAGCTTTTCGGAAAAGTCGCTGTACCCGGTCAGGCTCCTCAGGGCATAATCCCGAGCCTTGAGGTAGAGCATGCCGGCCCGCTGCCTGTCGGTGTCCTCCACAAAGGCGAAGGTGTACCCGTAATAGGACTCGGCACCCTTCAGCAGGAGAGAATCATCGGGAACCGAGGTGATGAACCCGTCCATCTGGACGAGGAACACGGGCATGGCGTCGCGCAGCATGTCCAGGTCAGTGCTGCGGTTCACGGCAAGATCCAGGTCCTTCATGATGGGATCCATGGACTTGATCATGAAGGCCTTGTTGGCGCAACTGCAGGAAAGGGCCAGGAGAGCGCAGATCATGATGGTCGACCTGAGCCTCACAATGTCTGAATACATGATGACCTCCCTTGTACCTCTCTATTTCAGCATGCAGTACAGCATACGCCGACGAACGAATCGCCGGTTCATCTTCGCCCCGTCTTCGCGATGGCCGTAACCATGATACTCCATTTCCACCATCTTTTCTCCACTTTCTTCTTATACACCCCCTCTCCATCATCCGCCGTCAGGAAGGGGACCAAGGCCACTGTAGACAAAGGCCTGTATCTGGACGTCGAAAAGGGTTAGAGTATATCGATGGGACGAAGAACACGCATACACCACCCTCCGGCCCTTCTGTGGGCCCTCATGACCTTCCTGCTCCTGCCCGGGTGCATCTCCGTGGGGCCTGATTATGTCAGGCCGGAAACCCCCGTACCACAAACCTGGCACACCGGGATGGACGGCGGTCTGGAGGCTGCACAACCGGACCCTGCACGGCTCGCACTGTGGTGGGAGAACCTGGAGGATCCCGTGTTGACGGACCTCATGGAACGGGCGGTGAACAACAACCTCGACCTCAAGCAGGCGGTTTCCCGTGTCCGGGAAGCCCGTTCCCAGCTGTCCATCGCCATGGCCGGCCTCTTCCCCAGCCTGGACGCCACCGGTTCGGTCACCAGAAGAAGCGGCAGTGAAAACACGGGTTCCGGGCAGAGCCGGACGCTCTATTCGGCCGGTTTGGATGCCGGATGGGAGCTCGACCTGTTCGGCGGCGTGCGCCGCTCGGTGGAGGCGGCCGATGCCGATCTCCAGGCAACCCGGGAGGACCTGCACGACGTCCTCGTCTCGCTTACCGCCGAGACAGGGCTCAACTACTTCGACCTGCGCACCTATCAGGCGAGGCTGGCCGTGGCCGAGGCAAACCTGAAGAATCAGGACGAGTCGTACAAGATGACCCGGGAGCGTTACGAGGCGGGACTCACCGACGAACTGGACGTGCAGAAGGCCAGGGCGAACCTGGAAAGCTCCCGTTCCCGCATACCAAGCCTGCGCTCAGGCCTCGAGGGCTCCATGAACAGGCTTGCGGTGCTCCTGGGCGTCCAGCCGGGGACGCTTCACCGGGAGATGGATCAGGCGAGCCCCATCCCGGTGGTGCCTGCCTCGGTGGCAGTCGGGGTCCCGGCCGATGTCCTGCGCCAGCGCCCGGACATCCGGAAGGCGGAGCGTGAGCTCGCCGCCCAGACAGCCCGGGTCGGAGCAGCGACTGCAGAGCTCTACCCCAAGCTCACCCTAAACGGGTCCATCGGCCTGGAGGCATTGAACTCCGGCGAGCTGTTCTCCTCCGGTGCCCGGGCCGGGAGCTACGGCCCCCGCATCAGCTGGCCCGTCTTCCAGGCAGGAGCCATACGGCAGAACATCGAGGTGCAGTCCGCCAGGCAGGAGCAGGCCCTCCTGGGCTATGAATCCACCGTGCTCGGCGCCCTGGAGGAGGTGGAAAACACCCTGACCGCCTATGCCGGGGAGCAGCGCCGCAGGGATGCCCTGAGCGATGCCGCCGATGCCGCGGGTCAGGCATACGGGTATGCCCGCATCAAGTACGAAGCCGGTCTCACCGATTTCAGCGACCTTCTCGACGCTCAACGCTCGCTGCTCGTGCTGCAGGACGAGCTGGCGACGAGCAACGGCACGGTCACAGCGAACCTGGTGCGGCTGTACAAGGCCCTGGGTGGCGGCTGGGAGCCTCTTGCCGGCACCGGTGGGGTGAACCAGGAATAATCGCAAGGAGCAACCATGGATACGAATGTGAATCCCAAAGATGATATTGGCAGTGCCCTGGGAGTTGATGGTCCCTCCCAAACCAGGGGCTTCTCCAGGCGAAAGGTCGTCGGGGGGGTGATCGCTGTATTCCTTGTCCTGGCGGTCGTTCTCTGGTTCTCCCGGGACAACGGCCAGACCTACGACTACAAGACCCAGAATACAAAAAAGGGCGATCTCACCGTAACGGTGAGTGCCACGGGCAACCTGGAACCCATCAACCAGGTGGATGTTGGCAGCGAGCTTTCCGGGATCGTGAGGACTGTGACAGCGGACTACAACGATCGCGTGCAACAGGGACAGGTCCTGGCAGAACTCGATACGGACAAGCTCGAGGCACAGGTCCAGCAGTCCAGGGCCACACTGAAGGCCGCGCAGGCCAAGGTCCTCCAGGCAAGTGCCACAGTCGCAGAGAGCCGCAGTGCCCTGGCGCGGCTGAACAAGGTCAAGGAACTTAGCGGCGGCAAGGTGCCTTCCAGAAATGACCTCGAGTCCGCCGAAGCAGCCTTTGAGCGAGCCCAGGCCGATCTGGCCAGCGCCGAGGCGCAGGTCAGCCAGACCGAAGCAACCCTAAAGGTCAATGAGACGGACATGGCCAAGGCTGTGATCCGCTCCCCCATCAACGGCATCGTGCTCGCCCGAAGCGTGGAGCCAGGCCAGACAGTTGCCGCCTCCCTGCAGGCTCCGGTTCTGTTCACCCTGGCGGAGGATCTGACCAAGATGGAACTTCACGTGGGCGTCGACGAGGCAGATGTCGGCGAGGTAAGGGAAAGCCAGGAGGCAACCTTCACCGTGGATGCCTACCCGGACAGGAGGTTCCCTGCCCGTGTGAGCCAGGTCAGGTACGGCTCCGAGACCTCGGGGGGGGTCGTGACCTACAAGGCTGTCCTCGGTCTCGACAACTCTGACCTCCTCCTGCGCCCCGGCATGACCGCCACGGCCGACATCGTTGTGAAGAAGTTGACCGGAGCCCTCCTGGTGCCCAATGCTGCGCTGCGCTTCACTCCTCCGACGGAAGGGAAGGACGCAAAGGAAAGCGCATCGAACAGCAGCATGATCTCGAAGCTGTTCCCCCGACCACCCCGAGGGTCTGAAAAATCTCGCAAGGATAATGAAAACCCGAGGAATCAGACCGTCTGGATCCTCAAGGACAAAAAGCTCGTATCCCTCCAGGTCACCACCGGCGCCACGGACGGCACCATGACGGAAGTCACCGGCGGCGATGTCGCTCCAGGAATGGCCCTGATAGTGGATGCCGTGAGCAAGAAGGAATGAGCATGGCTGCAGCCCAGGATCGTGCAAACCACCTCATCGAGCTGAAGCGCATAACCAAGGTGTACGGCACCGGATTAGCGGCGGTGCACGCGCTGCGGGGTATAGACATGCTCATCAGTTCTGGCGAATTCGTCGCGGTCATGGGGCCCTCCGGTTCGGGAAAGTCCACCTGCATGAACATCCTGGGCTGCCTCGATACCCCAACAGCGGGGACCTATCTGTTCAAGGGCGTAGACGTGGGCTCCCTGGGCCGTGATCAGCGG
>JALOOZ010000139.1 GCA_025454155.1 Thermodesulfobacteriota bacterium
AGCGGGTGACGGAGCTCAGG
Source organism: Thermodesulfobacteriota bacterium (assembly GCA_025454155.1). Classification (GTDB taxonomy): domain Bacteria; phylum Desulfobacterota; class Desulfomonilia; order UBA1062; family UBA1062; genus MWEI01. The sequence continues at coordinate 21 of JALOOZ010000139.1, forward strand.
AACCAGCTGGAGGAGATGAAGTCGAGGTATACCCCTGAGCACCCTGAGATCAAGAGGATTCAGGAGCAGATCGCAGAGCTGGAAAAACAGCCCGAAAAGGCATCGACAGCCCGGCTGGATCCCCGGGTGGCCGACCTGCGAACCCAGCTGAGCAATGCGAACATCGAGGTCGAATCACTGCGCAGGGATGTGGATAGGGTCAGGACGCAGATAGATCAGTACCAGGGCCGGGTGGAGGGCACCCCCAAGAGGGAACAGGAGATGGCAGCCCTCACCCGGGACTACAACATCACCCAGCAGAACTACCAGCGCCTTCTTGACAGGTTCTACGAGGCCAAGCGCGCCGAAGACATGGAGAAGCGGCAGCAGGGGGAGCAGTTCAGGGTCGTGGACTACGCACAGCCACCCGAGGTCCCGGTGAGCCCCAACCCGATGAGGATCGCGCTTGTCTTTCTGGCCCTCGGCCTGGGCGCCGGGGCAGGCATTATCATCATGCTCGAGATGCTCGACTCCACCGTCAAGGGCGTCAAGCAGCTCGAGAGCTGGTCGGGAGAGATACCCTGCATATCTGAGATTCCTCTGGCAATGACCGAGGGCGACAAGCACAAACAGCATCTCATGAACATCATGTTCCTGGGGATCAACGGGATCATCTTCGTGGCGGGTTCGGCCTTCATCGTCGTCTCCAAGCTCATGAACCTTGTCGTCGAACTGCCCATACCGCTTCCGTTCTAGGGAAGGGAGGAGCCATGTACCGGGAACATTTCGGACTCAAGCTCAAGCCCTTCTCCATCACCCCTGATCCGAAATTTCTCTACATGAGCCCCGGGCACAAGGAGGCACTGGCGCACCTGCTGTACGGGCTGAAGGAGGGGAGCGGATTCGTGGTCATAACCGGGGAGGTAGGTACCGGCAAGACCACCATCCTGAATGCCTTTCTCCTTAAGCTTCCACCCCGTATCCCCAAGGTGGTCATCAAGAACCCCCACATCACCCCAGACAACCTGTATTATCTGCTGGGAGAGGCCATAGGACTGCCTGAAGAGAAACGCTCCCGGAATTACATCAACGACCTCGAGGACAGGCTCAAGACCATGGGAGGGGCAGTCCTCATCTGCGACGAGGCCCAGGGACTCTCCTTCGAGATGCTCGAGGAGATACGGCTCCTTTCCAACCTGGAGACCGTCCACGAGAAGCTTGTGCAGATCATGCTGCTGGGGCAGCAGGAGCTCAACGAAAAGCTGAACAACCCCCAGCTCAGGCAGCTCAAGCAGAGGATCGGCGTGAAGTACCACATCCCGCCCCTGGACTCCAACGAGACAAAGGATTACGTGGATCACCGGCTCAGGGTGGGGGGGTATGAGCCCAAGCAAGAACCCCTGTTCACCTCCTCGGCCCTGGGGGAGATCTACCGCTATACCCGTGGTTTCCCGAGGCTCATCAATATCGTGTGCGACAACGTGCTGCTGGCTGCTTACAGCGATGACCTCCGGCAGGTGAGTGCCCATCTGGTGAAGAAGGTGGTAGGGGGCATGGAGAAGACGTATGTGAAACATACCCCCCAGGTTCCCGCCCACCATATCCGCAAGGAACGTACGCGGGGCCTGTGGATGGTGGCGGCAGCGGCCGCTGTCCTTCTCGTCATCGCATCGGTGGCGGCCTTTCTGATCCTGTCTCCGTCAGGCCACGGCCTGATGGATCGTTCCCGGTCGATGTTCGGCGAAAAGACGGTTTCCCGTGGCGCCGCCACCCTGCCGGCAGGACAGCGTGATGCAGCCGAGGCCATCGTCGAGCGGCAGGATATGCCCCGGGTTGCCATACAGGACCAGGCCGGTCAGATCCCGGCAGGTGTCCCCGATGGCGGAAAGCAGGCGAGGGAAGGTGGCATAACCGTGACGGTGGGCCCCGGCGATACCGTTGCCAGGCTTGCGGCACGGCACTATGGGAGGGTTGATGCAAGGATCCTGGACCTGGTCGGCAAGGCCAACCGGGACGTGGGGAACATCGACCTGATATATGAGGGACAGAGGATATACCTGCCCGCCCTGGCGGATGCCGCCAGGGTCATGTTCACGGTGAGCGTGGCATCCTATCACTCCGTCAACGAGGCAACCGCAGTGTTTCTGGATCTCATGAAAAAGGGGTTCCAGGCCACGATCTATCCTTACATGGATTCCCAGGGAAATACCTGGTACAGGGTCACCATAGGGACGTTCCCGGCCCAGGGAAAAGCCGACGAGTATGCCAGGCAGCTCAAGGAACAGGGTTTTCTCTATGCGAAGTCGGTGAAGGTGAGTGTGGAGGGTTAATCGATGCACATCTTGAAGGCGCTGGAAAAACAGGACCAGGAGTTCGTCCGCGGGAGCGGTGCAATGGGACCGCTGGACGATCATCTCTACATGCACCATATGCCCTACTCCTACACGGCAGAGCAGATTCGAAAGCTCAGGACCTTCATCTACCACATGCCCGACCGGCCCGTACCCAAGGTGATCATGATCACCAGCGCCCTGCCGGGTGAAGGCAAGAGCGTCATATCGTCGAACCTGGCCATTGCCATTGCCAAGGGGGAAGACCAGCAGGTGCTCCTGGTGGACTGCGACCTGAGGAAGCCCTCCCTCCACGAGCTCTTCAAGTACCCGCATTCCATGGGGGTGAGCGAGATACTCCAGGGAAAGGCCGATGTCTCCGAGTGCCTGATCAGCACTTCCATCGACAAGCTCACGGTCCTCCCGGCGGCCAAGGAACCTCCTTCAAACCCGTCGGAGCTCCTGGAGTCGAGGAAGACCAGCGCCCTGATCAAGAGTCTTGCAAGCCGGGAGGGAAACTGGTTCATCATCATCGATTCATCTCCCATCCAGGCGACCGTGGATCCCAAGATCCTCTCCGATGTGGTGGACGGGATCGTCATGGTCGTCCGGTACCGTTACACCCGCGAGGCGGAATTCAAGATGGCCCTGGAAGCGCTTCCCAAGGAGAAGATCATCGGGACGGTGCTCAATGCGGTCGACGAACTCCCGGTGAAGAAATACACGTACAACAAGTACAAGTATTACAAGAATTATTACAACCGGTAGATCATCCGCCCATCCTTTGTCTGTTGTAGGGGTTCGCGGAGATATGATATGCTCCTGGAATGCTCCGCAGCATCTTCGCGCAGATCTTTCCACCCCGATGCCTTGTATGCGGGGATCAGGTTGTGGATCCCATCTTCGGGGTGTGCTCGGGTTGTGCTTCCCGCATCAGACCCCTACCGCGGCCGGTCTGCATGGTCTGCGGGAATCCCACGGGCACTGAGGGCATCTGCCTCGGATGCCAGGCGGCCCCCCCGCCCTATGACAGGCTGATGAGCGCGGCGTTCTTCGATGGGCCGCTCAAGGAGATGATACATGCCTTCAAGTATGCAGATGCCACCTATTACAAGAAATACCTGGCAAGGGTCATCTATGATGTCGTGAAGAATGAGGCCCGGCAGTGTGATCTCATCACCTTTGTCCCCCTGCACTGGAGCAGGTTGATGACAAGGGGATACAATCAGTCGGCCCTGCTCGCACGGGAGCTGTCCCGCTTGACCGGGATCCCTGTGGGCTATGGCATGCTGAAAAAGACGAAGGGAACCCCCCCCCAGGTAGGTCTCACGAGGCATCAGCGGAAAACGAACATCGCCGGGACCTTCCAGGCACGGGGTGTTTCCGGCAAGGCCGTTCTGGTGGTGGATGATGTCGTCACCACGGGGCAGACCGCCCTCGAGGTCTCCAGGACATTGAAGAAGGCGGGCGCGGAATACATCCTTTTCGCCAGTGCAGGGAGAAGCCTGTCATGAGCCCCTCGAGGCACCCCCGGAAGAAGGACCCCCGCTACCTGGAGGACATCACCTACTCAGTCGCCACTCAGCCGGTCAACCTTGACGACCCCTTTTCCTCCAGCCTCTTCATGGGCAGGTTTGAAGAAGGCACGCTCATGGAGATGCTCGACAAGGTCGGCATGATCGGCATCCTCCACAAAAGGGGCTACCGGAAGCTGGTGGTGAACATCCTCAGACAGGATGATTACACGTCGCGACTCTACGTGAATTTCGACTCCCAGGAAAAGGAAACCCGCATCATCGAGCTCATCGTCCGCGAGGGCTTGTTCAGGCCCAAGGCAGTCTTCATCCCGTCCTACGATTTTTCGCAGGGCCTGTCCATGCTCCTCGTCGAATGGCTCGCCCTTCAGGATCCTCGGGCCCAGTTCAGGCCCGACAAGCCGAGGCTTCCCGGTCAGCAGTATCCGGGCATCGGTGGACTGAAGAATATGCAGGCCTTCCTGCATGATCTGTGCAAGTTGAGCGGCAAAGATGCCATCGTGGACGTTCCCGAGTATTTCCATTCAGCCGCCATCTATTCACGTCTGTACTCCGAGATCTATGACCGGATGTATGCGTTCTTCTCCCCGGTCGATGCGGGGATCATGCAAGCCATTCTCAGGGACATCTCCGGTACCGGCAGAACGCTCTCGGAAATATCTTTTGCCATAGCCTTGAATTGCCTGCTCGATGCGCGGACCCGCACCCCGGACCAATGGAAACCATCCGAGCAGATCTACCCCGTTGCGCGGAAACTCCACCGGTATGTGGAGGATGACCAGTACAAACAGATCGTGCTGAAGACGATGGATGAGCGTTCCTTTGTCATGGACTGGGACCGGTACGAACAGGCCAAGGCCCAGGGGTTGACCGATGAGATATAGATACGGCGTCGTCGGTCTCGGCAGGGTGGGCGGCACCATGCTCGCCCTTCTCAGGGAGGCTGGGCATATACCGGCCTGGGTGGTTTCCTCCAAGAAGGCCGGGGGCGAAGTGGTTTCTCATGAAGCCATACCTGAACAGCCCGGTGACGCCCAGGTCGTCTTCATCGCAGTGCCGGACGGCCGGATTCGAGAGGTCGCTGACCGGATGGGGCAGGTGTGGGGGGCGCAGTGCAGGGGTGTCGTGTTCCTCCATCTCAGCGGGCTGCTGACTTCCGGAGAGCTTTCAGCCCTCCAGGATGAGGGAGCTGAGGTGGGAAGCCTCCATCCGCTCCAGTCCATCACCGATGCGGAACAGGCACGGCAGGTTCTCAGGGGAAGCGTCTTTACTTTTGAGGGTTCTGAGGGGGCACGGGAGGTGGCCCGGCTCATCACGGAGTCGCTGGGTGTTCCCATGATGACCATCGCCCGGGAAGACAAGGTTCTCTACCATGCCTCGGCCGCGGTGGCCTCGAACTACCTGGTGTCTCTCATGGACCAGGCTGCTTCCATCATCCGGGAGGTGGGGCTGGATCAAAGGCACCTCATGCCCCTCGTCAGGGGCACGCTCGCCAATATCGAAAAGCACGGGAGCAAGGCACTGACCGGTCCAGTGGCGCGGGGCGACTGGGTTACGGTTCAGGCGCACGTGAGGGCCCTCAGCGCGAGGTTCCCTGACATGGTTCCCTCCTACCTCGAACTCGGCAGGTACACGGCCAGATTGGCCGGGCGGCGATTTCCCGAGGAAAAGGTGAAGAGCCCGGGGCACGTGGACCTCGGTGAGCTCTGTGATGCGCTGGCCATTAAGAAGGCCCGGGGGATGAAGGTCGTCTTCACCAACGGCTGTTTCGACATCATCCACGCAGGTCATGTGACGTATCTGGCAAAGGCCCGGGTAATGGGCGACTGTCTTGTGGTGGGCCTCAACTCGGACTCGTCGGTGCGGCGCATCAAGGGCCCTGAGCGGCCCATCAACCGGGAGCAGGCCCGTGCCGCCGTGCTCGGTGCACTGGCATGCGTGGATCACGTGGTGCTCTTCGAAGAAGATACGCCGCTGAACCTCATAGAATGCATCCGGCCCGATGTCCTGGTCAAGGGCGGGGACTGGGCTGTGGAGGATATCGTGGGTGCCGACGTGGTGCGATCGTCCGGCGGGCAGGTCATCACCATCCCCTTTGAAGACGGCTTTTCAACGACAGGGATCATCCGGAGAATCAAGCAGGACTGACCGCTAGAATCCCCCAACCAGGCGCAGGGAATACCGGCGGTCCGCGCGCTGGCCGGCATAGGTGCCGATCTCCTCTGCATAGGTTACAAGATCCAGACGTACAACCTTCCCGTCCAGACCGAGGCCGGCGGTGAAATAGCCCTGGTAGATACCGGCCCGCAGCTCGAGGAACTTCAGCAGCTCGATCTCGGCACCGAATCGTATCCGCTTGGCAGGATCGTTGTCTTCCCCGATCTGGGAGAAGAGGTCCACATAGTCAAGGGCAAGGGTGAGCTTGGTTGCCTTCAGGTCCAGGTCCTGGGCGATGCCGATGTCCACATGGTCATCCATGTCCTGTGCGTCTCCGAGCTTCGAGCCGATGAGGTTGTTCGCCGACAGACCGACCCGGGTATTGGCCAGGCCCAGGATCGTGAGCTTGTAGATCACACCGAGGTCCAGGAGGGCCCCGTTACCGTCTAAGAGATCATCCTTGACCCGCTCATCGAAATCACTTTCAACTATGTCCGTCACCGTATACTCCTGGGTGAGGCTCTGCCGGAACACATACTTGAGGCTGGCGCCGATGAACAGGGATTCGCCCAGCAGGGGGTGCGCATACCCTGC
>JALOOZ010000140.1 GCA_025454155.1 Thermodesulfobacteriota bacterium
ATTACGGTTGCAACGAGAACATACTTCATGAACTTCATGTGAACTCCCCCCTCGGATTAAAGTTTTGAATCATTGGTGGATATGCATGCCCTGACATCAGCCGTGCGATGTGCAGGATACGCTCCTTACGTAAAAGCCTCCCCTTTAGGAATCACCTGATGAGGTGTGGGAAAAACACTATATGAGGGCACCCCATGAGCTGTCAATGGCATTTTGCCAGGGCCGGGCTGGAAAACCTCGCGCTCATCACCGTCTATCCCCCCTGCTGCCTCCTGATGAGCTCGGGGGATAACGTGTCGTGTTCACGCTCCCATTGGAGCATCGCGATGGCCGCAATGACAGAGAGGCCCCCCGTGATCTGGAGGCCCGAGAGTGCCTCTCCGAGAAGGAAGTAGGCCAGGAATGCCGCTGCAATGGGTTCCAGGGTGGCCGTGATGATGGTGCGGGTGGACCGGATGTAGTTGACGCCCACGAGGTAGAGGCCGAAGGGGATGAGGGTGCCGAACACCACGATATACAGGATGGAACCCCATTGCTGCATGGTGTAGGCCTGAGACAGGATGAGCAGGGGCCGCTGCACCACATTGAGGGTCATGGCGGAGAACAGGAGGGCATAGGTCAGCGCCGTCCACGGGTTGTGCCGCTGCATGCCCTTTTCGCCGAGAAGGGTGGTGGAGGCGAAGGCGACCGCCGAGAGAAGTGCCCAGAGGATGCCCGACCTGTTCATGCTCAGGAGCGCGAGGCTGTACCCGCCCACCACGAGGTAACAGCCCGCGATGGAGAGGCAGAGTGCAAGGACCTTCTTGCATGTCACGCGCTCGTGCCAGAAGACCATGGAGAAGGCGGCAACGATCACGGGAGCCAGGTACTGGACCAGGATGGCTGCAGCCACCTGGATCTTGCTGATGGCGAGGAAGTAGGAGAGCTGCATCAGCGCCATGAAAACGCTGCCGAAGACGAGGAAATAGCCGATATCTTTCGCCTTGATCTTCAAGAGAGGGGGTTTCCACAGGGAAAGGGCCAGGACCATGATCAGTGCAGCCAGGCTCACGCGGGTCTGTACAAGGATGAAAGGCGACATGCCCGCATTGAACAGGGCCTTTCCCGCGGTGCCGCAGGAGGCCCACAGGAGTGCGGCTGCAATCACGCTGAGATACCCTTTTGACGCAGCCGGCCGGGCCTTTCTGCTGATCTCCTCGAGCCTCATAACGGGTTCCTATGTTGAGGGCGGGTAGGGGAAAATGCAAGGGCAATCGTTGCCCGTGCCTGGAAGGTGACCTTGACCTTTCCGCTTCTGTCGACCCTGCAGTCCCGGATGGCCGGGAACCTCTTCGCTGGACAGGAAACCATGACACTGATAGAACAGAAAAGCGCAATAAAAACAACAAAACCTTATATCGCCGGAGGAATCCATGTTCGACTATATCATGACCGATGCACAGAAGAGTCTCAGGGACGAAGCCCGGGCCTTCACCAAATGGGTGCCCAGGCAGCTCATTCTGGACATGGATGCCGAGAAGGTTCAGTTCCCGCACGAGTACCTCCAGGAGGCTGGCAGGAGGAATCTCCTGGGCATCAGGCTTCCCAGGGAGCTGGGCGGCAGAAACCTTGGCTGGGTGGAGGACGGCATCGTGGCCGAGGAGGTCGGCGTGGCCAGTTACTCGCTTGCATGCCTGTGGGGTGTGGGGGCCGACATCGTGTGCGAGGCCATCCATCTCTTTGGAAACGAAGAGCTCAAGCAGGCAGTGGTGGTCCCCCTGCTCAAGGGCGAGACCTTTGCCGCCGAGGGACTGACCGAACCAAGGGGCGGCTCTGACTTCTTCGGCGCCACTACGTATGCGAAGAAGGAAGGCGGGGACTGGGTCATCAACGGCCAGAAGCGGTTCATCGTGGGGGCCGAAGGGGCCGACTGGTTCCTGGTCTATGCTGTCACCGACCCGGATGCACCGCCGCACAAGCGCATGACCGCCTTCATGGTCCCCCGGACAACAGGCGTCGAAAGCAAGTACATCTACGGCCTCATGGGGGTGCGCGGTGGGGGTGCCGGCCGGCTCGTGCTGAAGGATGTGCGCGTGCCCGAGCGCTATGCCTTGAACGGCATAAACGGAGGCTTCGACGTATTCGTCCGCATGATGATCCCCGAGCGTCTCGGCACTGCTGCCATGACCCTGGGCTCGGTGCGTCCGGCCATCGAGATCGCCACCCGGTATACCTCCAAACGCAAGGCCTTTGGCCTGCCTATCCAGATGTTCCAGGCCGTGGGTTTCAAGGTCGCCGATGCGGTCATGCTGTTGGATGCCGCGCGCTCTCTCGTCTACTCCACCTGCCTGGCCGTGGACTCGGGCAAGGCACACCCGAACCGGGTGAGGCGCCTGGTCTCCGAGGCCAAGAAATTCGTGACCGAGACCGCCTGGGAGATCGCCAACAAGTGCATGCAGACGGTGGGCGGCATCGGGTACACAAACGTCTACCCGCTGGAGCGCATCGTGCGCGACATCAGGCTCTCCATGATCTGGGTGGGCAGCAACGAGATCATGCAGCTCATAGTGCAGAACGAGTGGTACAAGGAATATTTCAAGACGCTGTCCAGGGAGGACGTGCGTGATGTGGAATCCGACGCGGCGGGTGCTGACGTGGAGGATGAAAAGATATTCGAATGAGAAGGGGTTTGGGCTCGTGGCCGTAAGCCCCGGGCAGGCAGCCGTCAATTGATCCGGTGCATGTTCCCGTGGTCGCCTTCGACCCTGGGAAGGCCTTGATGCCATGTCTCCGGCACATCCCCGGCCAATTTTATCTTGATTTATCCCGGCATAAAATGCATATATTAGTATTGTATTACAATAATACATTTTGATCGAGGAGGGCTCTGCCATGATGGATTATCCCCTGCTTCTCAGAACGTTTCTGTTGAGGACCGCCAGGTACTTTGCCAAGAAGGAAGTCGTCTCCATCTTCCCTGAAGGTGTCCACCGGTACACGTATGGGGATTACTACAAGAGGGTGTGCCAGCTCGCTCATGCGCTCAAGTCATTGGGCATCAGGCGCGGAGACAAGGTTGCGAGCCTGGCCCTGAACGACCACCGGCACCTTGAGCTCTATTTCGGCGTGCCTTGCTATGGAGCGGTACTGCATACCGCGAACTTCAGGCTGCCGCAGAACCACCTGATATACATCTTGAACCACGCCGAAGACCAGGTCGTCTTCGTGGATGAGGATCTCCTCATGTTCGTTGAGCTGGTGAAAGACCAGCTCAAGACCGTAAAGCACATCGTGGTGCTCTCGCACACGGGCAAGAAGCCGGCATCGAGCATCCCCAACCTCATCATGTACGACGAGCTCATATCCCAGTTTCCCGAGGAGTACGACTTTCCCACAGATCTCTCTGAATGGGACCCGGCCATGATGTGCTACACCTCGGCCACGACAGGCGACCCCAAGGGTGTGGTATACAGCCATCGGGCCATCATCCTCCACACCTTCGCCGTTGCAGTGACCCTGGGGGCGAGTGAGGCCGATGTCATCCTCCACATCGTCCCCATGTTCCACGCCAATGCCTGGTGCGCTCCCTTTGCGGCGGTCGGCATGGGTTGCAAGCAGGTGCTGCCGGGCAGGGAAGTCATCAACATGGAAAAGCTCTGCAGGACCATTGCCGAAGAGAAGGTCACCTTCACAGCCGGCGTGCCCACCATCTGGATGCTCCTGCACGACTACCTCGAGAAGGGAGGCTGGCACGACTTCAGCACGCTGAAGACCATCGCGAGCGGGGGGTCGGCGATCCCAAGACAGCTCATGATAGATCTCAATGAAAAATACAAGTTCCCCATCAGGCAGGCCTATGGCGCCACGGAGACAACGCCCATGGCCAGTGCAGCCATTCCCAAGAGCTATATGGCCGACTGGTCGGCTGAAAAGCTCTACGACATCAAAGCCAGCGGGGGGCTCATCGCCGTCGGTCTCGAGGTGAAGATCGTGAACGACGAGGGCAAAGAGGTGAAGATGGATGGAAAGGAATGGGGCGAGATCTGCCTGAAGGGGCCGTGGATCGCAAATGAATATTATAAGGACCCCGAACGCTCCAAAGAGACATTCGGGGACGGCTGGTACCATACCGGAGACATAGCCACCATGGATGAAGAGGGCTATATGCGCCTGGTGGACCGGAAGAAGGACCTCTTGAAGAGCGCGGGCGAGTGGATCTCCTCCGTGGACCTGGAGAACCTGATCATGGCCCATCCCAAGGTCATGGAGGCGGCAATCATCGGCGTGCCTCACCCCAAATGGCAGGAAAGGCCGCTTGCGTGTATCGCGGTGGTTCCCGGCCAGAGCGTTACGGCCGAAGAGATAAGAGAATTCCTGAAGGACAAGGTCAAGGCTGTATGGTGGATCCCGGATGAGTTCGTTTTCCTGTCTGAAATCCCCAAGACCAGTGTGGGAAAATTCAACAAGCGCGAACTCCGCAAGCTCTTTGCGGAAGGACAGCTTAAGTCGATCTAGAGCTGCATTGATAGCGAAGACATCGGGAGGAGAAGGCAATGTCAATGCTGGATAAGTACTACAGCGAGGAGCACCAGATCTTCAGGGAATCGGTGCGGCGCTACTATGAGAAGGAAGTGACTCCTTATGCGGATACGTGGGAGAAGGAGGGCATAGTCCCCAAGGAGGCCTGGCGGAAGTTCGGATCCCAGGGATTCCTCTGTCCGTGGCTGCCTGAAGAGTACGGCGGATCCGGGGCGGATTTCCTCTATTCCTTCATCCTGGTCGAGGAGATGGCCCGCACCCGTTGCGGCGGGTTCCTTATCCCGCTGCATTCGGACATCATCGTGCCCTACATCTTCACCTACGGCAACGATGAGCAAAAGAAGAAGTGGCTGCCCGGATGCGCCACGGGAGAGACCATCACAGCGCTCGCCATGACCGAGCCGGGCACCGGATCCGACCTGGCCGCCATACGCTCCACGGCGGTCAGGGACGGCGATTCTTATATCATAAACGGCCAGAAGACCTTCATCAGCAACGGCATCAACTGCGACCTTGTCATCGTGGCGGCCAGGACCAACCTGAACGCCGCGTCGCCGTACGAGGGCATGTCGCTCCTGGTGGTGGAAGATGGAACGCCAGGGTTCGAGAAGGGACGCAAGCTCGAGAAGATCGGACTGCACTCGCAGGACACCTCGGAGATGGCCTTCGTGGACTGCAGGGTCCCTGCAGCAAACCTCCTTGGGCCGGAGGGGCATGGGTTCTACTTTCTCATGGACAAGCTCCAGCAGGAGCGCCTCGTGTGCGCCATGGGCTCGCAGGTGGCGGCCGAAGAGGCGCTGCGCCTGACCATCGAGTACACCAAGACCCGGGAGGCCTTCGGCAGGCCCATCAGCCGGTTCCAGTATATTTCCTTCGAGCTGGCCAAGATGGCTACCGAAGTGGAGGTTGGCCGGGCCTTCCTTGAGAGCCTGCTCGTCGATCACCTGGAGGGCAGGAAGGATGTCAAGAAGGCCTCCATGGCCAAGTACTGGATCTGCGAGATGCTCAACCGGGTGGTGGCACAGTGCGTCCAGTTCCACGGCGGGTACGGGTACATGGAGGAATACCCCATTGCACGTATGTTCCGTGACGCCCGGGTTCAGACCATATATGCAGGAACGTCCGAGATCATGCTGCTCATCATAGCAAGACAGCTCGGGCTCTAAAAAGGATTGTGGTTCCGAGGGCCCGCCGTGATCTGCATCACGGCGGGCCTTTTCATGAGGGTGCCTGTTTTCAGGATACCGACAGAGATCTCTTCAGGAAGTCGATGTGTTCCGCGACGGCATCACGTGCACAATCGGCCTCCTTTTTGCCTCCATCTCGCAGAAGGAATTCCGGAGAATGTCCTTGTGGGGTACAGGTGCATGGTGTATTTTCCTTCCCAGTTTTTTCTGCATTCTGGGGGGAGACATGGCTTCACGGATCGGCTTCGACAACGAGCGGTACCTGCAGGAACAGACCCGCTGCATCCTCGAGCGGGTGCAGAGGTTCGACAACAAGCTCTACCTCGAGTTCGGCGGCAAGCTCATGTTCGACTACCATGCGGCGCGGGTGCTGCCGGGCTATGATCCCAACGTGAAGATGAGGCTCCTGCACGGCCTGAGGGACAAGGCCAACATCATCCTGTGCATCTTTGCCGGCGACATCGAGAGGAAGAAGATCCGGGCGGACTTCGGGATCACCTATGACTCCGACGCCATGAAGCTCATCGACGATCTCAAGGGCTGGGGCATCGACGTGGTGGGGGTAGTCATCACCCGCTTCGAGGGCCAGCCCTCCGCAGTTCTCTTCAAGAACAAGCTGGAACGCAGGGGCATCAGGGTGTACACCCACCGCTACACCAAGGGATATCCCACCGACGTGGACCTCATCGTGAGCGATGAGGGATACGGCGCCAATGAGTACATCGAGACGGACAGGCCGCTGGTCATCGTCACGGGCCCCGGCCCGGGAAGCGGCAAGCTCGCCACCTGCCTGTCCCAGTTTTTCCACGACCACAGGCGGGGCGTGCACTCCGGGTATGCCAAGTTCGAGACCTTCCCCATCTGGAACCTGCCGCTCAAGCACCCGGTCAATGTGGCATAT
>JALOOZ010000141.1 GCA_025454155.1 Thermodesulfobacteriota bacterium
GAAGCGGCCGAACGCCCGCGAAGCTCTCGCGCACGTCCGCGGCCGAGAGCCGGCGCTCGAAGCTCGCGTTCCACACCTCGAGCAGGTAGTCGCGCTCGGCCGGGCTCGGCGCCACCGGCTCGTCCGGGCCCTGCTCGACCTCCGTGGTGCCGATCATCACGCGACCGCCATAGGGGAGGATGAAGCAGACCCTTTTCGACGTAAAAGAGTATGGTCCTGCGTGGGATGCCTGACATCCTTTCAAGCTGGCTGATTCTATAATAGTGCGATGGTGTATCCATGTTCATGGCCTCGTCGAGAAAGTATTCCGCAAAGAGTGAGCCGTATGTTTGAGAACTATACATCAACTAAGCAGTTTAATCAATATAAACTCAGTGATTGAAGCAGGATATGATAAAATGAAATTGCCAAAGAGCAACAAGAAGCCACAAGAGTATAATTAATAGTTATTAATTATAGGATGATAGATTTATTTGAAACGTCATTTAACTTGACCTTAAGGTCATTTCAATCTATACTGACGGGGTGAAAGCGCCAGGCAGGGCCATTTCAAAGACAGGGGAAAATATGGGATCGCCATGTTATTGGCTGGGGGAGGGGGAGAAGATTGAGTTGACCACCCCGGTGATGAGGAGGTTGCTCCAGGCACTCTCCAGGAAGAACCGGGAAAAGGCGTTAGGTTTATGTAACGAGCTCAGGGAAGAGAGGATCGTCCTCCACGATCTCTTCGCCGATACTTGCACTGCGCTCTTCTCCTGGGTTGGGAGGAACCTCGGGGAGGAAACCCTCGAGGAGATGTTCAGGGATTGTTTCGGGCAGAGCGCCAAGCGGCAGATCTTCGACCTCTTGAATCTGGGAATCGAACCAGGCCTCGAAGCGCTCATGCTGGCGAGAAATGCCTGGGTCGCCCACAGCTGCAGCGGGGCAGGGGAGCATGGTGGGTCTTTCCGGCTCATCGAGGACGACGAGAAGTTCACCTTCATCCTCGACCCCTGCGGAAGTGGAGGACGACTCTGGCGGAAGATGCGTTATGATCCCCCGGGGGACTTTGCCACCACATCCAGGCCCTATCCATGGACCTACGGCCGCAAGGATTTTCCCTACTACTGCATACATTGTTCCTTCCTGAACGAAATCCTGCCCCATGAACATCTCGGTTTCATCAGCTGGCCCGTGGATCCGCCGGAGCATGCCATGGATGTCTGCAAGTGGCATATCTACAAGGACAGAAACGCTGTCCCGGATGGCTGCTACGCCAGGTTCGGCTTGACCAGGAAGCAGCTGCCAGGATTACGGAAAACGGGAGTGCGGCGTTGGTTCACCCAGGATCAGCTCCGGGAGGCAGTCCGGCCGACACCGGAGAGGATCCGGGAGAAACTCCTGGCGGGCGATCTCCGGGGGGCACGGCGCATAGGGTCCATGATGGCCGGTGAATTCCTTTTTCTCCACCACCTCTATGTCAACATGGTGGCGGCAACCCTCGACTTCATCGCCCGGAGGGCCGGAGAAGAAGTCTTGGGAGACGTCTTTGCCTATATCTACAAGACCTGCTTCAAGGAGCAGATCGTCGCACAGGTGAAGGAGATGACACCTGAGCGCGCCATCACGTATCTTGTCGCGAACCTTTTTCTCGCGGACACCTGTGGCGGCGCCGGCATGAACCCCGCTAAAGTAAGGATAGACGAGGATGACGAGGCGCTCACGATATATCTCGATCCCTGCGGCAGCGGGGGGAAGCTGATGAGATCCGGGGCTTATGAGCGGGGCAACGGCAGCCTGAGAAGGGAGGACCTGGAGAACCGGGTGCTCAAAGCCGCCATGCGCCTGCCCCTGCCTCGGTGGCTGCTCGAAGCCACGATGCCCTTTGCTGTGACCTACTTCACGGAGACGAGGAAGCCCCTTGGGCTACACAGGACCAGGAAGGGGTACGACTGGTCAGGGGGTACCGCAGGCATGCCGTATTTCTGCTGCATCTGCACAGACGCTGTCCGCCTTGCAGGATGCCGCTGGCTCACGGTCACCCCTCCCGGCGATGACCGCAAACCCTGCGTCTGGCGTGCAGATAAGCGCAAGGTGTAATGTTCCGGAGGAAAATACATGGAGTATTTCACGAAACCCATAGGTCTCCTTGCCCCGGTCCCTGACCTTTTGAGAAACGCCCCCTCCCTCATCAAGATGAAGGAGCGTTTTCCCCGCTACATCGGCCGGGCGGAAAAGACACAGGTTTTCTCGCGCAGGCTGGCACGGGAGATCATCCTCCCCAAGGCCCTCGAGGTTGACACGAGATCGCACAGGGATCCGGGGTATGTCGACTGGGAACTCTGGCGGCAGATCAACCGCACCAAGGCCACCATCGGTTACATCCCGGAAAAGCTCGGGGGTCTGGGCTGGAGCGGGCTCGACGCCTTCGTGTTCCTCGAAGAGTGCATCACCGCCTGTACCGGGATCTCTGCCTTTTTCGGGTTCAACTTTTTCGGAGTGCTGTGTGCGTTCGTGGAGTTCCGGCCCGATGTCTGCCTGAAGGTCATCGGAGAAATGGTTGAGGCCCAGAGGAACGATAAGCCGATTTTCTGGGCCTGGTCGATCACTGAGGCGAGCGCCGGCACCGACGCGGAGGATGCAAGGGCCATGGCCACCATGAAGTGCTCGGCATATGCCCGGAAACTGCCCGGGGGATACTCCATCAATGGAACGAAGCAGTTCTGCAGCAACGGGAGCCTGGCGGACTATCTGGTGGTTACTGTCTGTACGGACAGGTCGGACCCTCTCCATACCATGGCAACCTTCTTTGTCCCCGCCAGGACGGAAGGTTTTTCAGTCGGGAGGATCGAACGAAAATGCGGCCAGAAGGCATCCCAGACTGCCGAGCTGCACTTCGACAACGTCTTCGTTCCCGATGAGAACGTCTGGGAGCCGCCCGGGAGAGGGCTGCGGCACACGAGGGAGATTCTCTCCGTCACGAGAGGGATCATCGGGATGCTGGGCCTAGGGATCGCCCGGGGGGCCCTCGAGAGGTGCATCCAGTTCGCGAGCAGCAAGAAGGTGCGGGGGCATTACCTCATAGAGGAGAACTGGGTTCAGATCGCCATGGCGGACATGCTCAAGGACATCATGGTGGTCCGGGCCAAGTGCTATGATTTTGCCATAGCCCTCGACACCATCCATGTCCTCCGCCTTCTGGAGAACCTCCCTGTCAAGGCAGCGCTCAAGATGGTGCCGAAGGCATTCATCCTCGGAGAGTCGCTCCAGGGACTCCTCAAGAGCCCGGCCCTTGCAAGGTCCGTCAAGGGGCTGAAGGACTGGATTGTCACGGATGAGCGAGTCGAATACTGCGCCTGCCAGGGCTCTGCCATCAAGGTGGCAGGAACAGACCTTGCCATGGAGGTGTCCTCCCGGGTCCTTGATATAGTAGGAATCGAAGGGATGTCTTCTTGCTACGGCATGGAGAAGACCTTCAGGGACGCAAAGGGGGCTCAGATCTACGAGGGGACCAATCAGGCGAACCGCCTCGAGGTGTTTCACCAGGAGATAGGAAGGGGACTGGGCCTGTGATCACCACGGAGATGAAGGAGATCATCGGTGTCTGCCGGAAATTTGCATCGCGGAAAGTAGGTCCGTACGCCCTCGAGGCAGACTTGAACGGGGACAGGGAGTGGCTTCTCTCGGTCTGGCAGGAGAGCAACGATCTCGGCATCGTCGGCCTTGTCATACCTGAAGAGTTCGGGGGTGTCGGTCAGAATGATTCATGCTGCGGTCTTGTTCTCGACACGCTCTCCTCTGAGTGTTCAGGGGTGGCGAGCCTGCTCCTCCATCACTATGTTGCCTGCAAGACAGTACTGGCTGGAGGGGAACCCGGATTGAGTCCTTTCTTCAAGATGCTGCTCAATGATGGGGGACACATGCCCCCGATCGCCACCGTCATCTTTCCCTCGGATATGGATGAAAGACGCCTTGTCCTCAGGGAGGAAAAAGGCAAGCTCCTGCTTCGAGGAAAGAGCCCCCTCACCGGGAATGCCACCCTGGCAAGATATTTCTTTGCATTCGTGTATGAAGGCAGTGAAGAGCAAGACATGACATGCGTTCTCATCGACAGGCAGTCACAGGGCATCCCCCTGGGTGAAGAGGCGGGCCTGCCGGGGCTCAAGGTCAATCCATTCGCACCCGTCATCCTCGAAGATGTGGAGATATCGCCTGATCGCATCATCGGAAGACGGCGGGAAGCAAAGGCCGTGTATGAACAGACCCTCGACGCCTACCATGGGTTCATTGCCGCCTGCGCCATGGGGGCGGCTCGTGCTGCATACAGCAGGGCCCTGCAGTATGCCATAGACCGCTATCAGTTCGGTTCCATGATCATTCACCATCAGGAGATTCAACGGATGCTGGGCACCATGCTGGCCAAGCTCTCGGTGGGAACATCGAGCTATATCGCATCCCTGGAGAGAGAGGAATGGGGGATGCCGCATGGAACTCCGAAAAACCGTTTCTCCAAGGCATTCTGCACCGACGCAGCCCTGGAGATCGCCATCGATGCGGTCCAGATCCATGGCGGGTACGGCTATATGCATGACTACGGCGTGGAGAAGATCCTGCGGGACGTGAAGGTCCTGCAGCTTCTCGGGGAGAGCAATCCGGTCATCAGCATCAAGACCATATGATGGGGGGGGGGAGAGGCATGAAAGATCTTAGAGACAAGATCGTGGTGGTAACTGGCGCCAGTGGAGGTATCGGGAAAGCACTGGCCTTGGCCTTCGCCGACGAGGGATGTCATGTCGTCGTATGCGCTCGCCGCAAGGAAGAGCTTGAAAAGGTGGCTTCAGAGGTCCGTGCCAGGGGGAGGAAGGCGCTGGTTGTTCCCACGGACGTGAGTGACGAGGAACAGGTCAGGGCCATGGCCGCTGAAACCTTCAAGGCATTCGGAAAGGTCGATATCCTCGTCTGCAATGCCGGTTTCGGTTGGACCGGACCGACGCATCTCATGGAAAGATCGGACTGGGATAAGGTGTTCAACACAAACTTTTTCGGCGTAATCCACTTCATCCGTCATTTCGTTCCCTCCATGACAAGGCAGGGGCAAGGTCATGTTGTGATAATGTCCTCCATCTTCGGCATCACCTGCATACCCTTCGGTACCCTCTATGCTTCCTCGAAAGCGGCCCTCATAGCCCTGGGAGAATGCCTTCGTTCCGAGCTGAAGCGCTATCACGTGGGTGTCACGACGGTATGCCCGGGGTACATCGAGTCGGACCTCATTGCCAGGACCCATTTCAAGAAGGTCGACGAGGAGGCCCGGAGACTGGCGGCCCTCGTCACGCCGATGCCTGTGGAGAAATGCACACGAATCATTATCCGCGCAATAAAAAAGGACAAGGGGGTCATCGTCATCACATGGCTTGCCAAACTACTCTGGTACTGCAAGCGCCTCTCCCAGCGGCTGTATGAAGGTATCCTGCTCGTCATAACCCTCTCGACACAGCGTTATGTGAAGGAGTAGGAATGTATGGCATGAATGCCTTTGGTTCAGATCCTCAGTATGAACGTTCATGAAGGAGGTCATCCCACATGTCCTGGAGACCCAAATGGTGGTTGTCTTTTCTTACAGCGATCTGGCCCGTCACCGGTGTCAGCGCCAAGGCCACGCAGCTTCCCATAATCGGGAAGTTCCTCGCTGCCATGGCAATACCCCTGTTCTCGGGCAGGAATTTCAACGTCTCGTATATTCCCATCAATGAAGAGCTGAAAGGTCCTGAGAGCCTCCACCTGCCGCTCATGGTCCTGGAGGAACTGATACGGCGCTCCGCACATCGCGTGACGATCAATCGCTGTCACTGCAGGGAGTCCAAGGGATGCAAGGATTACCCCATCGAGAAGGCATGCCTCCTCATGGGCCAGGGGACCATGGAGATCGAGCCCTGGATCGCCACCCCCCTGAGCGTCGGCGAAGCCATCGAGCATGCACGACATATGGTGGGCCTCGGTCTGACACCCATGGTGGGACGTGTCCTGATGGACAATTTTTTCTATGGCATCCCGAACACGGGCAAGCTGCTGACGGTCTGTTTCTGCTGCCACTGCTGCTGCACGGTGATGGCTTCGGCCAGGTACTTCCCCGAAAAGGCGAAGGACTCGATCGTGAGACTCAAGGGGATGAAGATCACGGTTGACCCGGAGATATGCAAGGAGTGCCGGAGTTGGGAGTGTCTGGATGGATGCATCGTGAAGGCCTTCACCTTTGAGGGGGGGCAAGTGATGCATGATGCACAAAGATGCAAGGGGTGCGGGTGGTGCGTGTCGCTGTGCCCGCACAAGGCGGTGCGGGCCGAGGTGGAGGACCTCGACGCGGCGGTCGATGAAGTGATCGGCCGCATCGAGAGCATGGTCAACTACAGTTCATGATCTGGGGTAGATGCTCGTGTCCGTCGTAGCTGTCACCGGATGCTCAGGGTATATCGGCCAAAGGTTGCTTCTTTATCTCGAGGGCGACGATCACGTTTCAAGGATCCTCGGTTTTGACAAGAGACATCCTTCAGTTTCATGCAGGAAGCTGGATTTCCACTGCAGAGATATTCGGGATCAGGAGATTATAAGCCTGATGGAACGTGAAGGTGTGCAAAAGATAGTTCATCTAGCCTTTATCGTTGACGCCCTCCACGACAAGCGGCTGATGCATGAAATCAACATCAACGGTACGCGGAATATCCTTGCGGCAGCCTTGAGATGCAAGGTGCGCCAACTCGTGATCGCTTCCTCGGCGTCTGTTTTTCTCAGGCCCACTCAAGTGCCCCTGTGGAACAGGGAGGATGACCTTCCGTACCCTCATCCGAGTCTGGAATACATCTCTGACAAGTGCGAACTTGAATCCATGGTCCGCCTGTTCAGTCGCGATCATCCTGGAACAGTGGTTTCCGTCGTTCGCCCCTCCATTGTCTGCGGTCCGAACGTCAACAACTATATTTCCCGGTATTTCATGCGCATGCCGGTCATCATGGCCATAGGCCGATGCAGGCCCGAGTTGCAGTTCGTTCATGAGGACGATGTGGCAGAGGTCTTTGCAAAGGTAGTGCTGCATGAAGCCGGCGGATTCTTTCATGCCGTGGGAGAGGGAACGGTGGGTCTTGATGAAGTGGCCAGAATAATCGGCAAGCCCATTGTCGGCTTACCTTCCCGGGTCATCTATCCCCTTGTCGACCTTTTGTGGAAGATCCATTTTCCCCTTATAGAAGGACCGTCCGGTGCCCTCGATGGTATCCGTTACCCTTGGACCGTAACGGATAAAGAAACGCGGAATATTCTCGGGTTGGGTCCCCGTCGAAGGGCATCAGAGGTCGTTCATCTCATGAAGGGGGCCAATCGTCTCCCTCAAAATAATTGACACGCGATGCCGATTCATCTATAAAGTATTTTCTACAAAGCAAATTGAAAATAAGCAAAATACTGCACGGAAATTGATCCGAATTTTTTTTGGCAAACAATTGATTGGCCGTCCAATTAAATATTTGGTCGACCACCCAAAACTAATCTTAAGCTGGGGGGGTGTACATTGAAAGACAATCTGGCTCAGATCTTCAGAAAGCAGGCACAGAAATACGGCAATCGCCTTGCAGCGGAAAAGCGCACGAAGGGGACATGGAGCGGCTGGACCTGGACCGAGTATTATGACAATGCCAGGGCTGTCGGCCTGGGTCTCTACGCCCTCGGGATACGAAGGGGTGACCGGGTGGCCCTGTTGTCTGAAAACAGGCTTGAATGGGTCGCCTCTGACATGGGCATCATCGGCATCGGAGCCTGTACGATCCCGATCTATGTGACCCTGCCCGGGCATGAGGTCGCATACATCATCAACAATTCCGACTCGAAGGTCTTCATCGCAGAGGACAAGACGGCTGTCAAGAAGGCCTTGTCCCATATCAAGGACTGCCCGTCTCTGGAGAAGATCGTCGTGATAGATGCCGAGGGGTGCGACCTCTCGAACCCCATGGTCATCACCTTCGATCAGCTGCTGAAAATGGGGATGGATCTTCAGAAGAAGGAAAAGGGCCTCTTCGAGAAGCTCTCTGACGACATTCAGGTCGATGACCTTCTCACCTTCGTCTACACATCGGGTACGACCGGACCGCCAAAGGGCGCCATGATCAGCCACAAGAACATCCTTGCCGTGTTCGACGGACTCGATGCCGTGGTACCCGCCTACGACACGGACGAGACGGTGCCCTTCCTGCCCCTGTGTCACGTTTTCGAAAGGGTGGCCGGACACTTCTACGGCATGAAGGTCGGCGTCACGGCCCACTACACCGAAAGCTTCGAAACGATTGTGGAGGACATCGCCGCCAAACGCCCGACCATTGTACTCGCTGTCCCGCGCGTATGTGAGAAGATCTATGCCAAGATCATGTCGGAGGTGAAGAAGCAGCCCGAATGGAAGCAGAAGATGTTCGGGTGGGCAAAGAACGTTGGTGCCCAGGTGAGCTTGCTCAAGGAGAGGAAGCAGCCGCTCCCCCTGGGCCTGAAGATCCAGTATTCCATCGCCTATCCCCTCGTCTTCAAAAAGCTGAGCGACAAGCTGGGGGGTCGTGTCCGCTGGATGACTGCAGCCGGCGCTCCTCTGTCCAGGGACATCGCTGATTTCTTCAACGCGGCCGGCATCTTTGTCATTGAGGGCTACGGCATGACGGAAACCACCGCACCGGTGACCCTGAACACGATCAAGGACTACCGCTTCGGCACGACCGGGAAGACCCTGCCTTGCAATCAGGTCAAGATAGCCCCCGATGGCGAGATACTGATCAAGGGTGACAACGTCATCACAGGGTACTGGAAGATGCCCGAGCAGACAAAGGAGGCCTTCACCGACGATGGCTGGCTGATGTCCGGCGACATCGGCGTCATCGACAAGGATGGCTTTCTCTCCATCACTGACCGGAAGAAGGACCTCATCATCACGGCGGGCGGGAAGAATATCGCACCGCAGAACATCGAAGGCATGTTCATGGCGAATCCGCTGTTCGAAAATGTCGTCATCATCGGCGATCGCAGAAAGTATCTGTCCGCGCTGTTCACCCTGAACCGCGATGAGATGCTGCGCATGGCATCGGTGGCGGGCATACCGTTCAAGAATCCAGACGAGTTGTATGATGACAAGGCGTTTCTCGCGATCGTGGACAAGGTCGTGGAGCAGGTGAACAAGGACCTGGCACGTGTCGAATCCATCAAACACTACAGGGTCCTCAAAGGTTCATTTTCCACTGACACCGGGGAATTGACACCGTCTCTCAAGGTGAAGAGAAAGGTTGTCAATGAGAAATACAAGGATGTCATCGAAAGCATGTATCCGCAGGAACTGTAGTTTGATATAAGTCAGGAATGGACTGGATGAACGACATGCTGGGTATGGCCCATGCAAACGACACCTGGACAGGAAGACAGAACTGATAGGAGACCATATGAACAAGATCAAAAGATATCTTGTCGTTGTCGGTGTTTTTGCGCTGGTCAATGTTGTTCTGACCATTATCAATATCCTCCAGAACGGCCTTGGGGGATACAAGGGCCGGTCTCTAAAGGAAATCCTCAGCGTTCCACCCGAGAAGGCCACCCTGCAGGACATCCAGAAACTCAGCAAGGCGCAGGTCATGCAGCTCTTTCATGCAGCGCCGGCACCTGACTTCGCCAGCATGAACGGCGAGTACAGGGCCGAACTCCTTGCCCTGGGTGTCCTCGCGCCCGGCGCCGCATACTATACCCACCACTTCTTCGGTCCCGGTCATTGGGATGGCAAGGCCTTCTTACCTTTTGAGAAGAACAGGGGCTGGGGGTATAACATCTTCTCCAAGAATGGCAAGGTGGCTAGAACAAGAAAATTCAACATCTATATGGGACCCTCCACCATAGACAGGAAGCCGGCCTTTCATCTCGACTACAGCCCGTACAATTCGGGCATCGTGCACTCCATGCACGATGAGGCGAGGAAGATCAATGACAACCTGTATATCTGCATGGGGCACATGGCTTTAGGCGGCGGTGCCATCAATCCCGCACCTTTTGTCCTGATGGGGCCGCCAACCCCCTGGGTAGGTTTTGCCGAAGGCAAATAGAGATCCTTGAGGAGGTCAATTCGTCATGGCGAGCAGATACAAGGGGTACATGGGGAAGATACTGGATGTGGACCTGAGCACGGGGAAGGTCGGCACCTACGACCTGTCAGACCGGGACAGGGAGCGTTTCATCGGGGGGAGGTTCATATCCACCAAGATCCTCTGGGATCAGCTCAAGCCCGGGGTCGACCCGCTGTCGCCGGACAACATCCTCATCGTCATGACCTCGCCTCTGACCGGGACGGGAGCGCCTTCGACGAGCCGCTACGACATCTCCGCCAAGAGCCCCCAGACTGGTGCCATCGGCCACTCGAACAGCGGGGGCAACTTCGGTATACACCTGAAGAGGGCGGGCTATGACGGTCTCATCGTCCGGGGCAAGGCCAAGGGTCCGGTCTACCTCGACATCGACGAGGACAAGGTGGAGATCAGGGATGCAACGGCTCTGTGGGGGAAGGACACGGAGGAGACCAAGGAGCTCATGGGCGACAAGAAGGCCGGGAAGATGGTGATCGGGCCTGCCGGTGAGAACCTGGTGAGGTATGCCATCGTTATATCCCAGGACCGGAGCCACGGTAGGTCGGGCATGGGCGCGGTCATGGGTTCGAAGAACCTCAAGGGAATCGTGGCCAAGGGGAACAGGAAGGTCGAGCTCCACGACCCCGAAGGGTTCAAGGCACTGATCAAGAAGTGGATCGACATGCTCCAGGTGCATCCTGCCACGGGGGATTTCGCACCCAAGTTCGGGACCTCGGGTTTCCTGAAATCCCTGTCCGACCACAACGCGCTGCCCACGAAGAACTTCTCTTCGGGTTATTTCAAGGACGCCCAGATGCTCACGGGGCAGACCCTGGCCGAGACCCGGCTGGTGAAGAACGCCGGGTGCCAGTCGTGCCCTATACGCTGCGCGAGGATCGTGGAGCTGGACGGCCGGGAGATCAAGGGTCCCGAGTACGAAGTCCTGTGCCTGCTGGGGTCCAACCTGCTCATCAACGACATGGACGCCATCATCCGCTGGAACTACGAGCTGGACCT
>JALOOZ010000021.1 GCA_025454155.1 Thermodesulfobacteriota bacterium
GCGCCGGCTCATGGTGGCGGTGTGGTACTGGTAGAGGATCCGGCCCGTGGTGAGCGCGAACGGGTACTCGGCATCGGTCGGCTCGGCGGGCGGCTGGTACTCGCACACCGTGAACAGGCCCTTGCCCCGGGTGAAGGCCGCGGTATGGAGGATGGGGGTCCCCGGGTGCTCCGGTGTGGGGCACGGCCACTGGAGGCCCTTCCACTCGATGCGGTCGTAGGTGATGCCCGCGTACGATGCGGTCACCCTGGCGACCTCCTCGAACACGGCCTTGGCGCTTCCATAGGTCCAGCTGGCGCCCATCTTGTTGGCGATCGCCGTGATGATCTCCCAGTCGTCCCTGGCCTCGCCCGGCGCGTCCACTGCCTTGCGCACCCGCTGGACCCTGCGCTCGGTGTTCGTGAAGGTGCCCTCCTTTTCGGCCCAGGCCGAGCTCGGCAGCACCACGTGGGCGAGCCTGCCCGTCTCGGTGAGGAAGAGGTCCTGCACGATGAGCAGGTCGAGGTTGGCCAGCGAATGCTCCACATGGGAAAGGTCAGGGTCGGACATCATGGGGTTCTCGCCCATGACGTAGATGGCCTTGATGGTGCCGACGGCCGCACCCTCCATCATGCGGGGGATGGTGAGACCGGGCTTGCTGGGCAGCTTCACGCCCCAGGCATCCTCGAAGGGCTTGCGCTCGGCATCTTCGGCCACCCTCTTGTATGCCGGCAGGTTGCCCGGCAGGCACGCCACGTCGCAGGCGCCCTGCACGTTGTTCTGGCCACGAAGAGGGTTCACGCCCGTGCCCGGCCTGCCGATGTTGCCCGTGAGCATGGCCAGGTTGGCCAGCGACTTCACGTTGTCCGTGCCCGTGATGTGCTGGGTGATGCCCATGGCATAGGCGATGGACGCTGCCTTGGCCGTTCCGAAGAGGCGTGCGGCCTTCCTGAGGTCCCCGGCGGGGATGCCGGTGATCTTCTCGACGTATTCGGGGGTGTACTTCTTCACCGCCTCCTTGACCGCTTCATAGTTCTCGGTGCGCTCGCTGATGAAGGCCTCGTTGGCAAGGCCCTCGCTGATGATCACGTTCATCAGGCCGTTGATCCAGGCAATGTCCGTACCGGGACGCTGCTTGAGGTGGACCGAGGCGAACTTGGAGAGCTCTATGCTCCGCGGGTCTGCCAGGATGATCCTGGCGCCCCGCTGGGTGACGGCGCGCTTGATGAAGGTGGAGATGACCGGGTGGTTCTCCGTGGTATTGGTGCCCGTGATGAGGTAGCAGTCCGACTCCTCCATGTCCGCGATGGAATTCGTCATGGCGCCCGAACCGAATGCAATGGCCAGACCGGCCACGGTGGAGCTGTGTCAGAGCCGGGCGCAGTGGTCCACGTTGTTGGTGCCGATCACCGCGCGCAGGAATTTCTGGAACAGGTAGTTCTCCTCGTTGGTGCACCGGGCGGAAGCCAGTCCCGCGATGCTGTCTGGTCCGTGCTTTTCCCTGATGGCAGAGAGCCTGTCCGCGATGTAGGTGAGCGCCTCGTCCCAGCCCGTCTCCTTCAGCTCGCCGTCGACCCTGATCATGGGCCTGGTGAGCCTGTCCGGGCTGTCGAGGAAATCATACCCGAAGCGGCCCTTGATGCAGAGGCTCCCGTGGTTGGGCGGCAGCGCGTTCCAGCGCGGGGTGGTCACCTTGACCACCTTGCCGTCCTTCACGTTGAGCTCCATCTGGCAGCCTACCCCGCAGTATTCGCAGGTGGTGCGCACCTTGCGGGCTTCACCGGCCCTGCTCTTGAAGCGGCCCTGCTTCTCGAACAGGGCACCCACGGGGCAGAGGCGGACGCACTCGCCGCAGAACACGCAGGTGGAATCCTCATAGGTCAGCCCGAAGGCGGGGCCAACTCCGGCCGTGGGGCCTCTTCCGGAGAAGTCGAGGACCTGGTTCACCTGGATCTCGTTGCAGGCCCGCACGCACAGGCCGCACAGGATGCACTTGTTCATGTCGCGCACGATCATCTCGTTGGCCTGCTCCAGGGGCTTGTAGGTCTCGGGCTCCGCAAAGCGCGGGGTGGCTATGCCCAGCGAGTAGGCCAGGCTCTGGAGAACGCAGTCGCCGCTGCTCTCGCACACCAGGCAGTTGTGGTGGCCCTGGGTCAGCAGCAGCTCCACGGTGAGCCTGCGGGCGGCAAGCACCCGTTCTGAGTTGGTGGTCACGATCATGCCCTTTTCCGCCGGCATGGCGCAGGATGCCACCAGGGAGCGGGCCCCCTGGACCTCCACCACGCAGACCCTGCAGGCTCCCACGGGCTTGAGCTGCTCCTGGTGGCACAGGACCGGGATGGGTATGCCGTTCGCCCTGGCCACCTCGTAGACCGTCTGGCCGGGGGTGAATGAACATTCCTTTTCGTCGATCGTGATCGTCATCGATATCCTCCTGTTGTCCGGGAGCGGTTATCCGGCATGCCGAAAAGGTGCCGCGTGCAGGAAGGCTCCAGGCATTTTTGATACGAGTGCAGGTATGCCATTTTCAATATGCTCTTTTGTGCTCAATAATAACGTTTCGATGTTATTTGTATTTAGCTTATATGTACCACATCTGGATGGCTTTAGAGAGAATCATTATCATCTCCCTTAAGGAAAATCCAGGGTATTTTTCCTCATGGCCCGGGCCTTTCATGCACCTCTTCCAGAAGACTCTGCTCGTAGGGGAACGGCGAAAGGGCTTTGCTAAGAACCCCGTGAACATGGGAGATGGCAATCCCGTAATTGGTGATGGGTATCTGCTTCTCGTCGGTCGCCCGGATCCTGCCCATCATCTCGGCCCGGTTGATCATGCACCCGCCGCAGTGGATGATGAGCTTGTAGTCCGAGATCTCTCTGTCTAGGATGGGCCCTGCATGCACGTCGAAGGTTATGTCCTTGCCCGTATAGAGCTTCACCCACCGGGGGATCTTGACCCGCCCGATGTCGTCGGGCACCGGGTGGTGCGTGCATGCCTCGCAGATGAGTACGCGGTCTCCGTCATGGAGGGTGTCGATGGCCTTCACCCCTTCCACGAACCTGGCCAGATCCCCCTTGAGCCTTGAGAACAGGATGGAGAATGTGGTGAGCTTCGTTCCTTCAGGAAGGTCGCCCGCCACCTTGAGCACCACCTGGGAGTCGCAGATCACCAGGCCCGGGGGGGTCTTGAGGCTGCTCAGGATGTATTCGATCTCGCGCTCCTTGACCACCAAGGCCACGGCGTCGTTGTCCAGGATGTCCCGGATGACCTGCACCTGGGGCAGGATGAGCCTGCCCTTGGGGGCGCCGAGATCGATGGGGACCACCAGGAGCACGAGCTCCCCGTGGCCGATGATGTCGCCGACGATGGTGGAGCGTTCCGCCTCAAGGTTTTTTGCCAGCTCGATCATGTGCTCCCTGGCCGCACCGATGTTCTCGCCCGTGAGGCAGCTCACGGCAACAAAGGGGATCTTGTCCTTCTCGAGACCGGCTGCGACATCATCGTCAAGGGGCTTCACGTCGATCTTGTTGAACACGAGGATGGCCCTGGCCCCCCGGTCCCTGAGTTCGTCCAGCAGCGCCCGGTCCCGATCGTCGAAATCTTCAGCGGTGGTCACCACCACGGCCAGGTTTATCTTGCCCATGACGGCCCTGGTGCGGCTCACCCGCTTCTCTCCCAGCTCCCCGGTGTCATCTATCCCCGCGGTGTCATAGATGTACACCGGCCCGATGCCGTGGATCTCCATGGCCTTGCCCACGGGATCGGTGGTGGTGCCCGCCACGGGGGAGACGATGGACACGCTCTGACCGGTCAGTGCATTGATGAAGGAAGACTTGCCCGCGTTGCGCTTGCCGAAGATGCCGATATGCAGCCTGTTGGCCACCGGTGTTGTGTTCATTTCCTGTACCCCATCATGCGTATTCTCTCGGGCGACACCAGCTCGTCGAACTGCTGCTCCGTGAGGATCTTCTCGTCGAGAATAATCTGTCTGAGCGTCCGTGTGTCCTTTTTCAGCATCCGGTAGACCCGCGCGGAAGCCTCATGGCCGATGTACTGGGACAGGTAGGTGAGAACGGCCACAGACTCTTGCAGGTTTGCTGCAATCCTGTCCAAGTTCAGCCTCAATCCCTTGATTGTCTTGGCCTCGAACTGAACGAGGGCGAGCCGTAACCCTGACATGGATTTGAGAACAAGATACGATACCAGGGGAAAGAACTGGTTCAATTCAAGATTGCCGAGCGCTGCAGCCTGGGAGATGATGTTATCGTACCCCATCACCAGCAGCGCGGTCTGGCTTGCGAACTCGCACATGACCGGATTCACCTTGCCGGGCATGATGGTGGATCCCTCCTGCAGGGCGGGGAGAATGATCTCGCCGATGCCGCCCGACGGACCCGAGGACAGGAGCCGGATGTCTTCGGAGATCTTCATGAGGTTCACTGCGCATGTCTTGATGAGACCCGACACCTCCACGATGGAATCCAGGTTCTGGGTGGACTCCACCATGTTCTCGGAGCGGGTAATGGCAAGGCCTGTGAGCTTTTTCAGCTTCTCTGTGACCAGGAAGATGTATTTCTGGGGCGCATTGAATCCGGTACCGATGGCAGTGCCGCCCATGTTGAGCACCTTGATACGCTCCCTGGCCTTGAAGATGCGCCACCGGTCGCGGGCAATGGCCTCGGCCATTGCGGCGAACTGCATGCCCGCAGTGATGGGCAGTGCATCCTGGAGTTCAGTACGTCCCAGCTTGAGGATGCCCGCATATTCACGCTCTTTTTCCTGAAGGGCCTCCTGCAACCTGATGAGCGCACCTTCCAGTACGTCCAGGTGCATGAACATGGCGATCTTGAGCGCGCTCGGGTACGTGTCGTTGGTGGACTGATGCATGTTCACGTGGTCCAGGGGGTGGATGAAGGCATAGTCGCCCCTGGCTTTTCCGGAAATCTCCAAAGCCCTGTTGGCAATGACCTCGTTCACGTTCATGTTCAGCGAGGTGCCAGCGCCCCCGCCCATGGGATTCACCACGATGTCCCTGAAGTCAGCACTGCCGAGCAGGTCATCGATGGCGTCTATGATAGCAGTGGACTTTTGTTTTTCCAGATACCCGAGCTCTGCATTGGCCTGGGCTGCCGCCTTTTTTACCAGAAGATAGGCCTTCACGAAGAGCGGGTCGTGCCGCTCACCCGTATCGCCAAAGTTCCCATACGCCCGGGCCGTGTGGATGCCGTAGAGGGCGCTGTCAGGAAGCTCCAGGCTGCCGAGTGCGTCGTACTCTGTTCTCATGATCTCTTCCGCCTCCCGCCAGGACCTTCCCCAACGGGCCTGCCTATGGTGTCGAAGAATGCCTTGAAGTCGATGATGGCGCCATCAGCCTTTTTTACATTCCCCTTGCCCGGGTAGATGTCGTAGCGCTCCGCAAAATCCCGGGGTGTGAACACGGGCATGAAGACATTTGCGCCTGCCTGAAATGCCTTTCTCCGACTGTCGCCGTCCAGGACGCCGAGCGCAGTTGTGGAGGGAATGTTTGTGTCGCGGGTCACGAGCCGGATCACGGCGAGCATCTTGAGCACCAGCGACGTATCCCCAGCAACCTCGTTTCTCAACGGCGTATCCTCATGGGGGATGAAGGGCCCGATGCCGATCATGTCGGCGCCGAGCTCCCTGATGAGCAGTACGTCGTCGGCCAGGTCTTCCACGGTCTGACCCGGCAGACCAACCATGCAGCCCATGCCCACCTCGTAATCCAGTTCACCGAGCCACTTCAGGCACTGTATGCGCCCGTCAAGGGATCTGCCCGGGCATAGCCCTGCAAAGAGCACAGGATTGGCGGTCTCGTGCCTCAGCAGGTACCGGTCCGCCCCTGCCTCACGGAAGGCTTTGTAGTCATCAAAGGGTCTCTGGCCTAAGGACAGCGTTATGGCAAGACCGGTCTCGTCCTTAATGCGCGCGATGATGCCGCACATGCGCTCTCCGGTGTAGTATGGATCCTCGCCGGACTGGAGCACCACGGTGCCGCACCCGCGCCCCTTTATAACCTGTGCGAGCTCCATGATTCTGCCCTCTTCCATGCGGTAGCGCATCGCTTCCATGTTGTCCCGGCGCAGCCCGCAGTAGCGGCAGTTGTTCATGCAGTAATTCGAGAACTCGATGATGCCCCGCAGGAATATCTCTTCACCCACGCACTCTGCTCGCACACGGTCGGCCGCCTGATAAAGGCGCTCGATCTCTTGAGAATCGCTCAGGGAAATCAACCCGGAGATTTCTTCGCGCCTCAGAAGGCCTCCCTGCTCGGCTTTTGTGATCACATCGCAGGGAGCGCTAGATGTACAGGTCATGCTGCCCCTCTTCTATCTTCTTCAGACGGCTCTCGATCATCCGTTTTGTCTTTTTGTCAGAGGTCTCCTTCAGGAGCCGCTCGATGAGATCTTCACCTGCAACCCTGGTCTGTTCGCTCGCATAGTCCTTGAGGTATTCCTTGAAGGTCAGGATGGCATTGGTACGGCAGAACTTCTGGATGAGCCCTGGCTTGGCCATGTCCATGAAGTCTTCGCCCACCCTGCCGAGGCGGTAGCAGGCAGTGCAGAAGCTGGGGATGTGCCCGTGGGTGGTGATATCGTAGATCACCTCGTCCAGCGTCCTGGTGTCGCCCAGGTTGAACTGGGCGGCCCGGAAGGCATCGCTGTCTCCCTGTTTGTACCCGCCCGGGTTGGTGCGGGACCCGGCGCTGATCTGGGAGATACCCAGGTCGAAGATTTCGCTGCGGAGCGCTGCCGGCTCCCTGGTGGACAGGATCATGCCCGTATAGGGCACGGCCAGGCGGATGACGGCCACGAGCTTCTTGAAGTCGTCGTCGCTCACCGGGTGCGGCGGGGTGATGGCTGCCGGTGCGTTGAACGCCGGCTCCAGCCTGGGCACGGAAATGGTGTGGGGCCCTACCCCATAGGTGGAATCGAGGTGCAGGGCGTGATAGATCATTCCCAGGACCTCGTACTTGTAGTCATACAGGCCGAACAGTGCCCCGATGCCCACATCGTCGATGCCACCCTGCATGGCCCTGTCCTGGGCTGTGAGGCGCCAGAGGAAGTCGGCCTTGGGGCCGCTCGGGTGCATTTCCTTGTAGGTGGCGTGGTGGTAAGTCTCCTGGAATAAAACATAGGTGCCGATCTTGGCTGCCTTGAGCCTCCGGAAATCCTCCACGCTCTGGGGAGCGATCTCCACGTTGATGCGCCTGATCTCACCTCCATGTTCCGTAGTCGTGGCATACGCGGTCTCGATGGCCTCTATGAAGTATTCCAGCGAGCTCCTCTTGTGGTTCTCGCCGCAGAGCATGAGAAGCCGCTTGTGCCCTTCCCGTTCAAGGGTGCGCACCTCGTCCGCTATCTCCTCCATGGTGAGGGCTCGGCGCTCAAGCTCCTTGTTGTCCACCCGGAAACCGCAGTACAGGCAGTTGTTCGAACAGTAGTTCGATATGTAGAGAGGTGCGAAGAGCACGAGCCGGTTGCCGTAGATCTCGCGCTTGACGGTGCGGGCCGTGCCCAGGATCTCTGCGATGAGGTCCTTGTCCTCTGTCTGGAGCAGGACAGCCACCTCATGAGGGGAAAGACCCTTGAGCTCCTTTGACTTTTCTATGATCTCACGCACCCTTTCCCTGTCCGGGTTTTCCGCGCGTGCCAGGGTTTCTGCTATAAGCGTATCGTTGATGAAATCCTGCATGACTTCCTCCTCATGCCTTGGTAAGTACCGTCTTCACCTCCACGTCGGGCAGGTTCCCGAGCTTGCCGGTGAGAGCCCCGATGTCGTCGGTAGTACCGTGTATGATGAGTGCTATGATGTGGATTCCCTTGGGATCATAGGGTATGCCCATTCGGCCGATGATGGTGTCGCCGTACTGGGTGATGATCTCGTTCACCTTCATGGCTGACTCAATTCTCTTATGGATGATAATGCTCACCACTCCGATTCTTCTCGATTTTTCTTCCATTGCCTCTTCTCCACAAAAAAAGACCTCTACCCTGCGTGTAAGGGTAAAGGTCTTGTGTCAAGTCCTTCTCGTTACCCTCAAGGTCAGATCTTTATCGAACCTCCCTCGCAGGTCTGGTGCTCTTTAAGTTTGTCTTAGTGCTTGGCTTTTTTTACACTCGCTTTCTTCCCATGGGGCATATCCGTTCCCCTGTGGACGTAATTCGTATGGAGCAGTTCGTGGGACTTGTGGCCCAGCGGCTTCTCCAGAAAGATCTCGTAGATCTTCTTGACGGACGGGTTCTCGTGGGACTGGCGGAACTTCTGCACCGCGCCGTCGTCCTTGTACAGGGCGGCCGCCCTGGTGATGCGCTTCTCATTGCTGGGTGCGATGGGCTGTCCGCCGCCGGATACGCAGCCGCCCGGGCAGCACATGACCTCTACGAATGCATAGTCGGCTTTCCCTGCACGGATCTGTTCCATGAGCTTGCGGGCGTTGGCCAGGCCATGGGCTACGGCGACCTTCACCTTACCCAGAGCGCCCACTTCAACAGAGGCTTCCTTCACGCCTTCCAGGCCTCGGACCGGGGTGATGTCCATGCTCTCGAGGTTGGTGCCGGTAACGATGGCGTAAACGGTCCTCAAAGCTGCTTCCATGACACCGCCTGTGGCTCCGAAAATGGTTGCGGCGCCTGTGTACTCGCCCAGCGGGTTGTCGTAGTCGCTGTCGGGCAGGTTGGCGAAGTCGATGCCCGCCTGCTTGATCATGCGGGAGAGCTCACGGGTGGTGAGCACGTAGTCCACGTCCTGGTACCCGCTGTCGCTCATCTCGTCGCGCTGGCACTCGAACTTCTTGGCCGTGCACGGCATGATGGAGACCGACACGATGTCCTTGGGGTCGATCCCTGCCTGCTGGGCATAGTATGACTTGATGAGTGCACCCATCATCTGCTGGGGTGACTTGCAGGTGGACAGGTTCGGGAGCAGGTCAGGGTAGAAGTGCTCGCAGAACTTGATCCAGCCTGGCGAGCAGGAGGTTATCATGGGCAGCGTTCCGCCCTCTTTCACCCTCTGCAGCAGCTCGCTGCCCTCTTCCATGATGGTGAGGTCAGCTGTGAAGTTGGTGTCGAATATCTTGTCGAAGCCCAGGCGGCGCAGCGCCGTGAGCATCTTGCCGGTGACCAGGGTGCCCACGGGCATGCCGAGGTCCTCGCCCAGGGCGGCGCGGATTGCCGGGGCCTCCTGGACAACCACGTGTTTGGTGGGGTCCTGCAATGCCGCCCATACCGCCTCGGTGTCGTCCTTCTCGTAGAGCGCGCCCACGGGGCAGGCCAGCACGCACTGACCGCACATGGTGCAGTTGGTCTCGATGAGCGGCAGGTCGAAGGGGGGACCGATGAACACCTTGTCGCCCCGGAAGGAGGGCTGCAGGACGCAGGCGGTCTGGATCTCCTCGCACACGGTCACGCAGCGGTAGCACTTGATGCACTTGGTGGAGTCGCGCACGATGGAGGGACTGGACTGGTCGAGCTTCTTCTCCTTGTACTGGGGGTACTCGAAGCGCACGGTCCTTAAGCCCACTGCCTCGGCCACCTTCTGGAGCTCGCAGCTGCCGTTGCGGATACAGATGTTACAGTCGGTGGGGTGGTTGGAAAGGAGCAGCTCCACATTGAGCTTGCGGGCATGGCGCACGCGCTCGGTGGTGGTCTTGACGATCATGCCCTCGGAGACCGGGAACACGCAGGAGGCCACCAGGTTTCTCTGGCCTTCCACCTCGCACA
This sequence comes from Thermodesulfobacteriota bacterium, assembly GCA_025454155.1. GTDB lineage: Bacteria > Desulfobacterota > Desulfomonilia > UBA1062 > UBA1062 > MWEI01. Next base: position 9,721 of record JALOOZ010000021.1, read on the forward strand.
TGCAGACCCTGCAGGCCCCCGGCGTATGATGGATCTCGGGCCAGGCGCACAGGGTGGGGATATTGATGCCTGCGGACTTGGCCGCCTCCAGAATGGTGCTGCCCTCCGGCACGCTCATCTTCAAGTTGTCGATCGTGAGATTAACCATTGGTGTCTTCTCCTGTTGTTGTGGCCCTACAGCTCCGCGTCGCAGCGCAGGCACCTGCAGGCCTCTCTGTGGGCTGTCTTCTTGGAATAACCCAGCTCAACTTCCTTGAAGCTGATCATGCGCTCGGACTTCTTGAGCTCGGGCATCTTGCCCTTGGGCGTCTCTATGACTTCCTCGTCCACCTCGAAGGGGATCTCGATGGCTTCCTCGGGTGGGACCCGGTAGGCTGGCTCGTTGTTCCTGGCCCGGATGAAGCCGTCCACATCGGCCGCGGTCTTGTGGCCCATGGCGATGGCCTCCACCACCGTGGCCGGACCGCTTGCCGCATCGCCGGCGATGAACACGTTGTCGGCCGTTGTCCTGTTCTTGGCCTTGCCGGTGGTCTTGATGCCGCCCCACTTGTCGATGGTCACGTCGGAGCCCGTCGGGATAAACGATGCATCGGTGTTCTGAGAAATGGCGGGCACGATGGTGTCGACGGCCAGGGTGAACTCGCTGCCGGGAATTGCGATGGGCTTGCGCCTGCCGGAGCGGTCGAATTCGCCCAGTTTCATGCGCTGGCACTCGACGCCCATGAGCTTGTCGTTCTTGCCGATGAGCTTCACCGGGGCCACCAGGTACTCGATCTTGACGCCCTCATGCTCGGCCGCAACGATCTCGTTCTCCCATGCGGGCATGTCCTTGCGCTCTCTCCGGTACAGGATGGTGACATCCTTGGCGCCCAGGCGCTTGGCGGTCCGGGCAGCGTCGATGGCGGAGTTGCCCCCGCCTACGATGGCGACCTTCGTACCCACGTTCACCTTCCTGCCCAGGTTGACCTCGCGGAGGAACTCCACCGCACCCCAGACGCCGGAGAGGTCTTCGCCCTCGATGTCGAGCTTCCAGCTCTTGTGGGCGCCCACTGCGATGACCACGATGTCGAAATCCTTGCGGAGCTGTTCGAAGCTGATGTCCTTTCCTATCCTTGTATTGGTCTTGATCTCCACACCAAGCGCGCGAATGTCATCGACCTCCTGTTCCACGATGTCCCTGGGCATTCGGTACTCGGGTATGGCATAGCGCATCATGCCGCCTGCAAAGGGCAGCTCTTCGAACACGGTGACCTTGTAGCCGCGCAGTGCCAGGTCCTGTGCTGCAGTAAGACCTGCCGGGCCGCCGCCGACGACGGCAACCTTCTCCTTGCGGGTGACCGGGACCTGGTCGATCTTGGGCCGCTTGGCGTTGTCCGCGATGTAGCGCTTGAGCCATGCAATGGCCATGGGCTCGTCGAGCTGTCCCCTCCGGCACTTGTTGGCGCAGAACTGCGGGCAGACCCTGCCGCATACGCCGGGGAACGGGTTGGTCCTCTTCATGACCCTGAATGCATCGGCCAGCCTGTTGGCCCTGATCAGCGCTATGTAGGCCGGGACGTCCATCTCGATGGGGCATGCATGCTGGCAGGGCGACTTGAAGAGTTTGGAGCAGACCACTGCGGGGCATTTCTTGTCGTAGATGTGCGCCTCGTATTCGTGCCTGAAATAGCGGATGGTTGACAGTACCGGGTTCGGGGCCGTCTGGCCGAGCCCGCACAGGGCGGAATCCTTGATGACTGCCGCCAGGTCTTCCAGCAGCTCGATGTCACCCTCCCTGCCGTCGCCATGGCAGATCCGCTTGAGGATCTCGAGCATGCGCTTGGTGCCTTCCCGGCACGGGGTGCACTTGCCGCAGGATTCCTCCTGGCAGAACTCCATGAAGAACTTGGCCGTGTCCACCATGCAGGTGTCCTCGTCCATGACGATGAGGCCGCCGGATCCCATGATGGCGCCGAGCTTGATGATCTCTTCATAGTCGGTGGGGGTGTTCAGGGCCTCGGAGGGGATGCAGCCGCCGGAGGGGCCGCCCAGCTGGGCCGCCTTGTACTGCTTGCCGTTGCGGATGCCGCCGCCGATGTCGAAGATGATATCGCCGATGGATGTGCCCATGGGGACCTCCACCAGGCCCACGTTGTTGACCGCGCCGGTCAAGGCGAAGACCTTGGTCCCCTTGGAGCGTTCGGTTCCCATGGATGCGTACCATGCTCCGCCGTTCAGGATGATCTGCGCGATGTTGGCATAGGTCTCGACGTTGTTGAGCACGGAAGGCTTCTGCCACAGGCCCTTGCTGGCCGGGAACGGCGGCCGGGGGCGCGGCATGCCCCGCTTGCCCTCGATGGAGTTCATGAGCGCCGTCTCTTCGCCGCACACGAAGGCTCCGGCGCCCTGGTAGACGTGGATGTCCAGGCTGTAGTCTGTGCCAAGGATGTTCTTGCCCAGCAGGCCGTACTCCCTGGCCTGGTCGATGGCTATGTTGAGCCGTTTGATGGCCAGCGGGTATTCGGCCCGGCAGTAGATGTAGCCTTCGTTCGCGCCGATGGAGTAACCGCCGATGATCATGCCTTCGAGCACGGCATGGGGATCGGCCTCCAGGATGGAACGGTCCATGAATGCGCCCGGGTCGCCCTCGTCGGCATTGCAGAGGATGTACTTGACATCGCCTTGGGATTTGCGGGCAAAGGACCATTTCATGCCGGTGGGGAACCCTCCGCCCCCACGGCCGCGGAGACCGGACTTCTTCACCTCGTCGATGACCTCGTCCGGGCTCATCTGTGTCAGTGCCTTGGCCGCAGCCATGTAGCCTTCTCTGGCGATGTACTCGTCGATCTTTTCGGCGTCGATGAGCCCCCTGTTCTTCAGGGCAACGAGCTTCTGCTTGCCGAAGAACGGGATATCGAGCATGTGGGGAATGGGCTGATCCGTAGAGGGCTCCTTGTACATGAGCCTCTTCACCGGACGGCCCTTGACGATATGCTCTTCGACGATCTCCGGAACGTCCTCGGCCTTCACGTACTGGTAGAAGGTGCCTTCCGGATAGATGACCATGATGGGGCCTGCCGCACAGAAGCCGTTGCAGCCTGTCTCCACCACGGAGACCTCGTCGGTGAGATTCTTGGCGATGAGTTCCTGGACCACGGCCCTGTGGACGGCTTCGCTGCCGGAGGCGTTGCATCCGGTGCCGCCGCAGGTGAGTATGTGTGCGCGGAAGACCTTCATTGACCAACCCCCTTCTTGTCGTGCTCCGTACCCCTGGCCATGACGAAGTCCATCTGCACCTCTCCGCTCATGACATGGCGCTTGAAGATCTGCCTGGCCTTGTTCGGGTTCAGAAATTCGTAGACGATGGGCTCCTTGCCCTGCTCCTCGACGGTCGCCAGCGGTTCCCTGCTGCAGATGCCGATGCACCCCGAGGTGGTGATGAGCACATCGTTCACGTTGTTCTCGCTGATCTCGCTCATGAAGGTGTCCAGGATCTCCTTGGCACCGGAAGCGATTCCACAGGTGCCCATGTGCACAGTGAGCTTGATCCTCTTGGTGCCGGCCCTGAACTGGTCTTCCTTTTCAACCCTGTCCTTGATCTTCTTCAGATCGTCAATCGTCAGTTTCGCCATCGCGCTCCTCCTAGTTATACTTCGCGAGCACCTGCTCGAGTTTGGCCGGTTTCACCTGCCCGTGGGTGTCCGCATCGATGACCACCACCGGTGCAAGTCCGCATGCGCCAAGGCAGCGCACCGTCTCCAGGGAGAAGTTCCTGTCTTCCGTGCATCCGCCCGGCTCGATCTTGAGGACCTGGCTCATCTTGTCAAGAATATTCTGTCCGCCTCTCACGTAGCAGGCCGTGCCGAGGCACACGCGGATGACGTGCTTGCCCCGGGGGATCATGGTGAAGAAGGAGTAGAAGGTGACCACGCCGAACACGTTTGCAAGGGGAATGCCGAGCCCGTCAGACACTACTGTCTGGATTGCCATGGGCAGATATCCGCACACCTCCTGGACCTGCTCGAGCACAGGGATCAGGGCGCCGGGTTTTCCCCTGTGATCCGCGATGATCTTGTCTACCTGCGCGAGCTGTTCGGCCGTGAACTCCGCCAGACCCGCATCCGTCATGTTTGTATCGACTGCTGCCACGGTTTACCCCCTATCGCGTATTGAGTCGCGTTGTTGTCTTGACGCTTTCGCGCATATTTCCTTATCATGCATTGTCAAGCTCATCAAGCGGAAACTGAATGGTGGTTCAGGATTCAGGATCAGGAAAACCACGGGGCCGGTCCCAGCTTTGACAGGTTGGATTGAAAGCGGCAACAACATCCTCATTGACTCAGCTCCACATCTGATTCCCGAGATATCCTATACGGCAAATTGATGAGATATTACCGAATATACAGGACAGGCATGCATCCGCCCATGCTTGGTTTGTGTGCGGACACGGCAAGGGCAAAGACACCTTATCCCGGGCCTCTTTATTCCTTGAGAATGAGAGCATGGGCTGGTAATATGCCCTTCCCGAGGGACACGCCCATGGATCAGAATACGTCTCGACCTCATGACACAAGAGTCTTCACCTTGGAGAGTCCGCCCCTGCGATGGACGGATATCGTCAGCCTGATCGAGGGGTTGACCCGTGCCCTGGAAAGGCCGGACACCATCAGGGTATCCATTGAAACGGAAATCTCCGATCCCATGGCATGGATCGATGGGGAACGCATCGGCGCGGCCTTTGCCAACCTGGCCGCCAATGCAGTCGAGGCCATGCCCGAAGGGGGTACGCTGGATGTCGGTATCTTTGGAGATGAGCGACAGGTCGTGATAACCGTCAAAGACACGGGCACGGGAATCACGCAGGAGCACATGGATAAGCTCTTCACGCCGTTCTTCACCACCAAGCCCGTGGGTGAAGGTCTGGGCCTCGGGTTGCCCACCGCCTATGCGGCGATCAAGGCGCATGGAGGAGCGATCGCGGTGGAATCCAACGCCGATCCTTCCCGCGGCCCCACAGGCACGATCGTGAGGATCACCCTCCCCCGGGGTGAGCCTGTCAAATCCGAGTCCACACGATTGATCGTTCATGGGGATGAATGAACCGTCTAGGTGGGACGAGTGGAACCTGAAGCATCAGACCTTCTCCACCTCCACGTACTTGTCGTGCGCCGACAGCACCTGCACCAGTTCCCTGATGTAGACCATCCGCATGGGCTCACCCCTGATGATGTCAGCCACCTGGTTCGGGTTGATGGCGCTGCCCACGATGAAGCGTATGTCGTCGGCCATGAGCAGGGAGCGTGCGAGGCGGATGGACGCGTCGTCGTCCTTGGGCAGGTCGTAGATGGTCCTGGATGCCCGGAGGATCTCCGCCGCCTGCCCCAGGGTGAGGATGCCTTCCGTGACCAGGTCCACGCCGTTGAGCAAGGCCGTGGGCGGCGACCCCTTCTTCTGCATGGGAGCGCCCTTCTTGCGTTTTGCCGGGGGGACCCAGTCCACCACAAGCTCTTCTCCCAGCACCCGGGCAGCCATCTGAGCCGTGCTGCCCCCGCAGATGATCTTCTCCCCCTGTGAACTCATGAGCCTCTTCACCGCGAACTCGTCCAGGTCCTTGTTCGCCGGCGGTCCGGTCAGCACGGTGGCGGAGATGGCTGGCCTCACCTTCATGCCGATGACCGTCGCATCGTCCCCGGGCCTGTCCTCATAGAGCTTGAGACAGGTTTTGGACAGCGCCTGGGTCAGCTTGAAGGTGTCCACGATCCCGGCCTGCACGAAGCGCTGCACCGCCTTGGCGATATTGTTCCAGCCCCAGCCCAGCCGGTATATGCCTCCGAGGCCGGCATGCTCGTATCCGTCGCTGATGAGGACCATGAAGTCGTTCTCCCGGCATTCGAACCGCACCTCCCGGATCTTCCGGTCGCCCACCATCCGCTCCTCCATGGGGAGGTAAACGATCGCTCCGTCCCGCACCAGGATCAGCGGCGCCGAGTCGAACTCCACGAGATGGGCATCTCTCCCCTGATTGACCGTGAGCACGGCAAAGGTGGCATAGGCGAGCTTCCGGACGCTGCACTCGGGCAGGGTCTCGGCAAGGGTCTGCATCACGTCCTCGATGTATGCCCCCGATTCGGACATCCTAGCAGCGATCTCGGCGGTGAGCGTGGAGAGGATGTGGGCCTTCACACCGCTGCCCAGGCCGTCTGAGAGCACGGCAACGAACGATTCAGGTTTTGACCTGATCATGACCGAGTCGCCACACAGCTCCTCGCCGGCCTTGTTCAGGCTTTCCCAGGAGAACTCGACGATCTGCCTCACGTCCTTCACTCCTCATCAAGGAGCTTGGCCAGGTGGGAAAAGGTGGTCTTGCTCTCAGCCGTTGTCTCCCCCAGGAGGTGGGCGATCTCGTGGGCCACACGCATCTGCTTGCTCACAACCTCGCGGGTACGCTCCAGGGTCTCCTTCCTGATGGCCTTGTATTTCTCCCGCTCCTTCTCCCGCTTGGTGAGGTCACGGATGATGGCGACCATGAGTGGCTGTCCCTCCACCCTCACGATGTTCTCCTCGGCCATGATGTCTTCCCGCAAGCGTCGCGCCTTGCCCATGACGGGTTTGCCGGTGTCGCGCACTGAGACGAAGTCGTCCAGGACGGATATGAGTGCCGAGAGGTGCTTGCCCTCGACGTCTGCCTGCCTGCACCCGAAGAGCTTCTCCGCAGAGGGCGACATGTCGTGGATGATGAGGTCGTTATCGAAGATGATGATGGAGTTCGGCGTGACGTCCATGACCACCTGCTTCAGTGATTCTGAACGGCTGCGCATGTAGGGTATGCACATGGTGACTTCGGCCATTCCGCGAAGCGTTGCGACCGCCTTTTCCCTGCAGCTGGAATATCCGCAGGCACCGCAGTTCAGCTCGTCTTCCGGGGTGAACTTGTTCACACGGTGCAGGACCTCCTGGATCTCCTCCTCGCTGAACTCCGGCACATGTACCTTCCTGTCCCGGTAGGCACGTTCCAGTGACGGCCAGTCCTTCCTTTCGACATGCAGGTCGTGCCGGTTGCGGGCATGGAACTCGATGATCTTCTGGCGCGCCAGGTATATGCCCCCCTTCACATCGGCCATGGCCGGGCCGTTCACACACCCTCCCTTGCAGGCCAGGAGTTCCACCAGGCTTGCCTTGAGTGTGCCCGCCCTGATGTCGTCGAAGACATCAAGACAGGTCTTCAGGCCCGAGGCCATGATCATGCTGCTCTCCAGGATATCCGTATTCATTCTGGCCGTGCCGACAAGACCGCCCTCGATGGGGAACAGCCTGGCCTTTTCCTGGGGAGGGGCCTCGATGAACTCCGGGACAGGACTGCACTGGATGCCGGCTTCGGTCAACCACTCGTGTAGTCCCAGGAAGGTCATGACGGCATGGATCCCTCCCGCGACCGACTCGTCGTACATCTCCATCTTCTTTGCAATGCACGGGCCGATGAAGACGATGAAGGCATCATCTCCGTACTTCCTGGCAAGCAGTCTCCCGTGGGCCATCATGGGCGAGACTACGGGGGCCAGGTGGGGTATCAGATCCGGGTGGTACTGCTCGATGAGGTTCACCACCACCGGGCACGCCGAGGCGATGACAGGCCAGGAGTCACGGCTCTGCTCGACATATTCCCGGTGGGCCTCTGCCACGATCTGGGCACCCACCGCGGTCTCCTCTGCGGCATGAAACCCGAGGTCCTTCAGGGCCTTCTCCAGATCCGCAAAGCTGTCCATGTCAAAGAAGGCAGGGGCCGAGGGCGCCACCGAGGCTACGATCTTCCGGCCCTCCTTCTGGGCCGTCATGATATCCTGCCTGGCGCTCCGTATGCTCTTTGCCTTCTGCGGGCAGCTCCGGACGCAGGTGCCGCACAGGATGCAGAGCTCGGGTACGACCTGGGCCTGTCCTTCCTTGATCCGTATGGCCTTGACATCGCAGTTGCGCACGCAGCGGTAGCAGTCTCTGCAGCGGGCGGGATTCGTCATGATGACCGGTTCACTCATGGGTTCTCCTCATCTCTTTAACAGCTTTGTGTTGACCTTTCCCATGATCTCCTTGTAGAAAAAGGGCTCCGCATCCTCGGGCCGGATGCCGCTGTATGCCTTGTCTCCGACGCGTACGGACACCCCCTTTGAGCAGGTGTCCATGCAGAAGGCTCCGACGATGTCCACCAGGCCCTGGAGGTTCTCCTTCTCGATGAGGCGCTGGATCTCAGAGGCCAGATCGTCCGAGCCCCGGAGGCTGCATGAGCTTCCCACGCAGATGGTGATGATGAGCATCTTCCCGGTTCTCCCTACCCTTTCGTCCCATCGAGCAACTGCGCCAGATGGGCGTCGATGAATCCCGCTGCATTATCCGTGTCCACCTGGCCGATGATCTTCCCGCCGACCACCACATTGGGGCCGCCTGCACACTGGCCGGTGCAGAACCGCGCCTTGATCCGGAAACGCTCGGAAAGGCCCCTGCGCTTCAGCTCGGCCGCCAGGCCCTCCAGGAGACGCCACGAACCCCTGATGTAGCAGTTCGTGCCGATGCAGACCCCTACGTCGATGACCGGCAGAGCCTTGATCGTCTCTTCAATCTTCGTTTCCTCCAGCCGCATGGAACGGCGCCGGTAGGTGGTGTGAAGGACATGATGCGAAGTCTCGCTGTCCGGTTCTCCCAGCCAATTGGTGTAGATCGCCTGGACAGCGGGGTTGTCCTGGCTCGTCCTTATGGGTGCGCTCTGGTCGAGGCGGTAGAGGACCTCCAGGCGGTCCGCCGTATCGCTCCTGAGCTGCGGGGCCGGGTTGCCGGATCCGTTGATGCAGCCACCAGGACAGGCCATGACTTCTATCAGGTCGTACGGGGCGTCCGCGGCACGGATGCGGTCGATGAGCTGCTGGGCGTTCTGCAGACCGCTCACCACGGCCAGCCGAACCTTGGTGTCCCCCAGGGTCACCGTGGTCTCCTTCACCCCCTCGAGCCCCCTGACACCTTCGTAGTTGAAGCCTTCAAGTCGTTTTCCCGTGACGCGCTCCGCCGCGAGGCGCAGGGCCGCTTCAGCAACTCCTCCGCTGGCGCCGAAGATGATGCCGGCCCCGCTCACCTTGCCGAAGAATGCGTCCACCGGCACCGGCTTGACAGCCCTGGGATCGACGTGCTTATCCATGAACATCTCGATGATGTCATTGGTGGTCAGGACCGCGTCCACGTCGGGTGTGCCTTCGGCAGTGAACTCGGGGCGACGCGCCTCGTATTTCTTGGCGTTGCACGGCATGATGGAGACAAAGTACAGCAGTTCGGGCCGTACCTTGAGCTGTTTTGCGAAATAGTGTTTCATGACCGCGCCGAACATCTGCTGGGGCGATTTGCACGAAGACAGGTGGGGCAGGATGTCCGGGGCCATCTTCTCGCAGTAGTTCACCCAGGCAGGGCAGCACGACGTTATCTGCGGCAGCACGCCTCCCTCGGCAAGACGGCTCAGGAACTCGGTGCCCTCTTCCATGATGGTCAGGTCTGCGGCCCAGCAGGTGTCGAAGACGAAGTTGAAGCCGACCTGCTTCAGTCCCGCCGCCAGGGCCGGCATGACTTCTTCGGAGGGCATATTGTAATGCTGGCCGAAGGCGGCACGTACGGCCGGCGCGATCTGGGCCACCACGGTTTGCTCCGGGTTCTGGAGCGCGCGGTATACCTGAGGGAGCATGGGCTTGAGGGTAAGCGCTCCCGTGGGACACACCGTTGCACAATGACCGCAGGCCACACAGGCGGTCAGATCCAGGGGTCGATGGTCATTGGGCCCGATGGTGAGGACATTGTCGCTTTCATAGAAGCTCAGCGCCGACACCCCTTCCATCTCGCGGCATACCTTGAGGCACAGCCCGCACAGGATGCACTTGCCGGGGTCCCGCGTGAGGATCGGGTGGTTGTCATCGATGGGCAGGGGCCTTGCAGGCCGGGCCTCATCGAAACTGACGCCGTAGAAGCTCGCAAACTGACGAAGCTCGCAGCCGTACCGCTCGGTGCATCCGCATGCAAGGCAGCGCTGCGCTTCCGCCATTGCCGTCTCCGTGTCCCATGTAACGGTGGATTCGTCAAAGGTGTTCCTTCTGACCGAGGGTTCAAGGGCCTGGACCTCGGTGCGGTCTGCAGGTGTGATGCCCTTGAAGGTCTCGGCCGGCACGTCGTGCCAGTCACCCTTGGAGCAGGTGTAAGGCTCGGCGGAGGGGGAAACGCTTCCGGTCCGCACATACTGATCGATGGCGGCTGCGGCCCTCTGCCCGGCGCCGATGGCGGCGATGGCGATATCCGGGCCGGTGACGCAGTCGCCGCCGGAGAAGACCCAGGGCACCGGTGTCTGCATGGTCGTCTGGTCGGCTCTGACGTTGCCCCACTTGTCCACCAGGCCCTCATCGCCCATGCAGGATCCGTCCACGGCCTGGCCGATGGCGGAGATGACGGTATTGGCGCTCAGGGTGAAGTCCGAATCGGGGACAGGGACAGGCCTGCGCCTGCCGCTCTTGTCGGGCTCTCCCAGGACCATGCGGACACAGGTCATCTGGAGCATGGCTCCGTTCGACCTGATGGCTGTCGGTGCCGTCAGGTACTGGATGTTGACGCCCTCCTCGATGGCCTCCTCGATCTCGATCTCCTGGGCAGGCATCTCCTGGCGCGTCCTGCGGTAGGCAATGGTCACGTCTCTGGCCCCCATTCTGACGGCGCTGCGGGCAGCATCCATGGCCGTATTGCCGCCGCCGATGACCAGGACTCTCTCACCCAGTTCTGGTCGTTCACCCCTGGCCAGCCTTGCGAGAAAATCGAGACCGGACATCACCCCGGGCAGATCCTCACCATCCACACCGATGGCCGTGGCCTTCTGGGCTCCAAGGCCCACGAAAACCGCGTGGAACCCTTCCCTCTTCAGGGAATCAAGGGTGAAGTCCCGCCCCAGCTTCCTGTTGTAATGGATGTCGACGCCAAGGTCGAGGATGGCCTGGATCTCTGCATCGAGCCGTTTTTCCGGAAGGCGGTAATAGGGGATCCCCCAGCGGAGCATGCCGCCGGCCGCCTCCTGCATTTCGAAGATCGTAACCTGGTGGCCTTTCCTCCGCAGGAACCAGGCTGCGGCCAATCCTGCCGGCCCTGCCCCGACTACGGCGACCTTGAAACCCGTATCTGGTTCGCACACCGGTTTGTAGGGGGAGAGCTGATAGCTGTCCCAGTCAGCTACAAAGCGTTTGATCCCGTTGATGTTCACCGCGCCGTCCAGGGCGTTGCGTCGGCATTCGGCCTCGCAGGGGTGAGGGCACACACGCCCGCAAACGGCGGGCAGCGGGTTGCTGTCCTTGATGATCTCGAGGGCCTCGGCGAAATTGCCCGAGGCCACGTGATATATATATTTCTGGATGTCGATTCGGGCGGGGCAGCGCAGCACGCAGGGCGCCTCACAATCACCGTAATGATTCCTCAGCAGGGCCTGGAGGTAGATCCTGCGGTAGCTGGTCAGGGCGTCGGATTCCGTGAAGATCTCCATGCCATCGGTGACGTGGGTCGATGTAGCGGATACGAACCTCCTTCCGGGGCCCTCCGCAACCTCCACAAAGGAGACTTCAGTGGTGCTGGGGGGGCTGACCCTCGGGTCGTATCCCAGGGCAGGGATCTTAATGCCGCTTGCACGTGCGGCATCGATGATGGTCATGGTGCCCTCTGCGGTGCATGTCCTGTTGTCGATCTTTATTGTGAACATCTTTTCTCTCCTATCGCTTCCCATCGTGCCTGTGCACGGAAGATACCGCCCCGGTCATTATTTCCTTTTTCTCCTCCTCAAGTGAAGCAAGTTCCGTTCCAATAGTTCCTGGCGTGTGTAAGAATGTAATATCAGCCGGTTAAGAAAGCGTTGCCCCGCGCTCTCCTCGTTCCTGTTTATTGAAACATTCAGGCCATGGAATGAAATGTTCAATCCCAGGGGGATTCCATGGACCGGTTCTTTCTCCTCGATAGGGTTTCTTCACCTGAATGTACAGGAGCACACACCATAGTTGTTGGGTTCTCTCCCCATGCATCAGCCATTCGGGGATCCAGGGTGGAAATGAGTGGCGATCGCCCCCAACGGCACATTATGCTTCGGAAGCTTTCTGTGGTATGTTTGTCTTTCATGGAGACGAGGCTCATGAAAACAGCCCTGTGCGCCCTCAGTGTTTTCTGTTTCCTGCTCGTGCCCCTCTCGTGTGCACGGAACCCGGTGAGCGGCGAGAAGGAGTTCATGCTCCTGTCCGACGAGGATGAGACCCGGCTGGGAATGAAGGCCGATGCAGAGATCACCAGGAGTTTCGGCCTCTATGAGGATGCCCGCCTCACGGGTTATCTCGACGGTATCTGCCAGCGCATGGCGAAGCTTTCCCACCGCCCGCGGATAACCTACCATCTCAAGATCATCGACGCCCCGGTGGTGAATGCCTTTGCCGCACCGGGCGGATACGTGTACTTTACCCGGGGCATCCTCGCCGCCATCGACAACGAGGCGGAGCTTGCAGGCGTCATGGCGCACGAGATCGGACACATAGCGGCCCGTCATTCGGCCCAGCAGTACAGCCGTGCCCAGGTGGCCCAGCTCGGTCTCATCGTTCCGGACCTCCTGGGAGTTCCCCTCGTATCGGGTCTCACCCGCCTGGGCATGGGGGTGATCTTCATGGGCTTCAGCCGCGACAACGAGCGTCAGGCGGATGCCTTGAGCGTCGAATATGCCACGAAGGCCGGCTTTGACGCGGAAAAGCTCGCCGGCTTCTTCGAGACCCTGGAGAGGATGAATCCGGGATCGGACCGGAGCGGTCTGCCTGCCTGGTTCTCCACCCATCCGAGCCCCGATGACCGCATAGCCGCCGTCAGGTCTCAGGCCCGGGACTGGAAGGCAGCGTCGGGCGCCAGGGAACTGTCCGTAAACCGCGAGGTGTACCTGAAGGCCATCGATGGCCTCGCATACGGCGAAGATCCCCGGCAGGGTTACGAGGAGGCTGGCTTCTTCTACCACCCGGGGATGAGATTTCAGTTTCCCGTGCCTGCCGGATGGAAGGTGAGCAACACCACGACCCAGGTCCAGATGCAGTCACAGAAAGGGGATGCGGCCATCATCTTCACCCTGGCCCCGGGCGCATCACCCAAAGAGGCTGCAGCCCGGTTTGTTTCCGAGAACCGTGCCAAGGCCATCAAGAGCGAGGCGCTCACGATATCCGGGCTGAATGCGCTGCGCCTGCTGGCGGACATCCCTTCCAAGGGGGGCGCCATTCGCCTCGTGTCCTGCTTCATACAGAAAGGCAGGGAGGTCTATGTGTTCCACGGCATCACCAACCCGCGCCTGTTCGATGCCTATCATACGATCTTCGACGACACGTCGGGCGGGTTCAGGGAACTGTCCGACCAGAGGAAGATAAACCGGAAACCGGACCTCATCAGGATCCGGACCGCCACCAGGGCTGACACCCTTGAAAGGACTCTCCGGTCGCTGGGTGTTCAAGAGAACAGGCTCAAGGAGGCCGTCAGCCTGAACGGCGGCATCCCGGGGCAGACGATGAAAACCGGCACCCTCCTCAAGGTTATAGAACCGGGGCGATGATAGGATCGGGGGCTCGACTCCCCCTTGACGGCAATGGGCATACCCTCTACAAGAACACCTCATGATCGGTGTAGCGCTCATCGGGGGACAATCCAGAAGATTCGGCAGTGACAAGGTGCTCTCCGCGTTCAGGGGTGCCCCCCTTGTCGAACACGTGGTAAGCGTCCTGCGCCCGCTCTTCGATGACATCGTCCTGGTGGGGCATGAGCGCCCGGGATTGGAGCGGTTCCGGGTGATAGAGGACATCAGGCCCGGCTGCGGTCCGCTGGGGGGCATCTACACCGCACTGAGCGCAACCGGGGCGGAGTCCTGCTTCGTCTGCGCCGCTGACATGCCGAACCTCAACAGCGGCCTGATCGCCCACATGGTATCCCTCACAGGAACCCACGACATTGTCATACCCACGTGGTCGAAAGGCAGGGAGCCCCTCCATGCCATCTACCGCAGGACGGTCATCCCCCATGCGGAAGCGCTCCTGGCGCGCGACGAGTTCAGGATCTTTTCCCTCATCGAAACGGTCGACACCCTGTTCATCCACGAGGAGGAGATCAGGCGCTTCGGCGAACCCGGGGTCCTGTTCTCCAACATCAACACCATGCACGACATGGAGCGCATGGGACCTTGACCTCCCGATCTGATCCCTGATAGAACCGTTCTTCGTTGTACCCTTTGAAAACCTGCCGCCCCTTGTGTTATACAGAGCCCCATGGACAGCATCCGGGTGCACAAGAGCATGTATGAGCTCATCCGACGCACCTGCACCGAGCTGCCGGCTGACATCCTCAAGGCCATGAATCATGCCCATCATGATGAGCTGCCCGGCTCCATCGCGCAGGAGACCCTGGGCATCATCCTGGAAAGCGCCTCCCTTTCCCATGAGAAGGCTCTCCCCCTCTGCCAGGACACCGGGGCGTTGCTGGCCATCATCCAGTCCAGGCCGGGCAAGGGCCTCTTCATCGTCGAAGAGGCCATCGTGGAGGCTGTGAAGGGTCTCACGCGTGAAGGCATCCTCAGACAGAACTGCGTGGATCCGCTGACCGAAAGGAACACCGGAGACAACACGGGTGCCCATGTACCTCAGGTCCACTTCGAGCCGGCCGGAGGCCCTGTGCGTGTCAGCGTCATGCTCAAGGGGGGCGGCTCGGAAAACATGAGCACCCAGTACAGCCTGCCGTCGGCCTTGATCGCGGCGGGCAGGGACCTCGACGGGGTCCGGCGCTGCATCCTCGACTCCGTATACCAGGCCCAGGGCCAAGGCTGCTCCCCGGGCATCCTCGGTGTGTGCATCGGGGGCGACCGGGCCTCGGGATATCTTCTGGCCAAGAGACAGCTCTTCCGGCACCTGGAGGACGTGAACCCCGTGCCTGTTCTGGCATCTATGGAAGAGACCATCCTGCAGGAGGCCAACGGCCTTGGCCTCGGTCCCATGGGGCTCGGGGGAAGGACGACCCTGCTGGGCTGCAAGATCGGCACCGCGGGCAGGCACCCGGCCAGCTATTTCGTGACCGTGAGCTATTCCTGCTGGGCCACCCGGCGATATTGTGTGGAGCTCGATGGGAAGGGGGGCATCAGGAAGTGGATCTGAAGCGCATCACCTCCCCCCTTTCCCCAGATGTCACGAGAGAGCTCTCCATCGGCGACATGGTGAGCCTTTCAGGCAGGATCGTAACGGGCCGCGACCAGGTGCACAAATACCTGGCGTCCGGCGGCATACCGCCCATCGACCTGCAGGGCCTGGTGATCTATCACTGCGGCCCGGTGGTGATCGAAGAAGACGGACAGTGGAGGATAACCGCCGCAGGTCCCACCACCTCCATGCGGGAAGAGCCCTATGAGGCGGATATCATCGAGCGCTTCCGGCCCGGTGCTATCATGGGCAAAGGCGGCATGGGGGAGAAGACGCGTGCCGCGTTCAAGGCCCACGGCGCCATATACCTCCACGCCATAGGCGGAGCTGCCCAGTACCTGGCCGGGCGAATAACCCGGGTGGAGGCGGTGTACCTACAGGAATTTGGCCAGCCCGAATCCCTGTGGGTCCTGTCCGTACAGGACCTGCCGGCCCTGGTGACCATGGATTCACAGGGGGAATCCCTCCACAGGGACATCCAGGAGCGATCACTGGAAAGGCTGCATGCCCTGTTCGAGCGCAGTTTCACCAAGAATCAAGCCACATGAGAGACACCAACCACCACAAGGAGGATATTCCATGAACGTGAAAGAAATGTATGACCTCAAGGGCAAGGTTGCCATCGTCACCGGCGGCGGCAGGGGCATAGGGAAGTTCATCGCGGAGGGCCTGGCGGAAGCGGGGGCCTCCCTTGTCATTGCATCCCGGAAACTGGCAAACTGCGAGAAGGCGGCACAGGAGATGGCCAAGCTCGGCGTGAAAACCCTTGCCGTCAAGTGCGACACCGCCTCCGAAGAGGATATCACCGGATTGGTGGACACCACCGTGAAGGAATTCGGCACCATCGACATCCTGGTGAACAATGCGGGCATCACCTGGGGCGCCCCGACCCTGGAGTTCCCCCTGGACAAGTGGGACAAGATCTTTGCCGTGAACGTGCGCGGCGTGTGGATCCTCACCCAGAAGACCGCCAACGTCATGAAGGAAAAGGGCGGGGGCAAGGTCATCAACATCTCGTCCATCTTCGGTTCACGGGGCTCCATCGAAGAAGGTCATCCGGCTGTGGCCTACAACCCGTCCAAGGCGGCCATCGAGGTTCTCACCAAGAATCTCGCAGTGAAGCTCGCCCGCTACAACATCATGATCAACTGCATAGCCCCGGGTTTTTTCCGCACCGACATGATGGAATACATCTTCAAGCCGGAGATGAAGCCCATCCTCGACCTGACCGTCGCCCAGATCCCCCTCCTGAGGTACGGGGAGGAAGACCA